>CAKUOV010000018.1 GCA_934670115.1 uncultured Eggerthellaceae bacterium
GAGGATAGGACGTCGCGCTCATGAAGGGCGTTTCGCATGCCCGGGCATGTGCCCGGCGCGAGAAGCCGGAAGGGGGGACCGCATCGCTGCGGCCCCCTCTTCTTTTTACAGTCATTTGTCTTCATCTTCTTCAAATACCTTCTGTTATATGCGATAATATTAAGTTGCATGTGCTTCAAGGCACTCATGTTTGTGTATAAGATTGCAGTGTGCAATTAAGTAAGTAATGATGGAGGATTTTCGTGGAAACAAAAGTAGAATCGCTCGAAGATAATCGTGCAAAGATTACGGTTACCGTTGAAGCTTCTGAGATTGATGCGCGTATTAATCGTGCTTATAAGGAAGTTGCTAAGAAGAACACCTTCCCGGGCTTCCGTAAGGGTAAGGCTCCGCGCGCCGTTATCGATGCTGCGTTTGGCGCTGGCTACATTGCAGCAACCGTTACTGAAGACGTTGTCAACGATATGATGCCTTTGGCAATCGATGGTGCGGATCTGTTCCCCGTTGGCCAAGCTCAGTTCGACGAAATCGCTTCTGTTGCGGCTGGCGAAGATTTCACGTTCTCGTTCTCCATTGGTCTGCGCACTGAAATCGAGCTTTCTAGCTACGAGCCTGTTGCTATCGAGATGCCTGCAGCCGAGGTCACCGATGCAGAAATCGATATGCAGTACGATGCCATCATTGACCAATATGCGCAGTTTGAGGTTGCCGCTGAAGGTGCAAAGGCTGCTGAAGGCGATCGTTTAGTAATGGCTATGCAGGCCGCTGATGATGAATCTGAGAAGATCGATCAACTTACTTCCGACGAATTCCAGTACACCATTGGTTCTGGCTTGATGCCTGCTGAGTTTGACGAGAAGCTTGTTGGCGCTGCCGCGGGCGATAAGCTTGAGTTCTCCGTGCCGGTGGCTGAAAGCACCGCAGCTTACCTGAAGGAGCTTGTTGGCAAGACGGAGTCTGTTTCCTTCACGATTGAGGTCAAGGAACTCAAGACCAAGGTTGCTCCGACGGTTGACGATGCTTGGGTTGCCGACAATTTTGGCTTCGAGACGGTTGCTGAATTGCGCGAACGTATTTCCGAGTCTCTTACTCAGCAAAAGGCTGATTTCTTGCCCCGCTTGAAGGAGGATCGTGTTCTCTATGCGCTGCTTGAGCGCGTGACCGATGAAGCCCCCGAGGCTATGGTTGAAGAGCAAGAGCAGGACCTTCTCCAGGAATTCTTCCAGCAGCTGCAGCGCTCTGGCCAGACTTACGATGCATACCTGAAGGCGAATAACCTTACCGCCGCTCAGGTTAAGGATGACATTAAGCAGCAGGCTGCCGAGGTTGTTAAGCAGAATCTTGCTCTGGATGCATGGGCTCGTCACTTCGAGATTGCATGTGAAGACTGCGATGTTCAGGCCGAGTTCATCAAGGCAAGCGCCGATGAATGGGAGAGCCTGTACAACAGCTGGAAGCAGGCTGGCCGTCTGCATCTGGTTCGCGAAGGCGTTTTGCGCTCCAAGGCAATGAATGCTGCTGTTGAGAGCGCTGTTGTTACCGAAATTCCTTTCAGTGAAACTGCTGACGCTGAATAGTTAAAACGCGGCTTCGTTTTACAAAGTTGCAAATTGTTTTCAATCGTAGCGCATCATTTCTGCTTTCAGTATGATGAGCATCGTTATTGAACCGATTATGACGGCCGCCTTTGTGCGGCCGTCGAAAGTGAGGTAGGTATGGCACTGAATGCCCAGGGATCTTTGATTCCTTATGTTGTGGAGCAGTCTCCTCGAGGCGAGCGCAGCTACGATATCTATTCTCGTTTGCTCAATGAGCGCATTGTCTTCTTGGGCGAAGAGATCAACGATGCTGTAGCAAATACCGTTGTGGCTCAGCTTCTTCACCTGGAAAGCGTTGATCCTGATAAGGATATTTCCCTTTACATCAATTCTCCGGGAGGATCGGTAACGGCCGGCCTGGCAATTTTGGACACCATGAACTTCATCAAGTGCGATGTTTCCACCGTTTGCATTGGTTGCTGCGCTTCCATGGCTGCCGTATTGCTGTCTTCCGGCGCAAAGGGCAAGCGCTACTGCCTGCCCAATTCCATGGTTTTGATCCATCAACCTTCTGGCGGCGCGCAGGGTCAGCAGACCGAAATCGCAATTGTTGCCGACTTCATGTTGAAGACGCGCAAGCGTTTGAATGAGATTCTTGCCGATAATACGGGTCAAGATGTTGAGACGATTCAGCGTGATACCGAGCGCGACAATTACATGACGGCCGAGGAAGCCCTGGCATATGGCCTGGTTGACAAGATTGCAACCACTCACGGACAGACTTCCGAAGAGGACGAATAAGGAATATGGCGACTAACCGTAACAATACGAATGAGCCTTGCTGCACGTTCTGCGGCAAGCCCGCATCCATGGCAAACGCCATGGTCTCCGGGCCCGATGGCATCAACATCTGTGATGAATGCGTTTCCATTTGCGCTGGAGCCATTGTTGCTCAGGGCGGCAAGATGGATTTCATGGGCAATGGCGAGTATGATTTCTACGATGCGAGCGAAGAGGAGCATCGGAGGGAAGAATATGCCGAAGAGACTTCTCTGGAGAATCTTCCTACACCGCAGGAGCTTTATCGTCGCTTGTCCGAGCATGTGGTAGGGCAGGAAGATGCGAAAAAAGCGCTTTCTGTTGCCGTGTACAACCACTACAAGCGCATTGGCATGGAAGAGATTGCCGATGAAGACGACGTAGAGTTGGCGAAAAGCAATATCTTGCTGCTGGGCCCCACCGGTTCAGGTAAGACGCTTTTGGCCGAAACGCTTGCGCGTACGTTGAAAGTTCCCTTCGCGATTGCCGATGCTACCACGCTGACCGAAGCGGGTTATGTAGGCGAAGACGTTGAGAATATCCTGCTGAAGCTTATTACGGCTGCGGATTTCGATATTCCCAGTGCTGAGATTGGCATTATCTACATCGATGAGATTGATAAGATTGCGAAAAAGGCCGAGAACCTTTCTATCACCCGCGACGTTTCGGGCGAAGGCGTGCAGCAAGCTCTGTTGAAGATTGTCGAAGGGACCGATGCTTCCGTTCCTCCGCAAGGTGGACGCAAGCATCCTCAGCAGGAGCTTATCCATATCAACACGAATAATATCTTGTTCATTTTGGGCGGCGCGTTCGTGGGCCTTTCCGACATTGTTGCTCAGCGCGTGGGTAAGAGCAGCTTGGGCTTTAACGCCGAGCTGCCCGAAAGCAAGAAACAGGAAGAGGCGGAGCTTTTGGCGCAGGTCCTTCCCGAGGACTTGCATAAGTTCGGTATGATTCCCGAATTCGTCGGTCGTATTCCGGTGGTGACTGCCCTGAAGGAGCTGTCGGAGGATGACTTGGTGCGCATTTTGACGGAGCCGAAGAACGCGCTGGTCAAGCAATACAAGAAGATGTTCAGCTTTGAGGATTCTCAGCTGGAGTTCGAAGAGGAAGCGCTTCGCGCCATTGCGCATGAAGCAGTAGAGCGCGCAACCGGCGCACGTGGTCTTCGTTCTATTTGCGAGCGTATTCTTATGGATGTCATGTATGAGCTGCCGGAATACCAGGAAGCTTCACGTGTTGTTATTCGCGCTACCGATGTGACGGGTGAAACAAAGCCGGAAATCGTTGCGCTTTAGCGTGATGGGAAACGTTGATTTTGCCCGTCTTTTCAAGGCGGGCACTGGCGTATTGAGAGCCGTATAAGCCGTGTAAAAGAAGGATTCGAAAATGGCTGAGAATAAGAAAAACGAAGAGGGACAGGCAAAGAAGGTCGATTACGACTTCGCTGCCCATGAAACTCCTATTTTTAATGAGTGGGTGAAGGAAGGCTATTTTCGCCGCAGCAAAGGCCAGGGCGAGCACGCCGATGATACGTTTACCATTGTTGTTCCGCCTCCTAACATCACGGGCGTTTTGCATATGGGTCATGCTCTGAATGAAACCATCCAGGATACCTGCATTCGCCGTGCGCGTATGAGGGGTTATCAGACGCGTTGGATCATTGGCACCGACCATGCTGGCATTGCAACGCAGACAAAAGTTGACAAGAAGCTTGCTGACCAGGGTATTTCTCGTTTGGAAATTGGTCGCGAGAAGTTTATCAAGGCATGCTACGACTGGCGCCGCGAATACGGCACTACTATCGTGAACCAGATTAAGGGCATGGGCTGCTCGGGTGACTTCGAAGACGAGCACTTCACGCTTGATCCCGATTACGTTTTGGCTGTTCGCAAAGTGTTCACCGATTGGTATCACCAGGGCTTGATCTATAAGGGCAAGCGTATTGTGAACTGGTGCCCGCACTGCACGACCGCCATTGCCGATGACGAAGCGGAATACGTAGAGGACGCAAGCCATCTGTGGTATTTGCGCTACCCGTTGACCGAGCCTGTTGATGGCACGGAGTACTTGGTTGTTGCCACTACACGTCCGGAAACCATGCTGGGCGACACGGGCGTTGCCGTGAATCCCAAGGATGAGCGTTTTGCGAAACTGGTGGGCAAAACCGTTACGTTGCCTATTGTTGGTCGCAAGATTCCCATTTTCTCCGACTGGCATGTTGATACGGAGTTCGGTACGGGCTGCGTTAAAGTTACGCCGTCGCACGACCCGAACGACTGGGCTATGGGCGAGGCTCATGACCTGGAGAAAATCAACATTTTCGATGAGACCGCCCATGTGGTGGAAGGCTATGGCAAGTTCAGCGGCATGGATCGCGACGAAGCGCGCCAGGCGATTGTGGAAGAATTCGAGTCCTTGGGTCTGCTGGATCACATTGAGGATTTGAATCACTCCGTTATGACGTGCTATCGTTGCCACACCAAGTTGGAGCCGTGGGAGTCGGAGCAGTGGTTTGTTGCCGTTGACGAGCTCAAGAAAGAAGCGGCGCACGTTGTCGAAGACGGCGAGATTCAGTTCCATCCTGCACGTTGGAAACAAGTGTACCTTGACTGGCTTGCCAACTTGAAGGACTGGTGCATTTCTCGTCAGCTGTGGTGGGGCCATCGCATTCCCATGTTCTACTGCGACGAGTGCGGTTGGCAAGACGCTTCTGTGGAAGATATCGACACTTGTCCGAAGTGCGGTCATGCGTTGCGCCAGGAAGAAGACGTTCTTGATACTTGGTTCTCTTCTCAGCTGTGGCCTTTTGCCACCATGGGCTGGGCAACCGAAGGCATGGATGCGCCCGAGCTGAAACTGGCGTACCCAACGCAGGTTCTTTCCACGGCGCGCGACATCATGGGCTTGTGGGTTGCTCGTATGGTCATGTCTTCGCTGTACTTCACGAAGCAGATTCCGTTTGAACACGTGATTATTCACCCCACGGTCATGGGTGCCGATGGCAAGCCGATGAGCAAATCGCGCGGCAACGGTGTTGATCCGTTGAAACTGCTTCAGGATTACGGTTCCGATGGCATGCGCTTCGGTCTTTTGCTGCAGGTGACGGGCGCTCAGGATCTGAAGTTCGACGAGCAGAAGCTGGTGAGCAGTCGTAACTTCGCGAATAAGATCAGGAACGCTGCTCGTTTTGTGGGCATGAACCTTGATGGATATGTTCCGGGCGAGCCTAACCCCACCACGTCGGCAGACAAGTGGATCTTCACGCGCCTGGCGCAGCTTGTTGAAAGCATTGATGCTGCTTTTGAAGAGTTCGAATTTGGCGAAATTACCCGTCAGCTCTATTCGTTCTTCTGGAACGAATTCTGCGACTGGTACATTGAGTTCTCCAAGAGCCGCTTGAGCAAAGATGCCGATCCGCAGGACAGGTTGGATTGCCAGCGCAATCTTGTCTTCGTGCTTGACCAGGCAATCCGTTTGCTGCACCCCATCATGCCCTTCGTAACCGAAGAGATTTACCAGGAGCTTCCGGGTGAAAAACAGGCAAAGCACCTGATTGTTGCTTCGTGGCCTCAGGCTGCTGCTTTGAAGCAATATTGCGACGAAGATGCTGCAGCCGCCATTGGCATGGTGTGCGATGCGGTATCTGCTATTCGCAGCACGCGCGCCCGTTATGGCATTTCGCCTAAATCTGCGCTGGATGTTGTTATCAAGGCAAAAGAGAGCGCCGATTTGCTGGAGCAGCAGGCAAGCCTGATTTCGTCTTTGGCAAATGTGTCTTCGCTGACTATTTCTGCGGATGCCGAAAAGCCGGCAGGGTCAAGCGTATCTTTGGCGGGAAGCCTGGAAGTATATGTTGCTCTTTCGGGATTAGTTGATTTTGACGCAGAGCGCGCTCGTTTGCAGTCTGAACGTGATAAAGTTTCTAAAGATGCTGCAAAGCTTGAAAAGAAGCTGTCCAACCAAGGCTTTCTTGCAAAAGCGGCTCCCGAGATCATCGAAAAGGATCGCGCTCATTTTGCCGAGCTTACTGATAAGCTTGCTCGCATTGATGAGCAGCTTGCCGCTCTCGCGTAAAGCGAAGTGGGCGACGAAAGGATAAAACATGGCTGATTTGTTGTCTTCGCTTATCACTGAAGAGATGCGCATGGCGCTTGTTGTTGTGTGCGTTATGATTGCCGCGCTGTACGTGCTCTCTATTGCCTGGGTTGTGCGTGATGCGCACCTGCGTGGAACGAACTGGATTGTTTGGGGTATTGTCTCCATCATTCCCGTTGTTGGTTTGGTGGCGTATTGCCTTCTTCGTCCGTCGCTATTGCAGATCGACCGTGATGAGCAGGAGCTTGAAATCGCCTATAAGCAGCGCGCTTTGCAGAAGTACGGAAATTGCGCTGTTTGCGGATGCCCCGTGGAAGATGATTTCATTGTGTGTCCTTCGTGCCACGCTCCTTTGAAGAACCAGTGTGCGCGTTGCGGCAAGCCGCTTGATCCCACCTGGTCCATGTGCCCGTATTGCGCCACGCCCGTCAATGGCGCGGCACTGCGCCGTCGTCCGCCTCGTGGGCAGGAGCGTTCCGCGCGTAATGCATCTGCGGCGGCCGATAACAACCACACGGTTGCTATGGACATGCCTCAAGAGCATGCACGTCGTCGTCGCATGCCGGCTGAGTAAATCAAAAACCGAGCGACTTCGTTCATTGTTGTGTTTTGATGCCTTACCCCTTGTCTGAAGGGGTAAGGCGTTATTTATTTATTGTTGTTGAAGGCGCAAGCACAAGATACAATTAGAAAGTTATAAGAAGTTGCCTTGCTGCGATATGCAGTCAATTGAATGAGGTGAAAATCCTCGCGAGTGGGTCACCGTGATGCTTTTCTTGGGTAAAAAGAAAAGATGAGTCGGGTCATTGGGCAACGGGGGAAGCGTTCTGCCTTTACCAGGAGCTTCGCAGATGCAATGCACTGCTGTTCCTGCGCAAGGTAATGTTGGGACTGAACGGCGCAGGGGAGGAAAGTGCTATGGATAAAAGAGATGCATTCTCTGATTATCATCCAGCGGTATGCTTTGCCTTTTTCGTGATCGCTGTTGTCTTTTGCATGTTCTTGCGCCATCCTGCCTTCACGGCGGCGGCGCTTATCTTTTCTTTTTTATATGCCGTTACTATTCAAGGCGCTCGTGCCTGCAAATTTCTACTGGCCATGGTGCCTATTTTGGTAATCATTTCGGTGATTAATCCGCTGTTCAATACGCTGGGTGAGACCGTTCTCTTTACGTATTTCGGTGATCGCCCTTACACCTTTGAGGCGCTTGCATATGGTGCTTGCACCGCGTGCATGTTCGTGGCGATGTTCGTTTGGTTTTCTTCGTACAATCGCGTTATGACCAGCGATAAGTTCACGTTTTTGTTTGGTGGTCTGGCGCCGGCAATTACGCTGACGCTCACTATGGCGCTTCGTTTGGTGCCCTCGTATTTAGACAAACTGAAGCAATTCGCCCAATGCCGTTCCAGTCTGGGAAAATCTCCCCAGGAAGGGGATTTCTCTCAACGCGTGGAGCATGGTTCCGACCTGCTGTCGCAGCTGACTAGCTGGGCGTTCGAAAGCTCCGTTCAAACGGCTGATTCCATGAAAAGCAGAGGATATGGCGTGGGGCGTCGTTCCCAATTTGCGTTATACCGCTTTACGGCGCGCGATGCCGTTTGCGCTGGCGCCATGTTGGTGCTGTGCGCGCTTACGTTGGTGGGTGTGGCTTTCGGAAGCCAGGATATCGAGTTTTACCCCACGATCGTTGCAGCTCAGCCAGGCGCTTCGTTCGCAATTTCCCTGGCCGCTTATTGCGTGTTGCTGTTTTTACCTACATTTATCAATGCTAAGGAGATTTTGGTATGGCGCAGTTCGCTTTCGAGAATGTAACGTTTCATTATCCGGGGTGCGACACGCCCGCGCTGGATACTGTTTCTTTTGAGATAGAGGCGGGAAGCTACGTTACGCTTTGCGGCAAGAGCGGTTGCGGTAAAACGACGCTTTTGCGCCACTTGAAGTCGGTTCTTGCGCCCCATGGCAAACGCACCGGTCGGGTGCTTTTTGAAGGCGTGCCGCTTGAGCAGGTTTCACAACGCGACCAATCTGCGAAGATTGGCTATGTTATGCAAAATCCCGATGCGCAGGTTGTGACTGATAAAGTGTGGCATGAGCTGGCATTTGGCTTGGAAAGCCTAGGCTGCGATCAGCGCACCATGCGTTTGCGCGTAGCGGAGATGGCAAGCTATTTCGGTATTCAGGGCTGGTTCCATAAGGACGTAAAAGAGCTGTCGGGTGGTCAAAAGCAGCTATTGAATCTGGCATCGATTATGGCCATGCAGCCAAGCGTTCTAGTTCTGGATGAGCCAACAAGTCAGCTTGATCCCATTGCCGCCGCTGATTTCCTGAATACAGTGCGTAAAATCAATTTGGAGCTGGGTACTACCATCATTTTGTCGGAGCATCGCTTGGAGGAAACGTTCTCGGCGGCCGATCGCGTTCTTGTCATGAAGCAGGGCCGCATTTTGGCCGATGGCGAGCCGCATGAAGTGGGACAGCACCTTATTGTTGCCAACGATGAAATGGCAGCCGCTCTACCTGCGCCGATGCGTATTTTCTACGGCGTGAATTCGGGTGCGAAATCCGCCCAGGTCGAGGCGCGCGATTGTCCCCTGACAGTGCGCGAAGGTCGCACATGGCTCACGCGCAACTTCAGCGACATTCCGGCCGATGCCCGCGCAATGCCCGATGCACAAGCGTACGAGGAAACAGACGACAACATTGTGCTGTCCTTCAAGGATGTTTGGTTCCGCTATGATCGCGAGCTTCCTGATGTGCTGCGCGGAACATCGTTTGACGTGCATAAGGGAGAGCTGTTCGCGCTGGTGGGCGGCAATGGCACGGGAAAATCAACATCGCTCAAATGCGCGTGCGGTATTAATAAGCCGTATCGCGGCACAATTCGCATCAAGGGCAAAAAGATCAAGGAATGGAAGGGCAACGACCTGTTCAAAGGTTGCATTGCAATGCTTCCCCAAGATCCGCAAAACCTGTTCGTGAAAAAGACGGTTCGCGCCGATTTGCAAGAGATGCTTACCAACAAGAAGCTCAGTGCGGAAGAGGTGCAGCAGAAAGTTCTGGAAGTCGCTCGTACGTGCGATATCGAGCGCTTGCTGGATTCTCATCCGTACGATCTTTCAGGTGGTGAGCAGCAACGCGCCGCACTGGCGAAGGTGCTGTTGTGCGAACCCGAGATTTTGCTGTTAGATGAGCCAACGAAGGGAATTGACGGTTTCTTCAAGCGCGAGCTTGCTGGCGTATTGGCGCGTTTGCGCGAGCAAGGGAAGACCATCGTCATGGTATCTCACGATATCGAGTTCTGCGCGCATTACGCTACGAGCGTTTCGATGTTCTTCGATGGCGGCATTGTTACCACGAACACCCCGCGCCGTTTCTTTGCGCAAAACAGCTTTTATACGACGTCGGCGAATCGTATGAGCCGTCATATGTTCCAGAATGCCATTATCGATGAGGATGTGATTGCGTTATGCAAGAACGCGTAAATAGCAAGAAGACGGTTGCCATTACCGTTGTGTGCATTGCCTTGATAGTGGCAACGCTGGCTTCCACGGTGTTATACGGCAACGAGCAGTATTATCTGTCGAGTGTTGTTATCGCGATTTGCACGATGGTGCCGTTTTTCGCCTCGTTCGAGGGTCGTGCTCCCCAGGCGCGCGATTTAGTGGTGCTGGCGGTGCTCATTGCGCTGGCGGTGGCATCGCGCGCGGCGTTCTTCTGGTTTCCGAATTTCAAGCCCATTGCGGCAATCGTTATTCTTGCCGGCATTGCTTTTGGCCCGCAAGCAGGCTTTATGACGGGTGCGCTTTCCATGCTGGTGAGCAATTTCATGTTCGGGCAAGGTCCGTGGACACCTTGGCAGATGCTTGCTTTCGGCTTGGCGGGTCTGGTGTTCGGCATTTTGTCGCAGAAAGGCAAAATTCCCAGCAAGGATTACACGCGCAAGCAGGTCGTTCTTCTTACGGTGGGCTCGTTTTTCTTCACGTGGTGCATCATTGGCCCGCTTCTTGATGTGTGTGCGCTGTTCTTGATGGTAAACGATATTACGGTTGAAAGCGCGCTTACCATTTTTGCATCGGGTGTTCCCGTGAATCTAACGCGCGCGATTGCAACGGCAATCCTTATGTTTTTGATTGCAAACCCGCTGCTCGATAAGCTCGAGCGCGTAAAAGTGAAGTACGGAATGGGCGAATAGGCGGCTCTATTGTGAGATTCGATTCGTATCATCCGGCGCTTAACCTGTTGTTTTTCGTAGCAGTTATTGCGGCGGCGCTCTTATGGAATCATCCGATTTTTATCGGTATTGGTTTCGTATGCGCGCTGGTCTGTTCGTTTGTGCTCAAGGGTCGTAAAGCGATTATCTTCGCCCTTATTGCGTTCGTATTTCCGTTTGTGTGGGGCGCGTGGTTTGCCTACAACACGCATTTTGGCATAACGAATCTAGGCGAAACGTTCATTGGCAACAACATTACGCTGGAGTCGTTGGCGTTCGGCTTTGCACAAGGGTGTCAGATTTCAACGGTGCTTCTGTGGATGGTGTGCGTGTTTGAGCTGTTCACGGCCGATAAAGTTGTTTATCTTTTAGGACGCGTTTCGCCGCGTTTGGCATTGCTGTTGGCGGTGGCACTGCGTGCGATACCCCTGGTTGCAGAGCGGTCGGTGCGCGTGAACATTGCGCAAAAAGGCATTGGGCGCGGGTCGGGCTGCGGGAACTTCTTTGACCGTGCGCGAAACTGGGTGCGTCGTGTGTCGATTGTTATCACGTGGAGTATCGAGCGCTTTGCGGAAATGTCGGATTCCATGCGTAGCCGCGGTTCGTTGCTTCGTGGGCGCAGCGCTTATTCGCTGTATCGCTTTGATGCGCGCGACCGAACGTTGGTGATCACGATGTTCGTTCTTATCACGGTTTGCGTGATAGGCATGCTGCTTACGCAAACGTCCATTCAGTACAATCCTCAGATCATCTTTAATCGTATGACGTTGCTGAGCCTGGTGTTCTATGGCGCTTACTTGGTGTTTTGCCTTCTTCCGGCTGCGTTGCAGATTGCGGGAGAATGGCGTTTCAAGAATTTGCTTTCTCGCATTGAAACGAGCGATGCTCAAAAAGGAAGCGGTGCGGTCGCGTTTGGATGCGAAGGCGGGGAATAGATCGTGGAGTTTCAGGAAGAGGTGCTTGCATGGCGAAAGTAAAAACAAAGAAGCGCGTGTTCAACGCGATAATGGCCGTTGCGGCGGTGGTTATTGTGGTTGCGGGCGTGATGTTGGCGCTTGATTTCAAGGGTGCGTCATCGCCCGTGGCTTCTTCTGCGTCATCGGGCAATGCGGCGGTGCTCACCACGTGCGAGAAATCGGGCAATGTGAACATCGTGCGAAGCGGCTTGGGTTATGCGTTGGAAGACGACACGAAACTCAAAGCGGGCGATCAGATCGAGACGCTTTCTGCTTCGAGCATTGCGCTTTCTCAGGAAGGATACACGGTCAGCCGCCTGGGTGCGCGCACAACTGCTGTTGTTCAAGAGAAGAATGACGCGTTCACGATGTCGCTGAAGCAGGGCACCGCGCTTATTTGGGCAAAAACGTCGCTCGGTCTGTCGTTGTGCGACGATGAAGCGACCGTTGTGCCTTCCAGGGAAGCCCTGCTGCTTTTGACGCAGGAGCAGGGCAGTGCTTCTGTTTCGGTTCTGGGCGGTTCGGTAGAATGCACAGGTGTTGCGGCGCAAGCTTCTGCGGGCCAGACCATTACGCTGCTCAAGAGCGATGGTTCTTGGCAAGCTACGGTGGACGAACTGTCCGAGAAATCGCTGCAGGATGAAACGATTAAATCCATTGAGACGTTCTGCAAGGATGGAGCGACGTGCTACTACTCGGTTGATGAGCTGCAAGAGATTGTGGACAAGCGTATTGCCGAGCGTGAGAAGGCGCAGCAAGAAGCCATTAACTCTGGCGTGGTATCGGGTAATGTGGAAGCGGGTGGCTCTTCGGGGCAGACGCTTCCGACCTGCACGATTGAGATTCGCTGCGACACCATCCTGAACAATTGGAGCGACTTGGAAAAGAAAAAACAAGGGTACGTCCCCTCGAATGGCACGATTTTAGCAACTTCTACCGTATCGTTTAAGGAAGGCGATACCGTGCTTGACGTGCTGAAGGCTGTGTGCGGTGCTGCGGATATTCAACTCGAGTACTCGTTCAGCGCGCTTTATGGTTCGAACTATGTCGAGGGCATCAACAATCTGTATGAATTCGATTGCGGCGAAGAATCGGGTTGGATGTACAAGGTGAACGGTTGGTTCCCGAATTACGGTTGCTCGAAATACGAGTTGCACGATGGTGACGTTATTGTGTGGTGCTACACCTGCAAGGGTCTGGGCGCCGATGTAGGAGGTGGCATGTAATGGCTGGGAAGAAGAGGACATTGCGCACGATTCTGCAGCGTGCAACCTGCTTGGTTTTAAGTGTGACGCTTGTTGCGGGATTGTCGCTTGCGCCTGCGTTTGCCTATGAGCCGAAAGGTGGCTCGGGCTTTGATGGAGCGGGGCAGGCGCAGTGGAGTGCGGTGAATGGAGCGGTTGGGCAGGATGCAGCACAAGGTGGTTCTACGGGGAATGGCGCCGCTGTTGACGGGGTCGAAGCTGGATCGGGCGATGCGGCCGGTGCAGGTGCTGCAACCGATAACGGCGAACCAGCTGGTCAAGGCGGCGATAAGGCTTCTGCGACCGAACAAGGCAAAGACCTGTCGTTGGCTGCTGCGGCACAACATGCGAAAGATGCTGCTCAAAAGGATGCTGCCGGCAATGAAAAAGCCGATGAGCCTTCCGAAGACGAGCTTGCTCCTTTGACGCAAGACGTTTCGGCGGAGTGGCCGAACTTCCGCGGCAATGCGTATAACAACGGCATCGTGAATTTCGACCTTCCCACGAGTTCTGGTGAAAGCCAGCTTTTGTGGGCGAACAAGATGGGCGAGGGCTGGAGCAATGCGGTAAGCACGCAGCTCATTGTTGACGGCTGCATTGTATACATGGCGAATACGACCATTTATAAAGTGAACATGAGCAATGGCGCTGTTGTTGCGCAAGGCACGATGTGCGACAAGTTCAACTGGGGTTACACGCCATTTGCGTATGGCGAAGGCAAGATTTTCGTCTCGCTCGCTTCGGGTAAGGTGCAGGCATTTGATGCGACCACGTTGGAATCGCTGTGGGTCTACACCGACCCCGTGGGCGGACAGTCGGTGTCGCCCGTGGTGTATTCCGACGGGTACGTGTATACGGGCTTCTGGAGGAGTGAGAAAAAAGATGCGAACTATGTTTGCCTGAAGGCCGAAGACGAGGATCGTACGCAGGCGACTGAGGCAAAAGAAGCTACTTGGACCATGGTGAACACGGGTGGTTTTTACTGGGCTGGCGCTCTTGCTGCTGGTAATTACTTGGTATTCGGTAGCGACGATGGCATCACTGCCGATACAGGTGGTACGTCAACATTGCGTTGCGTGAATAAAAACAATGGAAAGGTAGTGAGCACGCTTGAGTTGAGCGGTTTGGGCGATCAGCGCAGTGCGATTTGCTATGCTCCCGAACTGGGCAAGATTTTCTTTACCACGAAGAGTGGCTATATTTGCAGTGCTTCGTTCTCGGCGTCTTCCGGTCAGCTGGGCAATCTGTCTTTTTCCCATGTGTGGGAAGGCGCGGCCAGCACATCGACGCCTGTTTACTATAAGGGAAAGCTTTATTTCGGCGTAGGTGCCGCGTTCGATGGCGGTTCTCATTGCCGTTTCGTAGTTGCCGATGCCGCAACGCTTCAAACGATTGGTTCGGCTGAAGCATGGGGCGACGTGAAATCTTCGCCGCTGTTGAGCACGGCTACGGAAGATAGCGGATATCTGAGCTTCTACTTTACGTGCAATCGCAAGCCAGGTGGCATTTACGTTGCCAAGGTGAATAACGATTGCTCGAGCGATTCCGATATAGAAATTTCCGAAATTTATAATGCCGCCGGGCGCGAGGAGTATTGCATCACGAGTATCATTGCAAGCTCGAATGGCACGATGTACTACAAGAATGACTCAGGGCATGTTTTTGCGGTGGGCTTCTCGGCTGATGGCCGTACGGCAGCGCAACAGCGTCACGCAACGGCTTTCCAAGAGAAAGTTGACGCGCTGTTTCCGGTGACCATTGATAGCGCCGATGCCATTGCGGCAGCGCGCGCTACTGAGCAGGGACTTTCGAGTGCTATTCGTGCGTTGGTTCCTTCGGAGACATTCGACAAGCTCACGCAAGCCGAAGAGACTTTAGCTCAGCTTCAGGCCGATAAGCACGTGGCAGATGAATTTACGGCTGCGGTTGACGCGCTGTTCCCCGTAACGGTCGAGAGCGGCAACGCTATTGCGGCTGCGCGTGCGATGCATGATGCGCTTACTCCCGAGCAGCTTGCTTTCGTTTCCCAGGAAACGATTGGCAATCTGTCGCGTGCCGAGACGGAATATCAAGCGTTCCTTGTGGATGACGAGTCGATTAAGCAGATTATCCAGGCGGTGGCTGCGCTGTACCCGGTGACCATTGAGAGCGGGGAAGCGATTGATGCAGTTCAAGACATGTTCGATGCCCTGAACGTACTGCAGATGGAGAACGTTCCCGTTGAGGTAAGGAATTCCTATAAGCTGGCAAAACAGCAGTATCGAAAGATCTGCGATGATAAGTTGACGGCAGATGCGTTTGTAGAAAAGCTGCTGAGCGCTTTCCCCATAACGCTTGAAAGCGGGGACGCGCTGAAGCAAGTACGAGCGGCTTATGGTGCGCTTACTTCGGATCAACTTGGGTATTTGCCCGAATTTGCACTTAAAAAGCTCCAGGGCGCCGAAGAAGAATACCAGAAGCTCGTGAATGATAAAGCTGCAGTTGATAACTTTACGGCGATGGTGAAAGCGCTGTTCCCGGTAACGAAGGATAGCGAGGGTGCAATTGCTGCTGCCGATAAAGCGCTTGCTGCTATGACCGATGACCAGCGTTTGCAAGTGACGAAAGAAACGCTGAAGGATCTGCAAAAGGCAAAGGATGAGTTCGCGGCGCTGCAGAAGAGTGATGAGGAGAACCCTTCGGACAAAAGCGAAGGTGACAATCCAAGCGGCAACCCTCAAGCGGGGGCGGGGACCTCTACGAAGTCGCTGAGCGGTTCGAAGGCTGCAACGACTTCGGCGAAAGACGAAGATTCGGCAACAGCCGACGAAGTTGCGTATACTGCTCTGTTGACCGATGATGGTGCAACCGCGTATGCTCTGGACGTGGAAGAGAGCGCGAATAAGCTGCCTTGGCTTGAAATCTTGATTGCGGCCGTTGCGTTCTTTGCGGGTGCGGGCATCACGCGGCTTGTCTCATCGGGCAAAGGAAACGATAAAGAAGAGTAGTGCGATACGGAGTAGTACGTAATGAGCTTTGATGAAATTGAAGCATGGGCGAAAGCGGGCGATTTCGCGCGCGTAAACGATGCGATTGCGCCCTTGGATGAACATGCAAAAAAAGAAGCGGTCGATCATTGGAACAGCGTTGGCAAGCCGGTGAATAGTTTGGGCGTGCTGGAAACGCTGATTGTCCAGATTGCTGGTCTGAAAGGAACCGCTAAGGTTGACCTGGGAAAACGTGCTGCTCTGCCGTTTTGCGCCGATAATGGCGTGGTTGAGGAGGGCGTTTCCCAGTCTGGCCCCGAGGTGACGTCCATTGTTGCTGCGAATATGGCGCGCGGCATGTCCTCCGTGTGCGTTATGGGTCGTTTATCCGGTGTCGTATGCCATCCTGTTGACGTGGGCATGCTCTACGATGCCGAAGGCGTGCTTGATCGCAAAATCGCCCGTGGCACGAATAATTTCACGAAGGGCCCTGCAATGAGCCATGAGCAGGCATGTCAAGCGCTGGCAGTGGGCATCGAACGCGTGCATGACCTGGCAAGCCAGGGCTATGGCATTATTCTTTCCGGCGAGATGGGCATTGGCAACACCACCACGTCAAGCGCACTTGCTGCCGTTTTGCTGGGCAAGCAGGTTGAAGAAGTCACCGGTCGTGGTGCCGGGCTTTCCGATGCGGGCATGGCCTGCAAGATTGACGCCATCAAGCGCGCCATTGCCTTGAATGAACCCGACCCGAATGATGCGTTGGATTGCTTGGCAAAAGTGGGCGGTTTTGACATTGCTGCAATGGCGGGCGCGTTCATCGGTGGCGCCCTGTATCGTGTTCCTGTTGTGATCGATGGTCTGATCAGCGCAATTGCGGCTTTGGTGGCAGTACGTTTGTGTCCTGCAAGCCGTTGCGCCATGCTGGCTTCCCATTCTTCGTTCGAGCCCGCAGCAGAAACGGTTCTGAAAGAGCTGGGCGTGCGACCGATTATCTTTGCCGATTTGCGCTTGGGTGAGGGAACGGGCGCTGCGTGCCTGATTCCGCTTCTGGATATGGCGCTTACCGTGTATGACGGCCTTTCCTTCGACGAAATTGGCGTCGAGCAGTACGATGTTGAGGTTGCTCCCCAATGATGATTTTGCTTACAGGCGGCGCGGCGTGCGGCAAGAGCTACGTCGCCGAACAGCTGGTAACGCGTTTTTCGGGAAAGCGCTACTACATTGCAACCATGCGTCCCTGGGGTGCCGATGGGCAGGCGAAGGTGGCAAAGCATCGCGCCATGCGCCAGGGGAAACATTTCCAGACCATAGAGTGCTATGGAAACCTTGAGAGTGTGTTTTTGGACGAGTCTGATTCCGTGGTGCTGCTTGAGTGCATCACGAACTTGGTGGCAGACGAGCTCTACGACGATGAAGGGAACAAGCAGCCCTATGACCTGGTGTTTTCCCGTGTTGTTTCAGGTATTGAGTCTCTGAAAAAGCAGTGTGCGGAATTGATTATGATCACGAACGATGTGGGAGCCGATGGCATTGAGTACGAGCAAGACACGGCGGATTATGTGCGTCTGCTGGGGCAGATAAACTGCCTGGTGGCTGCACAAAGCAATGTGGTTGTTGATATGGCATGCGGCATTCCGCTGGTGGTGAAGGGAAGCATTGACGGCATGATGAGTGCTGATACGATAAACGGAAAGGGAGCGGTTGCGGCTTCTTGCTGTGCGCATACGTCTGACGTGGATACATCGCGTGAGGTGGGTGCGTAATGAAAACGATCAAAGCATTTTTGTGCTCAATTTGTTTAGCGTTCACCTGTTTTTCGCGCATTCCTGTTCCGCAGGTTGAGTGGAACGCGCAAAACATGCGTTTCATGATGGCGGGTTTCCCGCTGATTGGCGTTTTTATCGGGTTATTCGTGTGGCTGTGGTCGTTGCTTTCCGGTGCGGCATCGTTCGGGCCGCTTTTGACGGGTGCTGGTTTAGTGCTTATCCCCGCTGCAGTGAGCGGTGCTATTCACTTGGACGGTTTTTGCGACGTGATTGACGCGCTTTCAAGCCATGCGGAGCCTGAACGGAAGCGTGAAATTCTGAAAGACCCCCATGTGGGGGCGTTTGCGCCTATCTGCATTGCCTGCTACCTGATTCTTTACGTTGCTGTTGCGTCGGAGTTTGCCTTGAGCTTAAACGCGGTGCTTGCATTTGCGGCCACATTTGTGATTTCGCGCTGCGTGAGCAGCTTCTGCGTTTTGGCCATTGCGCGCTCAAGCGACAATGGCATGCTGGCATCATTTCAGGTTTCCGCTGATAAGAAGCCTGTTTTGGTGGTCGTCTTTCTGATTTTTGCGCTTGCTTGCGTTTTTTGCGCCTGGTGGAGTGTTCCTGCTGCGGCAATTCTTGTGGTTGTTGCCGTGGTAGCAACGGCGCTCATTGTTCGCATGGCGCGCAAGGAGTTCGGCGGTTGGAGCGGTGATTTGGCCGGGTTTTTGCTGCAGACGCTTGAGCTTGCATTTTTGATTACGCTTGTGGTTCTTCAGAAGGTGATGTTGCTGTGATGGTGGTTACGGGCGGGATTGCCTCGGGGAAAAAGACGTTTATGCAGGGCTGCGACATGGATTTGACCTGCGTGTTTGATGCTCGCGACCCGAAAGTCAGTACGGCAACGCTTGCGGATGCAACTGCTGTTTTTCATGTGGAAGAGCTTGTGCGCGAAGGTGAGCTGGTGGAAGGCGTGTTTGAGCAGCTGTGCTCCAAGCAAGTGCTGACGTGCACGGAAGTGGGCAGCGGCGTTATTCCCCTAACATGGGATGATCGTCAGTTCCGCGAGCGCGCGGGCTCGCTCTCTTCTTCTCTTGCAAAAGAAGCGGATTGTGTGGTGCGCATGGTGTGCGGCATCCCCGTTGTCCTGAAAGGCGAGCTTCCCGCAAAGGATTGCTCATGCATCTAATTTTGCTGCGACATGGGAAAACGGCGGGCAACCTGGAGAAACGCTATATCGGACGAACGGATGAACCGCTTTGCGCCGAAGGCGAGCAGCAAGCGCGCGCGGTAGGTGCCGCGCAGGGTGTGCCCCTGGTGTATGTAAGCCCGCTTCTGCGGGCGCGGCAAACAGCGGAAATCGCGTTTCCTGGTGCATATCAGGTGGTTGTCCCCGAGTTGCGTGAGATGGATTTTGGTGATTTCGACAACCTAAATTTTCAGGATCTTTCCGACAATTCCGATTATCGCACTTGGGTTGAAGGTAACTGCGAGGCGCGCTGCCCGCACGGGGAAAGCAAAGATGAATTTACGCGGCGTACGGCAAATGCTGTGCGCGCACTTCTTCGCCAGGCATTTGATCAGGGTGATGACCAGGTGATTGTTGTGGCTCACGGGGGAACGATCATGGCCGCTATGGATTCGTTTACGTGCGGTAAAGGTTCGTATTACAGCTGGCATGTGGAGAACTGCGAGGGGTATTCCGTTCGTGTTGAGCCCACGTTGCTGGGGGGCTTTGAGTTTGAGGATTGCCAGAAAATCACCACTGCCGATAGATGGGGGTTTGCGCATGAAGACATCGGTTAATTTTACAACTTGCGATGATGACGTGGCACGTTTCGCTGATCAAGCCGATTTCGAGCATTTCTTGGAAGGCTTCGATGGCGTTGAGCTTATGGTTTTGGGCGATGATACTCAAACGCTTGTTGAGCCGCGTCATGTGACGGGCGTACATATGAGCTCATTTTATACGTGGATTGATTTGTGGCAGGGTAACGAAGCGGGCTTGCTCCATGAGTTCGGTTCGATTGAGGCTGCCGAAACGTATTACGGCGGGTTAACGCGTGCGTGCGTTATTGATAAATTCAAAGTCGATTTGGCGAATGCGCATCGATACAACGCTGCGTATGTGGTTTTTCACGCTTCCGATGTGTGGTCCGACGAGTCGTTTACACTGCATTTCCATCGTAGCGATGAAGAGGTATGCGAAGCACTCTGCGAGCTGCTGAGTGCCGTTTTAGCTGATGAGAGCGGCGATATGACGCTTCTTATGGAAAATCTTTGGCACCCGGGTTTAAATTTCACCCGTCCAGAGGTCGCACGGGATTTGCTTGCGGGCGTGAATTATGCGAACAAGGGCTTCATGTTTGATACGGGGCATGCGTTCCATACGAACTGGGATATTGAAACGGAAGAGCAGGGTATTGCTTACGTGCATGGCTTGCTTGATGGGCTTGAGCGCTTCGACTTGCTTGATGCCGTGCGCGGCGTTCACTTGCAGCAATCCATCACGGGTGAATACGCGCGGAGAACTATGGCGAACCCTCCGATGTTGTCGTATGATCCCACCGAGCGCATGATTCAAGATTTTACCCATGCATTTACGATTGACCAGCATAAACCATTCACATGTCCCGAGGTGCGTGGGTTGGTTGAGCACCTGAGCCCTGATTATTTGACCTTCGAGTTCATCACCGAATCGCGTGAGCAGCTTGAAGAAGCCATAGCAACGCAGCGCCGTGCGCTGGGGTGGTAGGGTGCACGTCGCCGCTCCTTTGTTGACAAATTACCCCACCTTTTGTCAACAAATTTGATTGTCGGGCTATTTGCAGCGGCGTCATATCCGACTCGCCATAAAAGAAGAGCTCCCCAGTGGGAGCTCTTCTTGCGAATTGTTTCGATCGCAGGTGGTGCGCATCACAGAAGGCGCACATTGCGAAGATGCAGGTCGCATGGTACCTTATGCGCGCTCGGCAATCTCCTTCGCCAGCTTTTCGCAGAACTCGTCCATGCTCATCTGCGTGGTCTTGTCGGTGGCGCGGTCGCGTACGGAAATCATGCCCGACTCAACTTCCTTTTCGCCCAAAACCAGCATGTACGGAACGCGGTCAATCTGACGTGCCTCGCGAATCTTGTAGCCAATCGTTTCGCCGCGCTCGTCAATCTCAACGCGTACGCCCATGTCAAACAGGCGCTGATACGCTTCGTGTGCGTACTCCATGCTCTTCTCAGAAACAGGCAAAACCTTGACTTGAACAGGGGCAAGCCAGGTGGGGAACTTGCCAGCGAAGTGCTCGGTCAGCACGCCGATGAAACGCTCGATCGAGCCGAAGCACACACGGTGAATCATGATGGGGCGCTTGCGGGTGCCGTCGTGATCCACGTATTCCAGATCGAAGTTGAGCGGCATCTGGAAGTCCAGCTGAATCGTGCCGCACTGCCAGGTGCGTCCCAGGCTGTCGCGCAGATGGAAGTCGATCTTGGGGCCGTAGAACGCGCCATCGCCTTCGTTTACAATGTATTCCATGCCCAGGCTGTTCAAAGCTTCAATCAGGCCATTCGTTGCTTTTTCCCAGTCTTCATCGGAACCCATGGAGTCTTCGGGGCGAGTGGAAAGCTCAACGAAGTAGCTAAAGCCGAACTTGGAGTACACCTGGTCAATCAAATGCACAACGCCGGCAATTTCGGAAGGAATCTGCTCGGGCGTCATGAAGATATGCGCATCGTCTTGCGTGAAGCAACGTACGCGGAACAGGCCGTGCAGAGCGCCCTTCAGCTCGTGGCGATGCACAATGCCCAGCTCGCCCACGCGCAGCGGCAGCTCCTTGTAGGAATGGGGCTTGTTCTGGTATACCATAACGCCGCCGGGGCAGTTCATGGGTTTGATGCAGAACGGCTCTTCGTCAATAACGGTAGAGTACATGTTGTCTTTGTAGTGATCCCAGTGACCCGAGGTCTCCCACAGCTGGCGGTTCATGATAAGCGGCGTGGAGACTTCCACGTAACCCGCTTCGCGATGGATCTCGCGCCAATACTGGATGAGCGTGCTCTTCAGCTCCATGCCCTTGGGCAGGAAGAAGGGGAAGCCCGGCGCCTCATCGCGGAACATGTACAGATCCATTTCCTTGCCGATCTTACGATGATCGCGCTTTTCGGCCTCTTCGAGCATCTTCAGGTATTCGTCCAGTTCAGTCTGGGTGGCAAAAGCAGTGCCGTAAATGCGGGTGAGCATCTTGTTCTCGGCGTTGTTTTTCCAATATGCGCCGGAAATGCTCATGAGCTTGAAGGCTTTCAGCGCCTTGGTGTAGCGCAAATGCGGACCCGTGCACATGTCCACGTACTCGCCCTGGGTGTAGAAGCTGATTTCAGCATCTTCGGGCAGGTCGTCAATGTGTTCAACCTTGTATTTCTCGCCGCGCTCTTGCATCAAGGCAATTGCTTCGGGGCGGGGAAGAATGGAAGGCTTGATGGGCAGGTTCTCTTTTACGATTTTGCGCATCTCGTCTTCAATGGCGGGCAAATCCTCAACGGAAAGCTTTGTGTCGCCCATATCAATGTCGTAGTAAAATCCCTTTTCCGTGGCAGGGCCATAGCCGAAATCGGCTTCGGGATACAAGCGCTTCACGGCTTGTGCCATGATGTGCGCGGCGGTGTGGCGAATGACTTCGAGTTCCTGATCGGCAGGACATTCGTCGACGGAGCCGTCTTTGTAAACGATCTTCATGGGAATCGTTCCTTTCTGACTAACTGTAACCCGTCAATTCTACCCGTTTTGCCAGGTGTTTTCCATGGGGACTTTGTGCAGGTTCGATACAAGGATGCCTTTTATCGATGGATTATTGTTCTCCCAAGTCAATGATGTCATCGGAGTAGAAGGCGCGCTTTGCCTTGCGTATGCGCTTGCCGAAGGCGACCATGGCAATAATGTCGAAAACGCCATCGATGATAAGGACCCAACCCAGAAATACCACAACGGTCTCAACGGGGCCGAATACCACCAAAACGCCTAGAACGAGCAGGACGATTGAGAGCGCGGTGAGCAAAATGCCGCCTTTGATGTGGCAGCGGGTGCAGTAGATGCCATCGACCAGCGAGGTGGCGGCGTCAACAACAATGAAGATGCCGAAAATGATGGTCAGAAGCCCCATTACCAACGGTGGCTGCGCTATGCACAGCAGACCGCACATGACCAGAGCAATGCCCATGACCATGGAGTATCCCGAAAGGATGGGTCCGTAGATGAATACGCCTGCCATGGCTGCAATGCCAGCGCAGATAAGAAGCACGCCCGAAATCATGCAGATAACCGCCCCCGATGAAGCGGGCACCGCAACCAAGACAATTCCCATGATGATGGCCAATACAGCCATAATAGTATTGTCGATAGCGATTGTTCTAAGGATTCCGCCTTTTCTCCTTGAAATGCTCATTGCTACTCCTTTCTCGAAAATCGGCCTTGCCGAAAAGCAAACCCTGCATCCGTGAGCATTGGTTAATACTCACTGTGGCTCTGCTTCACACTGTGTATTATCGGTCGATTTCGTAAGATAATCAATTACCATCATCTGGCTTTTTGTCCATTTGTTTTCTTGCCGTTACGTTGCGCTTCGAGTGAACGGGGGCCTGGCGTGAGCGATTTCGATCGCTTCGACCGATTGGGTGGCAGGTTGTTGAAAAAATGCCTCTGAATTCGAAGTTGTGGTAGGTTGGAAGTAGGTGAGGCGCGTAACGTGGGGTATTTTTTGACAACAAATGATTCCCTGCAAAGTGCAAATTTATAAAGTCCCAGTTCATAACTATATACTATTGAGATATATTGCAATGTTGGGCAGTCGCTAAGGATTTGACCTACTTCCAACCTACTACAACTTCGAGTTTGACCCCGTTTTTTTAACAACATGGACAGCGATAGGGCCTCAACGCGCTTCGAAGCGCCGTAAGTGAAGGCGATGTGGTAGGATCGCGGCGAATTGTTGACAAAAGGTGGGGTAATTTGGCAACATAGCGCGCGGAAGGAGGCGCGATCATGCCTGTTCAGTCAGTATCCGATGCCGCACAAGACATTCTTCGCCCTTATCGGGGAACGAAGGATGCGGAGCTTATCACGTTTAAGGGAAAAGGCCACGATTATGGCCTATTCGTTGCGGAATCGAAGAATGTGATAGAGCGTGCGTTGGCTGCTGGTTGTGCTTTGCATTCGCTTTTCGTTGAGGCGCATTGGGCAACGCATGAGCGTGAGTTGATGGAGTGTGTTGCCGCGCAGTGCCCCGATGTTCCCCAGATAATTGCAACACACGAAGAGTTTCGCCAGGTCACGGGATATGAAACAACGCGCGGCGCCCTGGCGTGCTTTGCTCGTCCTGCACCTTTGGACCCTGCGGTATTGCTTAAAGATGCGCATCGTGTGGCAATTTTGGAAGACATTACGAACTACACGAACATTGGCGCGATTTTTCGCAGTGCCGCTGCGTTGAACATTGATGCCGTGCTGCTCACGCCCTCTTGCCATGACCCCTTGTTTCGTCGCGCGTCACGCGTATCCATGGGAACGGTGTTCCAAGTTCCATGGGCGCGCATCGGCCGCAAGAGCGATTGGGCGGAAGACGGCCGTGCGCTTTTACGCGCGCACGGCTTTAAAACGGCTGCTTTGGCGCTGGTGGATGACAGCCTTTCATTGGAGGATCCTGCCTTGAAAGAATGCGATCGGCTTGCGTTGGTGCTGGGAACTGAGGGCGATGGATTGCGTCAAAGCACAATTGCGACCTGCGATTATACGGTGAAAATACCTATGCGCGAAAGTGTTGACTCCCTGAACGTTGCCGCAGCGAGTGCTGTTGCATTTTGGGAGCTGCGCGTGCGATAGCGCGGTAGGGTTGTGGCTTGCTGCGCCAAAACGATTCTCGCATTTCGGTGGTGACGCGTTTTGCGTTTCCGTGCCAAGTTGCACCCCTTCCGCTAGAATAGCCACCCATGGGAAAGATCATTGACATGAGCAAGCATTTCACCACCGGCAACTTGCTGCGCTATGCCGCACCAAGTATGGCGATGGTCCTGTTCACGAGCATCTATGGCATTGTGGACGGCTTCTTCATTTCCAATTATGCGGGAAAAACCGCATTCGCAGCCGTCAATTTGATCATGCCGTTCATTATGATTCTGGGCACGCTGGGCTTCATGGTGGGTACGGGCGGCGGCGCCATTGTTGCGCAGACGCGAGGCAGCGGCGATGACGCGAAAGCGAACAGCTATTTCAGTACCATTATTTGGTTTTCCCTGGTGGCGGGCTTAACACTTGCTGCTGTCGGCGCGATTTTCATGGAACCGGTTGCTCTTGCTTTGGGTGCAAGCGCTGATATGCTGGGCGACTGCGTGCTGTACGGTCGCATCAGCATGATTTCGCTTGCGTTCTTCATTCTCCAATTCGCGTTCCAGCCCCTTTTTGCTACAGCGGGCAAGCCTCATTTGGGCTTTGTCATCACGGTGGCAAGTGGCGTGACGAACATCATTCTTGACTGGCTGTTAGTGGGCGTTCTTGGATGGCAAGTTGTGGGCGCTGCCAGCGCAACCGTAGCCTCTGAGCTTTTAGGCGGTATTGTTCCGCTGATCTATTTCTTGAGTCCGAACAGCAGTTTCCTTCGCTTGGGAAAGCCGCGCGCTGATTGGCGTCTTTTGGGCAAGGTGTGCGTCAATGGTTCGTCTGAAATGATGTCGATTATTGCTTCGAGCGTTGTCGCTATGCTTTATAACTTCCAGCTTATGGCGTATTTGGGCGAAGATGGCGTTTCCGCATACGGTGTAATCATGTATGCAGGCATGATTTTCGGTGCGGTGCTGCAAGGTTATTGCATGGGCACGGCGCCGCTTATGAGTTATCAGCATGGTGCGCAAAACGGGAAGGAAAAGCGCAGCTTGTTGCGCCACGCCTTTGCGATAACAGGTGTCATGGGCCTTACGATGTTCGTGCTGGCGCAACTTTTTGCCCCCGGTCTTGCCCAGCTGTTCGTGGGATATGACCACGAACTCTACGACCTGACCGTTCATGCATTCCGCACCTATGCGTTGTGCCTGCTTTTCGTTTATTTCTCGCTGGTTGGTTCATCGACGTTCACTGCACTGGGAAATGGCCTGATTAGCGCCGTGATTTCGTTTGGCCACACGCTTGTGTTCGAATGCGGCGCGGTTTTGATTCTGCCGGTTCTTTTCGGCATCGATGGCATTTGGTATGCCATTTTCGTGGCAGAAGTTGCGTCCACTATTCTGGTTATCTTCTTCCTGTGCCGCCTTGGGCGTCGCTACGACTTGCGACCGTTTTTCAAAGAGAAGAAGTGAGCGCCATGCGTCAGGAAACGTTTCGGTTTGCAATGAACAAGTGCTCGCAGTGCGTTGGCAAGGCGCATTGCGCAAGCTGCGGAGAAGACCTGGTGGAGTTATTGTCGCTTGTTAATGGAATTGAGCGCGTAGAAATCGATATGAAGAAGCGCTCAATGTCGGTTTGCTATACTTTCGACGAATCCGATTTAGAGGACGAGCTGGAAGAGCGCGGTGTTTTTCGGCTGTAGTTTTACGAGTTGCAAAAGATGCGCGGTCGCAATGGCCCTTGACCGAAAAAAGCGCGCGTCAAGACGGCGCATTGTCCTTCGCGAGTAATTTTGAGAGAGGCTAAGAGAAGTTATGGATATGCGTATCACGTATTATCGTTGCCAGACCTGTAAAGAGCAAGTGCATTGCGATGGATGCGAAAAACTGCTGGTCAAGCAGCTGTCGGAAGAGCCTGAAATTCAAAATGTGCAGGTGAACATGACGGCGAAAACGTTGTCGCTGGATACCACGTTTGATGCAGACACCTTGGAAGAGGTGCTGGAAGACGTTGGCCTGTACTGCGCCTAGCGCATGAACGCCGCAGTGGGTCTTGCGGCCAAGCGTGCACGCCGCCGAGTTCAAGGCTTTGGCCGCGCACGTCGTCGTACACAGCATCGCTCTATTAGGAAATAACACGAACGTTTTGTTTCCTATTGATAAATATTCGCTCGCTTGTTCGCCCCGGCGCGCGCTTTGCAGTAGCATATCTCTTGTAGAGTAGAGAGGTGTGTCATGCCTATAGAAAGATACCTTGTTCATCGCGTAAGCTTTGATCGCGGTGTTAAACTTCCTGTTCTGGATGGGCGTTTCGGCGTTTCCATGAAGGACGATCAAACGATGGTGTTTGATGACGTTGTGGAAGCCGAAGCGTTTGTTCGTGCTCTTTCAAGAGCTATTGCCGCCTATAAAGGTGAAGAATAAATCCCAAGAAAAACCGAATGATAAGACGAAAACGGGGGATGCCAACTGGACATCCCCCGTTTTCGTTGTCGCCTTCGTTCGCATGGCGCTGCTGGCGCTTTCGCTCTCGTTTGCGCGCATTGCGTTCGAGCCTTCCGCGCTGCGCAAATGTTAGTTGCTCTTTGCGAATGCCGCCTTGATTTCGGCAATGTAAAGGCGATGCTGATCTTGCGTGGTGTACCAACGCTCCCACAAGGCGCTGTCCTTGTAGCATTCGCGGGGAAGCTCCTGCTCGCAAATCTTCTCGCAAACAAGAACCAGGCGCGATTCCTCAATGAACGGCGTGTGCACGTGTTCGCCCAGGCCGATCTTCTCATCGTGGGTCAAATCAACGCCGCACCAGCCGGTGTGCAGACCAGCTGATTCGATTTTATGCGGGTCATCCCAGCCATGCGCTGTACCCAGATACGTTTTCGCCTTGTCGTGCTCATCGCCCAGAAAATCAACGGTGAACAGGGGTTCTTGATCCATCAGGTGGCGAGAGTAGCGGTACTTTTCACCACGCACCACTACAAACGCTACAGGCACGTTCCACATAACGCCCAAGCCGCCCCACGCAGCCGTCATGGCGTTTGCGCCCGTGGTGGGGTTGCCCATAACAAGCTCCATGTAGTCTTTGCCAATGGCTTTGAACACGTTTTCCGTAAGATCCCAGGGGTTAATCTCGTCAAACTCTTTAAGTTTTTTAACCACGGTGTCTCCTAACTTTGAAACGGCGAATACAACCTGAATTATACGTGCTGTTCGGTATTCCGCGCGTTCAAGGTATACTTTATTCGGGGTAAAAATAGGAAAGCCGTTCGAAAGGCACACATATGCGTGAACTGAAAATCAAGGGAATCTATCGGCATTTCAAAGGCGATTTGTATCTTGTCGAGGACGTTGCGCGTCATTCAGAGACCGATGAAGAGCTTGTTGTGTATCGGAAGCTCTACGGCGATTGTTCTTTGTGGGTTCGTCCTCTTGAGCTTTTCTTGTCCAAAGTTGACCACGAGAAATACCCCGAAGTTGAGCAGCGTTATCGTTTCGAGCTGCAAAACATTCCGAGTGTGGCCCATAAAGACTAAACGCCGCAGTCGCGCTCGCTATGGCTTTGCTAGGTATTCTTGTAGCGCGCTCCAGGTCTCTATGGCCTGTTCGTAGCCTTGTTCGTACAAGTCGAGCAGTTTTTCGGGGTTGCGCTCCATATGATCGATTTCCACGGCTTTCTGCGGACGGATAAGAAAGATGTTGCCTTCATCTGCTTCGCGTTGCAGGCGTCGGTACAGGCGGTTGTACTCGTAGTGGCGATATTCCACGCGCTCGCAGAAATACGGGTAGTCGCCGTAGACGGTGCGCATGAGCGCCATAAGTTTATTGGGCTGCTTTTTGTACCCGGCGGCTTGCGTAAGCACCACAATCTGTTTTTTTGTTCCTGTGGCTAGCGAGTAATCCAGCGGCACGCTGTCGCAGGGTCCGCCGTCAAGCAGCTTTTTCCCATCGACTTCTACGATTTGGCTCACAAGAGGCATGCTCGAGGTAGCAATAAGATACGGCGTGTCCTTTTCATAATCCGTGATTTCGCGATAATCCGCCTCGCCCGTTTCCAAATTGCTGCTCACGGCAACAACGCGAACGGGAGAGTCGTTGTAGGCGGCGGGATCAAGTGGATCAAGTTCGTGCGGCACTTTGTCAAAAGCGAAATCGCGCCCAAACGCATTGCCCGTAAGGGCGAAGCTTTTCATGGAAAGGTAGCGCGGGTCATCGCAGTACTTCAGGTTCAGAAAACAACTGCGGCCCAAAAGACCCGCCGCATAGCACGAACCCGTGAGCGCGCCGGCCGATGTTCCCACAATGAACTGCGGAAAGAACTTCTTCTCCATCCAGAAATCAAGAACGCCTGCGGTGAATTGGCAGCGCATGGCTCCGCCTTCAAGCACCAGGTTGCACGGGATAATGGTGGCACCCAGCCAAGCAGGAGTTTGATAGCGATACGTTTTTTCGCCCGTTGCTTCGCTTGATGTTTCGTTTGTGGTAGCAAGGGACTCATTTTGTTCGGAGGTCTGCATGGCGTGCTCCTGTCTTTTGTCTGTGACGTAAGCGTGACGCTTGTTGTTCGTACGTCATTATAGCTTGCTGCGGCGAGCATTCGCGCGAAAGGGATATGCATTATGCCGAATCTGTTGCCACACCGTAGGATTGCCGCAAGGAAAACTGCTTGCAAGGGAATACAATAAAACAATGATTGCGCATGCGTGAAGCTGCCGCGGTGCGTTCGTGCTGGGGCCGCGTGGCAGCGTTTTTGATTTTGACACGTATGGGTAATCCTATTCAGACCAACTAATAGTTCAGGAGGCAGTTATGGTTGAATCAATCACGTCTCAGCAATTCAAAGATTCCGTTCTTTCGGGAAAAGGTCGCATTCTGGTGGATTTTTCTGCTGTTTGGTGCGGTCCGTGCCGCATGCTTGCGCCGCTGGTGGATCAGCTGGCAGAAGAGAAGGCCGGCCAGCTTACGGTGTACTCTGTTGATGTGGACGTTTGCCCCGATGCTGCGGGTGCGTTCGGTGTGAGCGCCGTTCCCACGCTTATTTTGTTCGAAGATGGCAAGCCGCTGCGTCAGACCATGGGTGCGCAGCCTATCGAGCGTTTGCGTGAGTTCGTGGAGGCGTAGCCCCTCTGGTTCTTTGATTTTGCTTTGCAAATCTCACGAACTTGCTGTTTATTACGTGGATTTGAAGAGTGTAGTGGAATCGGGTCGCTCGCACGCATTTCTTTATAAATGGAATCTGCTACAATATATGGTTGCAAAAATCGAGCGCCTATGATGGGCGCGTTTCGCGAGCATATGACATTTAAGGAAGATATCCATGCGCGATAAGCTTGAGAAGATAATTTCTGCCTTCGAGGACCTTGAGGCCAAGATGGGCGACCCGGACGTTCTGTCCGATCAGAAAGAATATAACCGTCTGGCGAAGGAGTACGCTACGCAGCGCCCCCTGGCGGAGCGTGCTGCCGATTACATCCGCGCGTGCGATGACCTGGAAGAAGCAAAGCTCATGCTTTCCGATCCGGACATGAAGGAATTCGCGCAGGAGGAAATCGCCTCTATTGAAGAAAGTCTTCCTGCTATCGAGGAAGACATCAAGTTCATGCTTATTCCCAGCGATCCGGCAGACGAAAAAGACATTATCGTTGAGATTCGCGCCGCGGCAGGTGGCGATGAAGCCGCTATCTTCGCGGGCGACCTGTTCAAGATGTACGATCGTTTCTGCTCGTCCCAGAAGTGGAAGATCGAGATGCTAGACGCTTCTCCCTCGGACGCGGGTGGCTACAAGCAAGTCGAATTCAAGGTTAAGGGCGACAAGGTTTATTCCGTGATGAAGTTCGAGTCGGGCGTTCATCGCGTTCAGCGCGTGCCGAAGACGGAAAGCCAGGGCCGTATTCAGACGTCTACCGCAACGGTTGCCGTTTTGCCCGAAGCCGATGAAGTTGATATCGAGATCAACGAAGCGACTGACATTCGCGTTGACGTGTTCCGCGCGGGCGGTCCTGGTGGCCAGTGCGTTAATACCACGGACTCTGCCGTGCGCATCACGCATCTTCCTACGGGCTTGGTCGTGCAGTCTCAGGATCAAAAGTCGCAGTTGCAAAACAAGATTGCAGCTATGGCTGTTCTGCGTGCACGTTTGTATGAGAAGATGCTGGCCGAGCAGCAGGCAGAAGAAGGCGCGCAGCGTTTGGCGCAAATCGGTACGGGTGCTCGTGCAGAGAAGATTCGCACGTATAACGCTCCGCAGGACCGCGTGACCGACCACCGCATTGGCTTCAACAGCACGTACAACAGCGTTTTGCTGGGTGATGGCTTGCAGGATGTCATTACGGCGTTGCAAGCAGCCGACCGCGCCCGCAAACTGGAAAGCTCAATCAACTAAGTTTTCAATCGTTTCATTCGGGGAAGTCGCGAAACGGCGGCTTCCCGTTTTTTATGCAAGGGGGTTGGCGGTGCCCGATTTGTGGACAATACGCACAACGCTGGAATGGACCCAGGGTTACCTGGAGCGCAAGGGAGATACGAACCCGCGCTTGTCCGCACAATGGCTCCTTTCTGCGGTTACAGGTTTGTCGCGCGTGCAGATTTACGCCGATTATGACAAGCCGCTTTCGCATGCCGAGCGCGATGTGCTGCGCGAATACGTGACGCGTCGCGGTGCGGGCGAGCCGCTTCAGTACATTGTGGGCGAAGTGGGATTCAGGCACATTGACGTAAAGGTGCGCAAAGGCATTTTGATTCCGCGCCCGGAAACAGAAGTGCTGGTCAGTGAAGCACTTGCTGCCCTGCCGGCAGATGAGCCGTTTTTGGCGGCCGACATTTGCACGGGAAGCGGCTGCATTGCGTGCTCGCTTGCGTATGAACGCCCCGAATGTCGTGTTGTTGCAACCGATATTTCTGCCGATGCGCTGGAATTGGCACACGAAAATGTTGAGAACCTTGGGCTTGACCAGCGTGTTTCGCTTTTTCAGGGCGACTTGGGTCAGGCGGTGCCTGCTGAGCTTATGGGTACGTTTGACCTGGTTATCTCGAATCCCCCTTACATTCCTACCGCCGTTTTGGACACGCTTGATAGGGAAGTGACTGCTTTTGAGCCCACATTAGCGCTTGATGGCGGGGCGGATGGCTTGGAGCTGTTCCGTCCGCTTACTCAGTGGGCGGCATGTGCGCTGAAGCCGGGTGGCGTGTATGCCGTTGAGCTGCATGAAACATGTCTTGATCAGGCAAAAGAGCTTGCTTTGCAGAATGGCTTCGCACAAGGGGAAATTATGCGCGATTTAGCGGGAAAACCGCGTATCTTGCTGGCGCACCGCGCTGACTAAGAGGCTAAGTGATTAGCTGTGTGCTTGACCAGGTGGTAAACTGAGCAGGTTAATTCGTTTTGACGTTTCGGCTGCTTCATGTGCTTCGGGCTGGTAATTGTTCGCACCTGCGCAAGCCCTGCTGGGCGCATGATAAGCCCGTGGGGAGCGGGCGCAAGAAAGGAACTGTTTATGACAACGGATGCATACACGTTGAAAGAGAAAATCACGTTTGCGGCGCAACTTATTCGCACGCGACTTGATGGGCGCACGCCTGAAGTGGGTATTGTTTTAGGTTCGGGTTTGGGTCCGCTGGCAGAGCGAATCGCGCAGCCGGTTTTCATTCCCTTCGCGGATGTTCCCTTCATGAAGACTTCCACCTGCACGGGTCATGTGGGCCGCTTCGTGTGCGGTGAGCTGGGTGGAAAATGCGTGCTTGCTATGCAAGGGCGCCTTCACGGCTACGAGGGCAACACGGCGCAGCAAGTGGCGTTTCCCATTTGGGTCATGCACGAGCTGGGTATTCAAACGCTTATCACCACAAATGCCGCGGGTGCTATCAACGCGTCCTACAACGTGGGCGATTTCTGCATCATGACAGATCACATCAACTTCACGGGGCGCAATCCCATTGTGGGCATTGAACCCGACCAGATCGCCTTCCGCTTCTTTAGCATGCTCGATGCATACGATCCTGAATTGCGCGCTTTGACGCAAAGTATTGCCGACAGGGAAGGCATTCCCGTTCACCAAGGCGTCTACCTGGGTCTTTTAGGGCCAAGCTTTGAGACGCCGGCCGAGATTCGTGCGTTTCGCGCCTGGGGTGCCGATACGGTTGCTATGAGCGTGTGCGAAGAAGTGATTGCGGCGCGTCACGTGGGTATGCGCGTTTTGGGTATGTCGCTATGCAGCAATATGGCATGCGGTGTTGAGAATGCCTCGCCAAACGACGTTGAAGTGTTCGAAGTCGCGAATGCGCGCTCTGCTGATTTCTGCAAGCTTATTACGTGCGTTGTTGCGGAAATGAAATAGACGCTCTCAGACGCTTGCACGATAGGCTTTTGCAATAACAGGAAAAATGATTCGGGACGCCTCAGGGGAGACGTCCCGAATTAGTAAAGACAATCAAATAGAAACTGCTTGGGGCGTGGGAATTATTCCACGCCTTCTTTTACGAGCTGGTCATAGCAACGCGCGAACGTGTCGCAAACATAAGCAAGCTCCTCATCGGTCATGCGCGTATTCAGCGGCAACGTGATTTCGTTTGCGAAATGCGCGTACGCATTGGGGTAATCTTTGATATCGAAACCCAGATTCGCATACGCGGAAAGCAGCGGCAACGGCTTATAATGAACGTTTGTGCCTACGCCTTCTTCTGCCATGCGCTGAATGAGCAGATTGCGGAACTCCATGGATTTTCCCGTAAGGCGCGTAATCATCAAGTGGCCCGACGAATGCTTCTGTTCGGTGTAATGATCAAGAAACTCCAGGTCGTAGGCGGAAAGCTTCTCTTCATACGTTTCGATCATCTGCTTGCGGCGCTCAAGCATGCCCGGGTAGCGGCGCAGCTGTGCCAACCCGATAGCGGCCTGGATGTCGGTCATGTTGCACTTGTAACCGGGAAAGACCACGTCGTATTCCCACGCGCCCGCCTTATTTTTGCTCAGCGCATCCTTGCTTTGCCCATGAAGCTGCATGAGCATGGTCTCGTGGTAGAACGCATCGTTATCAAGGCCGGGAATCGCGCGCCAAGAAAGCGCGCCACCTTCTGCGGTGGTGAAGTTCTTCACGGCATGGAAGCTGAATGTGGAGAAGTCGGCGATGTTGCCCGCCATGGTTCCCTTATAGCTTGCACCTAGCGCGTGAGCGTCATCGGTGATAAGAATCACGCGATCGAAAAGCTCTTGCTTGGAGCCTGCTTTCGGGTGCCACAAGTTCTTTTTCTGCTCCAGAATGGCATAGATACGGTCGAAGTCGCACAGCGTTCCACCCAGGTCAACGGGGATAACCGCTTTTGTTTTCTCGGTGATAGCGGCGGCCATGGCGTCGTAGTCCATTTCGAAGGAATCGCTTTGGATGTCAACGATAACGGGCGTGGCGCCCACGTGAACAATGGGCGAGGCGGAAGCGGTGTATGTATACGCAGGCACAATGACTTCATCGCCCGGGCCGATTTCAAGCAGGCGCAGAATGGATTCAAGCGCACACGTAGCGCTTGAGAACGTTGCGAGTCCTGCGGCTCCCGTGTAGTCACGCAGTTGGCGTTCGAGTTCTTTCGTCTTGGGACCGGTGGTAATCCAGCCGCTCTTCAACGTGTCAACAACTTCGTTTATCTCGTCTTCGGAAATATCGGGGGGAGAAAAGGGAATGTTCATTTTTACACTCATGGAAGTCCTCCAATCGGCGGTGGGCGCGGTGCCCTTTAGTTCGAACTCTATATTATGCGCCATTTTTCGCATTATGGGTCGTTGTGGGTTTTTATCCACAAAAGTGCGTTCGTCGCTAGGCGAGAAGTGCCGCTTGGTAGAAGCGCCGCTTGGCAAGATTGCTTACAGCAAGAGGTCTGCTGCGTCGTGCTCAAGGGCTTGTTCGGAAGCGTGTTTTACGCTCTCCCGCTGTTGGGCAGACGCAGGATTCGCCGCATTTCGTTCGGCGGCGTGCATGATCCGTGGCGCTTAAAAAATGAAAACTACTTGAAACAATGGCACGGTATCATACCAAACGATAATGTGTATATGCCATAATAGCGTTTGTGCAGCGCAAGATGGCTTTTGAGGGGTGCAAGCCCATGTTTCAGGAGGCATGAGATGTCTGATCTTCAGCGTGATTTCGTTATTAAAACCATTGAGAACCGTGATGTTCACTTCGTTCGTTTCTGGTTTACCGACGTGCTGGGAACCATGAAGTCTTTTGCTGTTATTTCAAGCGAGCTGGAAGATGCGTTCGAACGCGGCATGGGCTTTGATGGCAGCTGCATTGAGGGTTTCGGCCGCGCAGGCGAAACGGACATGCTGGCGTTCCCCAGCCCTACTACGTTCCAGATTCTGCCGTGGCGCCCCGACAGCAATGCGGTAGGACGTATGTTTTGCAACGTGTGCACGCCCGATGGCGAGCCGTTCAAGGGTGATCCGCGCTATGTCCTGAAGAAGATTTCCTGCAAGGCGCAAGAGATGGGTTTCGTATCAAATATGGGGCCTGAGCTGGAGTATTTCTACTTCAAGAGCACTGATGCGCCCGAGCCGCTTGACCGCGGTGGCTTATTCGACTTAACGTCGCTTGACTCGGCGACTGATTTGCGTCGCGACACCATCATTACGTTAGAGAAGATGGGCATTCCTGTTGAGTACTCTCATCACGAGCGCGGTCATTCGCAGCATGAAATCGACTTGCGTTTCACCGATGCTGTGTCTATGGCAGATGCCGTTATGACATACAAGCTGGTTGTGAAAGAGATTGCGCTCAAGCACGGCGTATACGCGTCGTTTATGCCGAAGCCCATGGCTGACCAGCCCGGATCGTCCATGCATGTGCACCAGAGTCTGTTCGATCTGGATGGCAACAACGTCTTCTTCGATGCGTCCGACCCCCTGGGGTACAACCTTTCTGCTACGGCAAAGCACTACATTGCCGGCATTTTGAAATATGCTCCTGAGTTCTGCCTGGTCACGAACCAGAACATCAATAGCTACAAGCGTTTAGTTGTTTCCGCAAACGATTCAGCGATGCTTACCTGGTCGCGCAGCAACAGCGCTTCGATTGTACGTATTCCCGGGTACCGCCCCGAAAGCGAACAAGATGCGCGCATTGAAGTGCGCAACCCCGACCCCGCGGCGAACCCGTATCTGGCGTTCGGCGTTATGCTGGCTGCCGGTTTGCGTGGTATCGAGGAAGAGCTTGAGCTTGCTGCTCCTGTCGAGGCAGGCGCGCAGCTTCCGCGCGATAGGCATGCACTGGCGAAAATGGGAATCGGCACGTTGCCTGAGAGCCTGGGTGAGGCGATTGACCTGTTTGAGGCATCGGATTTCATGCGTGAAACGCTGGGAGAGCACATCCACAGCTACCTTATTGAGCATAAGCGTGCAGAATGGGAAGAGTACCAGAGCCGTATTTCTCAATGGGAACTTGATCGATATTTGGCGGTGTTGTAAATGCAGCGAAAAAATGTGATTTTCATTGCGGACAGCCTTGATAACGCTCGCGTGTTCAAAACGGCGCTTACCGGTCTTGATGTGGATATCGCAAGCGGTTCATCGGCGCAGCTTCAGAGGCTTTTGCAGCAACATCCCGATTACGACCTTGTCATTTTTGAAGCCACGAACGATTCGGGCGAAAAAATGGCGCAGGTGGAAAAGATGCTTTCCCACGAGGGAAGCGGGGCGCTGCTTGTCATTGTAAGCCAAGAGCGACTGAACGATTTTCGTTTTCCGGTGCAGGTGAAAAGCGATTTCGTAGTGCAGGGCGCATCGGTCGAAGAATGTTCGGCGCGTATTCGTCAGCTTCTGTGGCCGGGCAACGAGACCGCTTCGTCGGATTATCTGACGGTTGATAATATGACCATCAACTTGGCTACCTACCAGGTGAAAGTAAACGGCGAGCCCGTTGATTTCACGTACTTGGAATATGCGCTCCTGGCGTTTTTGGTCACGCATCCTGGACGCACGTATTCGCGCGATGCGCTGCTGCGTCGTGTGTGGGGCTTCGATTACTATGGCGGCTCTCGCACCGTTGACGTGCACGTTCGTCGCGTGCGCGCGAAGCTGGGCCCCGAGCTTTCCCAGCGCTTGGAAACCGTGCGCGGCGTGGGCTACTTGTGGAATTCGTAAGTGTTGCCGTGGATGCCGCTGTGGAGACGGCCACGGAGGCAATTATTAAGGCGGGGATGAACGCGTAGCCAAGGTCGAAAGCTTGCTCTGTTTACGATTGCTGCGCATGTTCGCAGCTAAGATATTGTACCGATTGTAGTGCCGTGCATCGGGCGTGTGTTTTGCGCTCGTTCGCACGGCATTTTGCCATCACGCAGTTGTGGACACTCTGGACGCGCAACCAACTTGTCAATAGGGGGACAGGTCCTGCTGGGGTATACTCTTTTATCGAGCAATCGAAGGAGTAATCATGCCTAAAACCGTAGCAGTCATTGACGGCAATTCCCTTATGCACCGAGCTTTTCACGCGGTGCCTCCCACTATGAACGCACCCGATGGAACACCCACGAATGCGGTGTTCGGGTTCTTCAGCATGTTGCTGAAATTCATCGATGAAAGTCAGCCCAATGCGATCATCTGCGCTTTTGATGCAGGAAAACCGCAGTTTCGTATACAGGCGTTGGAGCAGTATAAGGCGCAGCGTCCTCCCATGGACGATGACTTGCGTGTGCAATTCCCCGTAGTCGAAAAGCTTCTTGAATCAATGGGCATTCCCATTGTGAAGATGCCTGGTTGGGAAGGTGACGACATTTTAGGAACCGTTGCCGCGCGCGACGAGACTCTTGGCTTCAAAACGCTGCTGCTTACGGGCGATAAAGATGCTTGTCAGCTGGCAAGCGAGCTTACGAGCATCGTTTCCATGAAAAAAGGCGTTACGGATATCGTGGTTATGGGCCCTGCTGAAGTCGCAGAGAAATACGGCGTTGGTCCCGAGCTCATTCCTGATTATCTGGGCCTTATGGGCGATAGTTCCGATAACATCCCCGGTGTTCCCGGCATTGGCCCGAAAACCGCCACGAAACTTCTGCAACAGTTCGGCAGTATGGAAGGCATCTACGAAAACCTTGATAAGCTCAAGGGCAAACAGCTCGAAAACATACGCGATAACAAAGATGCCGCGTTCGTAAGCAGGCAAGTTGCAACTATTGTGCGCGATGCGGATTTGGATATTGACCCTGAAACCGTTGAGTTTCCCAGCTACACGGCAGAGGCGGTGCAAGCGGCGTTCGGCGAGATTCGCTTGCAGGCGCACTTGGGTCATGTTCTTCGCTACATTGATTCCGAGGTGCCCGCGGTTCCTGCGTTTGATGTTGCCGTTGAAGATCCCTTGCTGGGGAATGCCGCGCGCGCCCTTTTCGAGAAATGCTTGGATAATGGCGATGAGCTGGCCCTTTGCGTTGAGAAAAGGGAAGCGGAGACGCTTTTCGATGAGGAAAAACTGATTATCGGTTTTGCCTGTGAAGAAGGACGCGGCTACTTGGATTCTCCCGAGTGCCCCGATTTGCTTGCGTATGCAATTCAGCAGGGAAATCTTGTTTGCGAAGACCTGAAGGGGCTCATGCATTTCGTTTCTCCCGCAGATTCATCGTTGCCATCGTTGGTGAGCGTTGATGATCTTTTGAATTGCAAGGCGTTTGACCTGGGGCTTGCAGGCTATGTTTTGAATTCGTCTGCCCAGAAGTATGGCTTAGAGGATTTGCTGCAGCGTCACATGAATTGCTCGCTGCCCGAGCCGGAAGACCTTTCTCCTGAAGGGAGCTTCGCTTTGCGTGCTGCCATTTGTCTGGCGCTTAAGCAGCCGCTTTTGGACCTTATGGACGAAGCGGAAAACAGCTCGGGGTATTTCGACATTGATCTTCCGCTGGTCAGCGTGTTGGCAATTTTGGAACGCAACGGCGCCGCGCTTGATGTTCCGCGCTTGCAGCAGCTTGGTGTGCAAACGCAAGTTGAGATCGACGAGCTGAAGACGCAGATTTTCCAGCTGGCGGGTGAGACGTTCAACGTGGATTCACCTAAGCAGCTTGGCCATATCCTGTTTGAAGTACTGGGCATGGAGCCCAAGAAAAAGACGAAGGGCAAGACGGGCTTTTCTACCGATGCTTCCGTTTTGGCGGAGCTTGCCACCGAGCATGAACTGCCCGGGTTGGTACTGAAATATCGCGAGTTGGCTAAAATCAAATCAACCTATATTGACGCACTGCCGCCGCTACGTGCCGGAGATGGGCTGGTGCACACATCCTTTAACGAGAAAGTAACTACAACGGGTCGTTTGTCGTCGTCGGACCCCAACTTGCAAAACATTCCCGTGCGCACCGAGTTCGGCCGTAAGATTCGTGAGTGCTTTGTGCCTCTGGCGCCTGATCACGTGTACGTTTCCGCTGACTATTCCCAAATCGAGCTGCGCTTGCTGGCGCATCTTTCCGGGGATGCGGGGTTGATTGCTGCGTTTACGTCGGGTGCGGATTTCCACGCAAGCACTGCCGCGCAAGTTTTCGATGTGCCTATCGAGCAGGTTACACCTGAAATGCGCAGCCGTGCAAAAGCGGTGAATTTCGGCATTGTGTATGGACAGCAGGCATACGGGTTATCTCAGAGCTTGGGCATTTCGTTCGGCGAAGCAAAGGATATGATTGACAGGTATTTTGCTACATACCCGCGCGTGCGCACGTATTTGGATGAGACGGTTGAGTTCGCGCGCAAGCATGGATTTGCCCAGACTATGTTCGGGCGCCGTCGCTATATTCCCGAGTTGGCGCAGCGTAATCCCATCCGCAAGCAGTTCGGCGAGCGCACTGCCATGAATCATCCCATGCAGGGAAGTGCGGCCGACATCATCAAGATTGCCATGCGCCAAGTGCAAGAACGCTTGGTGGAGGAAGGATTGCAGGCGCGCGTGATGCTTCAGGTGCACGACGAATTGGACTTGTCGGTTCCGCAAGCGGAGCTTTCTCAGGTGGAAGCGCTGCTGAAGAGCGTGATGGAGAACGCGGCGAGCTTGCGCGTTCCGCTTAACGTGGACGTTTCCCACGGCTCGAACTGGTCCGAAGCGCATTAATTGTTGACAAATTACCCCACCTTTTGTCAACATTTCAAGCCGCATTTGAGAGCCCGAGGTGTCCTGTGCACCTCGGGTTTTTGCATCCCGCTGCGGTGTGTTGTCCGGGGATAAGATGCTTTCTGACGCGATGCCGCCCAATGACGTGGGCGGGGTGATAAAAATGGCCCACTTTTCGGTGGATTTTCTTCTTGGCAATCGCCAAGAATCAACGTTTCCCCAGGTCGCAAAAAAGTAAGTCATGGCAAACCCACAGAAAAGTGGACCATTTTTATCAGGGTAGGGAAACGCTGCCGCCTTTCAGCAATCCAGGAGGGGCGTCGGCTGGCAAGGGCTCGCCTCACGACTCCGCTTGGATAATGCCTCTTCGTACTTGGATCCCGCACAACTTATCCAAAGCGTCGCAGTTCGGCTCGACCCTTACTAGCCGCCCCCCTTGTCGCTTTTTCCCTATTTGGAACAGAGGACGGAGGTTTGTTCCAATCCAATCGCTTGACTGGCGGGTGCCTTTGGGGGTCTGCATGTCGGGGTTCTGATGTGCGCGCCTGGGTTCGCGGCGCGTCGTCTCTTGGTCTAGGCGTCCCTTCTGGGTTTCTCGGCGGCATGTTGTCGTTTTTTCCGTCCGAATGCGCGCAAATCGACAGTGCGGGGCAGGTGGGGAAGAGGTTGGCGCGTTTGGGATCGCCGGAGAATTCTTGCGACCTGGGGTTTTGCTGTGCGCGGTGGAGATGAAAGGTCCCAAGGTATCGTGTCCGCCTCCTTGACCTGCCCCGTATCGTCGATTCGGGCGTTTTCGCGCCCGTTTTCCGACAAGATGGCCTTTGCCCGCGCATTTTACCCAGGGCGATTCGCTGCATTCGTCAAGGCTGCTCGGCAATGGAAGGAGCTTGCCCCCAGAAGCGTCCTTTCGCATTCGGGGTGCTGAATTGTTGACAAAAGGCGGGGTGGTTTGTCAACAAGGGAACGGGGGCGCGGTCTTGCCAGGGTGCGCCGCAAGTTGACGGAATGCGGCGTTCGTCAAGGAAAGCGCGGGTCGGAAGCGCGAGGCGGATTACGGAGGGCTGCCGAAAGCGCGGGGGAGTAACGAAAGGCGCGCTATCGCCGCAGAGGGCTTGACCCCCCCCTTGACTCGATGCCATACTGTACCCAACACAACCGAATATTGAACTGCGCCGTTGGGTTCTTTGGGAAGGCAGTAAGCCTTTCCAAGTTAGATGAATGGGGTGAGAGGCCCCGCGAGTCGGTCACCGTGATGCCGCACCTTTTCTTTAATGCGGGAAAGGGGAGCGGATAAGTCGGACCTCCGTTGCCGTCGGCGTAGGCGAGAACCGCCAGCACCGGGGACCCGCCAGCGTAACAACCACCACGCGTGAGCAATTTAAGCGAAGCAGCAAAGCTGCAAAACTGCGAAGCCGCGCGAAGCGAACGCGATTTCGAAGAAACGCCAGCGATCCCATTTCGGGGCCGCTGGCGTTTTTCCATTCTTTTCGGTGTGGGGAACGTGCACAACGCAACAATGCCGCTCGCGCGAAAGCGCGCGCGTTGGCATAAGCGGGGTGCGCAAAGGCGTGCGGCCTACAACGGGTACGCACAAAGGACGCGCGCCGCACAGGCGGGGCGCAAGAAAGCAAGTGACAAGGAAACGAAAGGAAGGGAAATGAGGAAAGAGAAGAAACGCATGCGCGGCGCGCTGAACGTCTTCCTGTCGCTGGTGCTGGCGGCGGGCCTGCTGCCGGTCATGCCGGGTGCGGCCGCGGCCGACGAGCCCGCGGCGGACCTGGGCAGCGTGCACGTGATCGTGGAGAACACCACCTGCCCCGCGCCCGACGCGGCGTGGACGGGCACGCTCGTGGATGCCACCGTGCCGCTATCCGCGGACTCCACCATGATGAGCTGCGTCAAGGCCGCCATCGAGGGCGCGGGCAAGACGCAGGTGGGCGCCGACAACGGCTACATCAGCGAGATCGAGGGCCTGGCCGAGCACGACGGCGACGACCACGACCCGGATGGCAAGGGCTACTCCGGCTGGATGGGCACCTTGAACGACTGGTTCACCAACAAGGGCTTCTCCTCCTACTCGGTGGCAAACGGAAAGCTTGCCGCCGGCGACGAGATCCGCGTGATGTACACCTGCACCATGTACGATTTGGGCAACCCCAACAACACGGACCGGGCGCTTGCGGGCATCGCGTTTTCCGCCGGCACGCTGGATAAGAGCTTCGCCAGGGACGCCTACAGCTACACCCTGACCGTGCCCGAGGGCACCGCATCGGTGAAGGTGGCGCCCACGGCCGCCAACAAGAGCTACCAGGTGCGCACGTTCGCGGGCGATACCCTGTACAAGCGCGCGGCGGACGTTCCGGTGGCCGACGGCGCGACCATCACCGTGAAGAGCGGCTACGCGAACATGGACGC
>CAKUOV010000019.1 GCA_934670115.1 uncultured Eggerthellaceae bacterium
TCCAAACGGGCGCCCGCAAGATCTTCACGAACACGTACGTGGCAACCGTGCTCACCCTGATTTTGGGTCTGGCGCTGGCATTCGGCGGTTACCTGAACATCTGGCCGCTGTTCGGCGCTTCTAACCAGCTGCTGGGCGGCATGACCATGATCACCCTGGCCGTGTTCTGCAAATGCACCGGCCGCAAGGGCTGGATGCTGTACGTGCCCGTTGCATTCCTGCTGGTCTGCACGTTCACGTCGCTGGCCATGAGCATTGCTGGCTGCGTGACCGCGCTTTCCGCCGGCGTTACGTTCACCGTTTTGGCCACGAAAGGCCTGCAGCTGGTATTCGCTATCCTGATTGTGATTTTGGGCATTATCGTTGCGTACAACTGCCTGAAAGAGCTGTTCACGAAGAAAGCTGGCTCCATCCCCGATGAAGAGCCCGAGTGGACCGAGCTCGGTCGCACAAACGTTGCGAAGGCGGCGGACGCGAATGCGTCGCAAACCGCTGGCCCCACCACTCCCGCAACAACAGCGGAGTAAGCAAAACTCAGCGAGCCGGTTCAAAACGCCGTTAAGCGAAACGCTGTTAATTGGAACCAAAGCCCGAGGCATCCATGCCCCGGGCTTTTTCTTTCTTCAGCGCATGAAATCTTCCACCGTTTACCCCCACTTCATGCGGTTGTTCACGATATACTGAAACGGAAGCAAAAGCCGGCAGGTAGGCAACTCCACGCCTCCCACAGCGCAGAACGGATTCCAACGTGAACAGGCAGCCCGCAGACCAATCCGCCCTAAGGCGAACGCGCACCATATGCGCTGGCCTGGCCTGCGTTCTTGCGGCAATTCTTGTAATCGCCGAGCTTCTTCCCGGAATGGCGCTGCTTCCCGATGGCTATATTGGTACGGGTCCTTCGAACACATCGGGCCTGATGATTCTTTCGGGCGCTGCGGTCACTGCGTGGTGTTTCAGCGTCTATTTGCGCTGTTCAGATGCCATAATCAAGCGAAACATCACCCTTATATCTGCCTTGCTTTTGTTCTGGCTGCTTGTTGTTCTGGTGCGTTATCCTGTTGAGCACGATCGCATCTCTGCCGTGTTGTGGTATATGTACTACATTCCTATGCAGTTTATTCCCGCGCTGATCATGGCAAGCGCGTGCCGCGCGGCAGCGATTGACGGAAAGCCCCTTTGCCGCGACCTGCTTATTGCCGCCTTTGCCTTAGATGCCGCAATCGTGCTGGTAATACTTACCAATAACTTCCATCATTTCGCATTCGCATTTGACTTCGCCGATCCCCAATGGAGCGGGCATTACACGTACAACTGGGCTTATTGGGTAGCCATCGTGCTGCAGGTCGCGCAATACCTATGCTTTTTCGCGGTGGCGGTGCCCGCCGCACGTCGTCAGTTGCACAGCGCCTTCGCGCCGCTTTTAGTTATTGTCGGCATTGGAGGCACCTATACCGCACTCTACGTGCTCAGGAATACGGCGTTTTTCTCCACAAACATTGCCCTGGTTTGCACAACGTTGATTGTAGTTTCTCTCGAATTGTCACTTGACCTGGGAATATTTCCTTCGTATCGACGCTACGAGTACTTCTTCACCAAGTTGCCATTCGATTTGAAGATACTGTCTCTTAATCGCGATGTGGTGATGCAAACCAACTGCGCGCTTCCTTTGAAGCCCGAAGTCAAACAGGCGCTCAAAACGGTTACCGTCCCCCATGCGGGCACAACACTGTATCGCACTTCACGCATGCCTTCGACCGTGTACAAGCTCTACGCCATCACGGGCGGCTGCGCGCTTCTGGCCGAGGACACTTCGGCCATTGATAAGCGGCGCGAGGAGCTGTACCAGCAGCAGGAAACGCTCAGGCGCACGAACGCGATACTCGCGCACGACCACGAAGTCAAACGCAACTTATACCGGCAAGCAAGCAGCCGCGAGCTCTTCGAGGAAATCGAGCGGTCGCTTTCAAGCAAAACGCGACGCATCAAAGAGCTGCTGGACAACCTTCCCCAGGAAAACGACACGGCTTCGCGCGAGGCACGCCGCGAAAGCCTGATGGAAGTAAAACTGCTGGTAGCTTACTGCAAACGCAAGGGCGGTCTGATTCTTGCAGAGAAGAGCGACCCCGATTTCAACCGCGAGCGCCTGGAGCTGGTTTTCAACGAAACAGCGTCTGACCTGCGCTCTCTCAATATCGATTGCGCTGCTCTTGTTGAAACGGCGCAAGTCCTTCCCGCTACAACGGTAAGCGTTCTGTACGATTGCCTGTATGATTTCGCGGCAGCGGCATTCGCGGCTCAGTCTCCCATCCTCATGCTCTTTGTGCGCGACGCTGGGCCTGGCAAGGCGGAGATGCGTGCCGCCCTTGAGGCAGATCGCGCTTTAAACGCCCATTTCGAAGAAGCACTCAAAGAGCTTCACGACACCCTGACCGCGCGTGGCGATGAGTTCTTGCTCTCCATTTCGAAAGCAAGCGCATCGCTTGACCTGATAGTCGGACAGGAGGCCTAACGTCTATGAGCTTCCTTTTCGGTGCGAAACTTCTTACCGCAATTCTGCTTGTCATCACGTTTTACCTGCTCTGCGCGGGACAAGCACTCCATACGTTGCTGGTCATGTGCCGCCGCGACACCCGCGGTACCTGGATTCGCGCGTGCTATGAGCTGCTGCTGTTCTTCCACCTGGTCATGGGCGCGGCAACGGCAAATTCCCTGCAAGCGGGCTATGGCATTGCAATCCTTCGCTTGAAAGCAATAACGATTCCCATTGAAATGCTGCTCTGGGTAAACATAGCAGGCGCCCTGATTGCCGCCTACCTGTTCGCCAAAGAAGAAAATCGGGGCAGAAAATGCTGTCGCGTTATCGAGTGCGTTTTGCTAGCACTTTGCACGCCACCCCTTACCGCGCAGCTTGGCGAGGCAAGCGTGTACTTGCTTATTGTGGACGCAAGCTACATGTTCTTCCGCGTGACCAGCGGACTTGCAACCGATAAGCAGGGGCTCTCCCAAACTGTCACGAATCTTTCGGTGGTGAGTGCCGTTAATACCCTGCCCGAAGGCGTCATCTGCGCGGGTGACGACGGCCGTATCCTTTTCATGAACGACACCATGCGCTCATGCCTGACCTCTCTGGGATTCGCAACGGACCTTACCGAGACGCGCACCATGTGGAACGACTTGGAAGAAATTGCCAAAAAAGGGGAAACACCCCTTGATGCGCTGCTTCCCGAAGGTATCCGCTTGCAAATTTCCCCCGATGAAACGCGTCTTTTTGTGCGCGATCGCGTTGTTTTGGGCAAGAAGGAATACCGGCGCATGGTGGCCCTTGACGTAACCGAGCAAGAAGCGCTGAATACCCAGCTTGCCTACACGAACCATTTGCTTGAAACATCAAATGCCGAGCTCACGAAATCCATTTCCAACGTTGCTCAGGTAGCACATAACGAAGCAATCCTGCACATGAAAGCACGCGTGCACGACACCATTGGGCAGCGCTTGTCCATTCTTCACCGCTATCTGGAAGACGACGACCTGGACGAAAAACACTTGGCACAGATAACCGAGCTCTTGAGTCACATCATCGACGATTTGACCGAGCCCGAAGAAATTCCCACCGTTGATGAAAGCGTGGCGCACCTTTCTTCCGTAGAATCGGCTTTCTCTTTGATTGGCATCACGCTCGAAGCACAAGGAATGCTGCCCGAAAATCCCCTGGTGGCCAGCGCTTTCGTGAAAATCATCCGTGAAGCCGCTACCAACGCCGCCAAACACGGGCGTGCAAAACGCGTTATCGTGCGCTTCTCGGAAAAAGGCGGGCAAGCGGTACTCACCGTTGAAAACGATGGAGCACACGGCCGCGAGGACATGCGCGAAGGCAGCGGCTTTCCCTTGATGCGCGCCGCCATGGAAGAAATTCAGGGAACGCTGCGCGTTATCTCGGTCAAACCGTTTATCATTGAAGCAAGCGCACCGCTCGGTGCAAATCGCTCACTCGCCGCACAATCAGGTATCATGGACAGCGCACACCACGAGCATAAAAAAAGGAGCACGTCGCTATGATCAGAATCGTTATCGTAGAAGACCAAATGATGCTACGTGATTCCCTTGCAACCACCATTTCTCTGCAGCACGACACGCAAGTAGCGGCCACTTTAGGAGACGCCGAAAACGCGCTCGAGGCCGTGGAGAAGCATAACGCGAACTGCGCCCTTCTTGATGTGTGCACCGAAAACGATTCAAGCGGCATTGTTGCAGCTAAACGCATCAAAGAAGCACTGCCCGACGTGCGCGTCATCATCATGACGGGCATGCCGGAAATCACGTTCATCGAGCAGGCGCGCCAAGCAGGCGCGGACAGCTTCGTATATAAAAACGTGGGAACAGGCGAGCTTTTGAGCATCATTCGCTCCACCATGGAAGGTTATTGCACGTTCCCGCGCGCGCAGGAAAGCGTTTTTTCCGACGCCGCTGCGCTCACCGATGTTGAAGTCGAAATCCTGCGCATGGTGTGCGAGACAAAAACGCGCAAAGAGATATCAGATGAGCTGTTCCTTTCGGAAGGCACCGTAAAGCGACACATCTCTGAAATTCTGGCGAAAACCGGCTACGATAACATTTTGCGCCTGGCGGTGCACGCCGTTTCCAGCGGGCTTATTGTTCCGAAAATGCACTCGTAAGGGCTTTTCGGTTCGCAGACGATCGGCGGCGGCATTGCGCCGCAAATAACTTATTGCCGCTTCCAGCTCGCAGACGCACACAACGTTGTTGCGGCCCCTGCATCTTCGTCGTTTTCTTGCTTGCGTCGCCGCTTTGTATTGCATTTTGGAGCCATTTTGTCCATTTTTTCTTCTCTTTTTCCCATAAATGAGACATAAGGTGCATATCGCGGCTCCAGATAAGACCTTAGGGTCATTCCTTTTCCCGTTCAACGGGCGCATCATACTCAGTGAAAGCGGGTAGCAACAACGGGAAGGAGACCCCTATGGGACTATTTGGAAAGATATTCGAGAAGAAGAACTGCGATATTTGCGGCGCGGAAATCGGCTTGCTGGGAAACAGAAAGCTTGAAGACGGCAACCTGTGCAAGGAGTGCGCGGCAAAACTTTCTCCTTTCTTCAGCGATCGCAGGCGCAGCACCGTTGAGCAGATTCGCGAGCAGCTTGATTACCGCGAGGCCAACAAAGAGCGCGTGGCCGCATTTAACGCAACACGCACGCTGGGCGGCAACACCAAGATAATCATCGACGAAGACGCTGGTTGCTTTATTGTCACGCGCGCATCGCGCTGGCGCGACGCAAACCCCGATGTGATTGACTTTTCCCAGATCACCGGCTGCGACACGGAAGTACGCGAAACCCGCACCGAAATTATGCGCGAAAACGCCGAAGGTGAAGAGGAAAGCTACGATCCGCCGCGTTACGACATTGATTACGACATGTATGTCACCATCTACGTGAACTCCCCCTACTTCGACGAGATTTCGTTCAAGGTGAACGACTATCAGATTGAAGAGCGCTACTCCCTCGAATTCCGCGAGGCAGAGCGCCAGGCGAATGAAATCCGCGAACTGCTTACAGGTGTGCGCGAGCGCGTTCGCGAAGAAGTCGTAGCAGCGGCAACACCCAAACAGGCGGTGACCTGCCCCTTCTGCGGCGCCTCCACTACGCCCGATGGCAGCGGCCGCTGCGAATTCTGCGGCGGCGCGCTGGGAGCAAACTAGGTTTTTCACATTCGCAGCAGTTGACTAGCACGTAAAAGGAAGCTCGGTCCCAAAGAAAGGAAGTGCAAACATGAAGACAAAGACGAAAATGAAAGTATTTGCGCTGATAGCAGGCGCGCTTGCCCTGTGCCTGGCCCTGGTGGGCTGCGGTGGAAGCTCAAAGGCGGATCCGAAGAAAGCCTTCGTTGGCACGTGGGAGCTCACTGAGATTTCCGGTGCAACCGAAGATGACATGGCCTTGCTCAAGGCGTTCGGCATGGCGGTAGAGGCCGCGCTTGCCGAAGATGGCACATTCAAGATGGGCATGTTCGGCGAGAACCTGGAAGGAACCTGGGAAGCAAAAAGCGCAGAGAAAATCACTTTGACCATTGAGGGCGAGTCCCTGGAAGGCACTCTGAAAGATGGGAAACTGAACTTTACCATCGATGGCGATGGCATGACGTTCAAGAAGACCACCGATGAGGTAAAAGACCTGTCCACCACCACGGGATTTGACTGGGGCGGCGAAAACGGCGGCGATGATGGATATATCAACGGCGGCGGCACCGATAATGGCGGCGACGACGGCGAAGAAATCCGACTTGTCGATAAGATGCTGGTAAACGATGACGTTGTTACGATTGCCGTTATCTCCATGAAGAAAGATTGGATGGGCGACTGCGGCTATGTCCTGAGGATTGCGAACAATACATCTGATACAACCATTGATGTGAACGCGGCATACAACACCTGGAGCGTGGGCAACAGAATGGTTTCCCCGTACCTCTACGAAACGCTGAAGCCGGGCACCTACACCGAAGCGTTCATGTACTTCTCAGGCGATACGGTTGCCAGCTTGGATGACTTGATTTCCGCCGATGGCAGAATTGATGTCATGGATACCAATACGTATGACACGCTGGGACAATACGATATACACATCGACTAGCTTCTCGCATACGCTGAAGCACTCACAGCATTTCGCGCACCGGGCAGCCGCAGCTTAATTGCTGCGGCTGTTTTTATGGGAAGCGAAACCCAGGAGAAACACCCACCCGATATGCTGGTTGCCGTAAGATATTCCAGCGGATTTGCTTGCCTGCGAGCAGGTCGTTTTACCGGGTTTTGCCAAGATGCGGCGCACGCCAAAAGAAAGGGTCTCTACGAATATGCACTTCACCGTGGAAACAGCGGGCGATAGCGCCGTGAACTTGGTGGTCTCCTCCGAGATTTCCCGCCAGACCAGCGCCAACGTTGCGCGTCTTGCCGCTGCCGTTCGCTCACAGCAAGTGCCCGGCGTCACCGATATCGTTCCCACGTACTGCTCTGTTATGGTGTGCTACAATCCCTTGACGCTCACATTTGATGAGCTTGAGCAGAACCTATCGTGCCTAGCGCAAAGCGAAGGAGCCGCAAACGAGAGCGCCTCAAAACTTATCGAAATCCCCGTTGCGTATGGTGGCATTTTCGGTCCCGATCTGAACGATGTTGCGTCGCTGGCAGGCATTTCCCCCGATGAAGTGATACGCATCCACAGCAGCGTGGATTACCCCGTGGCAATGCTGGGGTTTCTGCCCGGCTTTCCCTACCTTTCCGGATTGGACGCGCGCATTCACACGCCGCGCCTTGATACGCCGCGCACCGCAATTCCACGCGGCAGCGTAGGGATTGGCGGCCAGCAAACAGGCATTTACCCTCTTGAAAGCCCTGGCGGGTGGCGCCTTATCGGGCGCACGCCCCTGCTTCTTTTCGATGCAGGCGGTACGCGCGAAATCCCTTATGCTGCAGGCGACATAATTCGTTTCGTTCCCATTAGCGAAGCGGAGTTTTACCGAATTGCGGCAGAGGAAGGCACGGATATAAGCGACCTTGCCAACGCGGGAAGCAATTATTCAAGCAACGGCGAAGGCGGCGATGCACATGGTGCTTCAACGGCTTCGCCGAAGCGTGAGCCCCTTGCCCGCGCACGTTACTCAATCTCACAGGCGGCATTATGAGACTTATCGTCAAAACAAGCGGCATGTTGGCAACCGTCCAAGATTTAGGGCGGCATGGCTTCATGGATCAAGGATTCGGCCCTGCAGGCGCTATGGATTCCTGGTCGCTGCGCGCGGCAAATGTGCTTGTAGGAAATAGCGAAAACGCGCCTGCCCTTGAGTTCTGCCTGATGGGGCCATCGTTTTACGTTGAAGAAACAAATCCCAGCGAAACGCTTGTGATTGCATTCACAGGTGCTGGCTTCCAGCCCACCGTAAATGGCGAGCCTGCTCCCTTGGGAGTTGCGTTGTGTCTTCGCGCGGGCGATATCGTGGCAGCGGGAAACGCGCACGAAGGCAAATACGGATACCTTGCTGTCCGCGGCGGCATTGATGTTCCCTGCGCGTTTGGCAGCGCGGCTACCAGCCTGAAATATCATATGGGCGGATTTTATGGGCGTGCGCTTGCGAAAAACGATGTGTTGACCAGCGGAAACCATGAGCAGAAAGAAATACCCGACTTGGTGTTGCCCGAATGGCTGCGCATCAACAACATGCTGAGCGCCCCTGCCGATGCGTTTCTTGGTGAAAGTGCCAAACGTTGCGCCGAAGCAAGCAGCGAAGGAAACGCCCCATGCAACACGGGCATGGCGGCAGGCACGACTGCGACACGGGGCGCCAACGCCGAACAGAACAGCATTGGCGCCGTAACCATCCACGCTATCCCCAACCCGCAAGAGCGGCTGTTCACCGCCAAGGGGATTGAAACATTCTACGGCACAACGTACGCCGTTACTCCTGAAAGCGATCGCATGGGATTGCGCTTAGGTGGCACGCCCGTTGAATCAATAAACGGAAGCGACATCATCTCCGATGGCATCCCCTTGGGGGCCGTGCAAATTCCCGCAAGCGGTCTGCCCATTGTCATGATGGCAGATCGCCAGACAACAGGCGGTTATGCAAAAATTGCAACAATCGCAACTGCTGATATCGCAAGACTTGCCCAATGTGGCCCAGAGCAATCAATTCGCTTTACGCGAACCAGCGTGCAGCAGGCACAAGAGCTGATTCGCACCAAAGAACACGCCTTTGCTGCCTGGGCAAACAGCACTGCAAGCCCGCAACAGCTTCTGGATCACCTGCAATGGCAATGCGCGCAACGCGGCCTTCCTCACCTTTCGTATCACGGGCCGACGCACTCTGCATCGGTTGAGCGCTATGCTATAACATCTCCTGGTCATACAAAATAAAAAGAATCGAGCAAACCATGAACCCACCAGTTCCCACCGTAGCGAAACCCGCCAACGTAGATGAAACCGTATGGCAGCGCATGCTGGCAGCTACCCCCGCGCAAGCGCGCCACATCATTCGCTCGGGCGCCTATGACGCCCCTACCAGCGGTTTGTGCCCTGGATTCGCACAGGCAAACCTTATTGTTCTTCCGAAAGAGCAGGCCTACGATTTTTTGCTGTTCGCCCAGCGCAACCCCAAGCCCTGCCCTCTATTGGAAGTCACCGAAGTCGGAGCACGCGAGACAACGCTTTGCGCCACCGACTGCGATGTAGCAACCGATTTCCCCCGGTATCGCATTTACGAAAACGGAAACTTGGTGGAAGAAACAACAGATGTATCTGCTTACTGGCGTGATGACCTGGTAAGTTTCATTATTGGATGCAGCTTTAGCTTTGAAAGCGAGCTTATCGAAGCAGGCATTGAGCAGCGCCACAACACCATGGGACGTAACGTTCCCATGTATCTGACAAACGTCGCTTGCACGCCTGCGGGCAGCATGAGCGGAAATATGGTCATGAGCATGCGCCCCATTCCCCACAACCAGGTTGTGAAAGCCGTGCAAATTTCCGGCGCCATTCCGAAAGTACATGGCGCGCCGCTCCACATTGGCGACCCCGCAGCACTGGGTATCGCCGACATCAATAAGCCCGATTTTGGCGATTCCGTTGACATTTACCCTGGTGAAGTACCGGTGTTTTGGGCATGCGGCGTAACGCCTCAGAGCGTTGTTATGAATAGCAAGCCGCCGTTTGCCATTACGCATGCACCCGGCCACATGCTGATTACCGATACGAAAAACGTTGACTTGAAGGGCTAACACCATGGCGCAAGTAGATTTGAATTGTGATTTAGGCGAAAGTTTCGGCGCATACACCATTGGTCTAGATGACCAAGTTATCCCTCACGTGACCAGCGCAAACATTGCGTGTGGCGCTCATGCAGGCGACCCGAGCGTCATGCGCAAGACCGTGCGCTGCGCTCATGCGGCGGGCGTAGCGATTGGCGCGCACCCTGGATACCCCGACTTGGAAGGATTCGGGCGACGCGCGCTGGCAATGAATCCCCATGACGTATACGCAAGTATCCTATATCAGGTGGGTGCGCTGGCAGCGTTTGCAAAAGCAGAAGGCGCAAAGCTGCATCACGTAAAGCCTCACGGCGCACTCTACAATGCTGCCGCGAAAGACGCCGCGCTGGCGCAAGCGATTGCCCAGGCCGTCAAAGACTTCGACGACCAGCTTATTCTAGTGGGCCTTGCTGGAAGCGAAAGCATTACCGCTGCTCAAAACGTGGGGCTGCGCACCGCAAGCGAGTTTTTCGCCGATCGCGCGTATCAGGAAAACGGAACTTTAGTGCCGCGCACGCTGGCGGGCGCCGTTATCACTGATAAGCAAAAAGCCAGCGAGCGTACCCTGCGCGCGGTGAAGGAAGGCGTGGTTGAATCGGAAACCGGCACCGTTATTCCCATTGCGGCAGACACGATTTGCATCCATGGCGATAATCCCGCTGCCGTTGCGTTTGCCGCCGAAATCCATGCGGCACTTGAGGCGGCAGGCGTTACGGTGCGTGCCTTGTAGCCCCACTGCTGGCGTGCGGGCGGGCGGAGATAATAGCGCGCTCCACGCCCTCCGAGTTGCCTCCTTTTTCTTTGTTGTCGTTTGCCCATATTGCCGCCAAGCGCCACTCATCATACACAGCAACATGAGCTGTAGCAAAAGTTTCCTTACTTTGCAGCAAAATCCCAGGTAAATGCTAGGTTCGTATATACGAACCTAGCATTTTCGCATTATTTGCCCATACTGGCAGAGTGTATGGGTGTATCAATCCGCAAGACTGACTGCAAAGCACCCATGAAAAACCGCACAGGGACGAAGGGAACAGTATGAAGCAACAACGTCTACTCAATCGCGTGCTGGCACTGCTGCTAGCAACCACCCTGGCAACGGGTCTTATTCCGGCAAGAGCATTGGCAGAAATAAGTCCGCTGGCAGAAGGCCAAAAAGAACAACCAGAGCTTTCCTACTCCCCTTCAGACGAAGATACCGTTGCGCAAATCGCTAAAACCGCACCTTTAGGCGCAGGTGTAGTGCTTACAACATCCGAAGGCGGCGAAGAAGCAGCAGGCAGCAGCGAACCCGAAGCCGCAGCACCCGCAACGGCTGACACGCTGGAAGCAACCGGAGCATCAGCGCAAGCGCTCGGCGCGAGCGAAAGCGGAGGAGCTGGCGAAGGATCGGGAGCCAACACCGGAGAGGAATCTGTTGAATCCCTTAATCCCTTCAAAGAAGGCGTTGAAGCACAACGGCTTGCCAACCTGGAGAATTATTACGGCCGCAACCATGATGAGGAGTTCAAAGCGAAAGCCTGGAAGACTTCGGTGGGCTGCACCGGAAAAAAGCGCTGGATTGGCAGCGTTCGCAACGATGACGGCTTCTTCGCGCCGGGCGTTGAAGAGCCTCCCCTTAGTTATTCTGGTCCCACTGTCTCGGAATACAATGCCGAAATTTATGCGTACGTTGAAAGAAATTACGCATATACCGTTGATGGCGAAACACGCGATGTAGTGTTCGTGTACGGCGACTGCGGCTTATCCTCCGTTGACTTCTCGCAAATCTTCGACGGATCATACGATGTCTATATCCCCTTTTACGCGTTCAAAGACACCGATATATCCACCATTACGTTCCCGAGTTTTGTCAAAGAATTAGGCGGGCAATCCTTCTATTGCTACTTGAGTCAAGGACTGTCCTCAATCCAATTCGAAACCGACGAACAAGGTAACGGCATCCAGCGTATTTGCGGCGGCGCCTTCACGAACAACAAAAACCTGAGCACGCAGGAACAAATCATCATCCCCCGTTCAATCAAGTATCTTGAAAGCAATGTTTTCAGCGAATACGACGGCGCTGTTAACGTTCTTATCAAAAATCCCGATGTTCGCTTCGGCGGCGAATACACCGACGAGAACGATGTTGGCAACCCCTTTAGGGGCGGCGGCACCGTGTCAACGTACCGCTTCAAGAGCGATGGCGTAACCCCTTCGGACGCCATGAAGCTTTCGCAGAAAAGCATCGAGAACATCACGTGGAACTGGATTGATACGGCAACCTTACGTGGCTCGTTGCTTCTACCTGCAGGAATGACCGTAGACAACGTGCAAATCACCGTAGCGCAAGGTGATGAAACTCTACCGGTAACCCCCAATACCGACAAGACGTTCACCTGCGATCGCCTTATAGCGAACACCGAAGCGCAAGTCACCATCAGCGCGGCAGGTTATTACGAAAAAACGTATTTCCGCATTGCGCAGGATATGACGTCCAATATATGGGACATGGGCACGATCGATATTTCCGCTTTCACGCCTATTCCCGCCCAGCAAACATTCCCTCTTGACGTGCGCTACGATACCGGCAGAACCGACTCGCAAGGCAATCCCGTTCTTGCAGATAGCTTTGACTGGAGCAAGTTGTCGTTCAAGCTGTTCCGCAACGGCATTGAAATTCCTTGCGGCACCCTAAACGGCGACGAAACCATGAGCGGCGACTGGGTCACGCAAAACGGCATGCTCGTGCTATCGGAAGCGCTGGCGCAAAGCGAAGGCGTGCCCGAAAACCTTACGCTGGAAATCACGCGTAGTGGTGCCAAGGGCCCTGCAAACGCCACCGCAACATTCAACGCGGAAACGAATGCATTCGCTGCAACGTTCGAAAGCTGGGGCACCATTCGCGTTACCACGCAAGGCGAAGCGGGCAGCGAAGACGCGTTCGCAGGACAGGCGCGTGTTATCGTATTCGCAGGAACAAACGATACTGCACGAAAAGTGGCCGATGCCTACACTATCCCCACGCCCACCTCAAGCGAGGGCGGCGGCACCGAAGACGGCGCAAACGAAATCTGGCAACTGGTAACCGACCAGCTTGAGCCGGGAACGTACACCGTGGTGGCGTTCGATGCCGCAGCGTCCAAACCCACGGTGAACAGCCTGCTTGACACGAAGAGCTGGAGCTTCCCCTTTGCGAAAACGCAGGTAGCCGTGGAAAACGGCAGGCAAGCCGCCGCAGAGCTCACAGTTCCCTCATTCAGCGCAGAAGATCTTTTGGCGGCGCTGGGCATCAAGTCCATAACACCGCGCGTAAAGAGCGACACGGTATGCGTGGGCTGCGAGACCATTCTGTCCCTTGATTACGAGCTGACCAGCGCAAAAGGGGCAACGCTTGTTCTAGGAGGCCTTGATTCCGAGATAGAACGGAGCGTGAGCGTATCTGACGACGACCAATACCCCGACTGGAGCATAACATCGGACGGCTTGAGCATTGAGCTTCCCGCCAATAAAGAAAGCGGCACGATTTCTGTAGCGTTCAGGCCAGACAAAGAGCAAGTTTACAACATTCCCATCACGTTCAAAACAAGCACCATGGCCGCTCAAGTGGGCAGCTTGTCGTTTGCCGCCTTGGGAGTGCAGCTGAAAATGGACTCGAATTTTGTGAGCCAACAGGGAAACAGCGCCACCGTGTACGCCCAGCCTGGTTCAACACTCGAACTTTACGCGAACGAGACGAAATTGAACCTACCGGAACAGCAGACGAACAACCTGGGGCGCGCCACGATTCCCTTCGACCTTCCCTCTGAAGTAACGCAAAACCTGTTGTACGGCGATTCCGTGCAAATCAAGGTGGTTGCTTCGTATTACGGAAACAGCTACGAATCCTTCGTGAGCTGCACGTATCGTCCTTCGGCGGAGCTGTGGACGTTCAAGGTCACCAACGACGGGCAAACGCAAACGCTTGTAGAAGATAGCCAGCAACAAGAGTCGTATCTGACTATCCATTACCAGTTCCCGCGCAAGCGCAATGCTTACTGGACGTTTGACATAACGGTCAAAAGCGCAGGTCAGGAAATCAACGCTAAAGAAAAACTCATGCTTTTCGCAACGCTGGAAGATGGGCGAACCGAAACCGTGGTGCTTACCAAGCAGCCGCAAAGCGACGAGAATTACACGCGTTTCGTGGGCGAATACGTGGATGAAGCATACCTTGAGCTCTTGAAGAACCACAACAGCAACAGCATGTTCAGCAACGTATTGCTTTTCGCAAGCGGGCTGTTTATTCCCAAAAGCTACAGCATGAGCGCCTATCAGCTGGCATTCACCGTTGACTTAAATGACGAGGATTACAAAAACCGCCTGGCCCAGCGCGCGCAAGAAGAAGCTACTAAAAATTACGCGTGGCTTCAGGAGCTACTGTGGTCAAACGATGCCGTTGACGACATGATCAGCGAAGAGGCGCAACAGATTTGTTCCGACACGAAAGACGTGCTTGAGGGGCTTGCCGACACACTCAGGGCGGAAAATGGCAACGAAGAGCTCTCCGAAGAAGATCAAGCCGCGCTGGATGACGCCATTGCAGAAATCGAAGCGCTCATGCCCAACTTCAACGATCCTGCGCGCATGTTCGAAGACATTGACATCGATGCCTGGATGCGCACCGTGGAGGCCGAACTGTTTGCGGGCACCTACCCCGAACCCGTGTCCTACACCGCTCCTTCGGTAGACGAAATCACGGATTGGTACGGCGATGATGCACAGGCCGCAAAGAACGCGAAAGACTTCTTCGACGCCGTGGAAACAGCCGTGAGCGCGAACAATGCCGCAACGCAAAGGGCGGCGCGCGCCACGAAAAACGCAGCTGAAAAGACAGGGAGCATGCTTGATGTGGGGTCGCCCAGCGCCGCCGGGACGCCCTCTGCCCTGCTTGACAAGAACCTTAAAGAGAAAGGCGAGCTTGCCGTCAAAGAAAACCCCAGCACGCCCGCAGGCGATGCAGAGCTTACCACGACCGATGGCAATTTCACCGTTGACCTGTACGTGAGAGACAAGCAAAAAGCAAACGGCAAGTACTACGGTTACACCGCTGTGGTAACCGAGCAACCGCCCGCCGCAGCGCAAGACCAAGGGCCTCGCATCACTTCGTACACCCCCAACTTCCTGGATAAATGGCAATACTCGCTAGGCGCGATGAAGGACACCTACGAATGGGCGCGCTTCACCGCGGCAGGAATGATCCTGGACTCGTTGGTAGAAAGCGAAGAGGCCGTTGTATCCACTTCCCTTTCCGCAACAACGCAAACCGCCGCAGGCGCCGCGGCTTCGAATGTGGCAAATGCCTCTAAAAAGGTAAGCTTAGCGAAGGACCCCCTTAAGTTCAAAGCAAATTTGAAGAAAACAACCGATGCCGCCCAAGCAGTCGCATCAAGCCAAGAACAAGCGGTAAAAACAAGCGCCAAGAGCAACTGGGTCTCGAAAAACCTCAATGACCTGGCCACCTGGATGCCCATTCTAGGCACCGCGGCCAATGCTTATGGCACCTACAAAGCATGCGATTCCTGGTTCAATATTTCCGATACGCTGGGATTGCTTGAAGCCGATATTGAGGACATCAACCGATGGATTCTTTTCTGGAAGCAGAAAAACCCCTGCGAAAGCGAATGCAAACGCTGCCTGGACGCCCTTTACGCAGAACGAGACGCCGCCGAAGAGCTCAAAGAGATTCTGCAAGTCGAAGAAGCTCACAGCTACGCCGATGCTCAGTGGAGCATCATCAACCTTCACGTGAGCGCGGCGGCATCGATTCTGTCCATGGGCACGTGCGACCCCTCGTCTGCCGGTGTGCAGAAATTTGGCCAGGTAGCGGGCAACGTGGTAGGAAAAGCCGGCCTGGCCGTTGACGTGAGTTCCAATGCGACGCACCTTTACCGCGCACCGTGGATTGACGTTGCGAACAACAAATACTTGGAAGCCACGGAGTACCGCAAGAGCGTTTGCAAAGAAACCGCAAAAGACAAGGAAGATGACGAAAGCACCGCAACGGGAAGCAGCGGCAGCGCGGGAAGCAACCGAACTGGAAAGAACGGCAAGCACAGCATGGACGCATCGATTATTGTTGACCCCTCGGGCACGATATACGAGGCGCTGGAAACAAACCCTGTTCAGGGAGCCACAGCAAGCGTCTGGACGCGCGATAAAAATGCTTCGGGCAATGAGCAGGGCACCTTGTGGAATGCTGCAGCATATGAGCAGGTGAACCCACAGATAACGAGCACCGACGGTGCATTTGCATGGGATACCCCCACCGGCCAATATCAAGTACGTGTGGAAAAAGAGGGCTACGAGCAAACATCTACCGCGTGGCTTCCGGTGCTTCCCATTCAATCGGGGCTCAAGATAAGTCTGAAGTCCACCGAAGACCCCACCGTGACACACCTCTGGGCCGATCCCGAATATATTGAGATCACGTTTGACCAGTACATGAAGGCCGATCCGAGCGTTGCGGCAACCATCGATGGTGCGACAGCAGCGCGCGTTGAGTGGGTTGATGTCCAGCAAGCTTCCGAGGCAGATGGCTACGGGGCACTATCGCGCGTGCTTCGCGTGTACCCCGCAACGCAGCTGGAAGAACACAGCATGATAACGTTTTCCCTGCAAGGAGCACAAAACTATGTAGGCCGAACGCTCGGGGCCAACGGAACCGATACGTGGACAACGCAGGCCATGGTGAATCGACGTCCTGCCACGTTGGTGGCGAATTACGAAAACGCCGTTGTCGTGCAGGAAAACAGCGCGCACGATACAACCGTGATGGTCTATGCCCGCTTCTCCGATGGCACTCCCGCCGCCAATCAAACGATCGTGGCGAATATGGAGTCGCTTGACATTGCGGCATTCACACGTGGCGCAAGCGATACGGAAAGCCTGGAGGGCAAGACGCCTATCACCCTGACAACCGACGAGGAAGGAAAAGCGACATTCGGGCTTTCGGGCAAACTACCAGGCCTTACCACGCTTACGCTTTCCATTCCCGGCACCACGCTTGCAAAGGAGCTCCCCGTACGCGTGACGTCGGATACAGCACAGCCGGCACGACCCGTGGCGATAATCGATGGGCAAGAATTCGGCGCGCTCTCACCGAAGGAAAACGACGTAACGGTTGCCTGCGGATCCACCCTTGAGATTACGTGTGCCACCGAAGGTGCAACGATCTACTACACCACCGACAACACCTGTCCCTGCAAGCCCGAAGGCACGCGCATTGAATACACCGACCCTGTAACAGTGACAAAAGATACAAAATTCCGCATTGCCGCTTACAAGGAAGGCATGTCTTACGACAACTACAGCGAACGGCTGAACTTGACCACAACCGTGGTCTATGAGCGCGGCGATGTGAGCGGAAACGGCATGGTGAACATTGTGGACGCGCAGATTGCCTACGACATTGCCACAACCGATTTCTACAAGAATCACGCTGATTACGACCAGCTATTCGAGCGCGCCGATGTTGTGGGAGCAAGTGGCGCACCCGATGGCCAGGTCTACGCCGAAGACGCCTTCGCCATTCAGTACGCCGCACTCTACGGATGGAATCGCACGTAAAGTCGCATAGGGGATGTGCCGAGCCGCATGAGCCGTACATAGGCTGCGGGGGTCCTAGAAACACGAATCCCCCGGTCAGGGTTGCAAAGAACCATAACCGGGGGATTTTTGGGCGGCCTTTCAAGGGGGCGCACCAAAAAAGGCGCGCGCCAGACACGTACCAGGTGCGCTATACGCGATGCAGTGCCTCTACGATGCTACGCTCAACATCCATGGAGAAGCCATCGACCGTTACTTGGCGTTTTCCCGTGGTGCCATCAACGCTGCCGCGATCGACAATGAACTGATAGAAGCGCTTCACCTGATCAAACGCAGGAAGCAACGGTTTTCCCACGCACTTCCCCATTGCCTGCACAATGCCATAGGCTCCCCAGTTGGAAACCGTGGCAACCACCAGGCAGTCAACCGTTACCGAACAAGGATCCAACGACAGCTTCTCCGAGATGAGCTGCGAAACATTTCCCATGCCTATTTCGTTGCCGCCATCGCCCACACCAACAGTAGGAATAGCTGTGCGCGTGGCGCGCAAAACAAGCTCGTCCAGCGGCGATGTGCGCGCAGAAATATCCTTGCCGCGCATATTGCAATACTTCCCATGGCAATTTCTGCCGCAGCGCTCAATGGAGATAATGCCCACAGGGGCCAGCACATCAAGCAGCTCATCGAAATAGCTCGGCGTGTCACCAGGCAGCACTTCTCGCGTTTCAATTCCCATTGCAGAAAAGAAAGCGCAGGTCGCAGGCTCGGAAACAACAATAGGCGTATACCCCAGGTCGGCAAGAGCGCGCGCCATAACATACGTACCCGTGGGACCATCGGTTTCAGGGGCGCCGCCCACATCGAAACCGGTAAGCAAAAGCACACTGCCCCGCGCCCACGACAAGATTTCGCGAGCGGCATTCATGCAGAAATCAAGAGGCAACTGTGAAGTCAAATGCGTCATTCCGCGCGCGGAATACCGCAGAACGATCTCTTCGATCGATTCCATTTTTTCCTCGCTTATTTTGTTATGTCAAGAGAAAACGTAAACGTACGCTTCGGGTCGCTCGATCATGGGGTTCCTAGACCCTTGGGTCGCGAAACCTTTAGACGGCGCAACCTTAAAGCGCTGTGGCCTCGGCAAATTCGCGGTTCACTTCCACGCGCAGCGCTTCAGCGATTTCAGGAGCACCGCCACCGAACGGCTTTCCTTCGAATTCATTCGCGAACCGGCACAGATTTGAAGAGCTGGTCACGATAATCTCTTGTGCGCCGCGCAGCGTGTCCAAATCATACGGCTCTTCGTGAACGGGAATACCCAGCTTGTTCGCCGCCTTGATCAGGTGCTTTCGTGCAATACCCGGCAAAATCAAGTTGTCGGTAGGCGCTGTCCACAACTCGTTGTTCAAAATGATGGAAACATTGCTGTGCGCACATTCCGTTACGCGATTGCCCATCTCCTTGCGATAGAACACCGTTTCCGCCACACCTTCGCGCTTAGCTGCTTGCGAGCTCATAACGGCAGGCAGCAGATTCAGCGTTTTAACATTGCAGTGGAAAAAGCGCGTGTCTTGTTCGCTGCGCAGCTTGATGCGCTCGGTGCCATCGGGCATAACCTGAGGCTTGATCATAATCCACAGATTACCCGGCACATTTTCCTCGTAATCGTGAGAGCGAGGCTTCATGCCACCACGCGTGACCTGGTAATACACGAAATGCTCGGGGGAGTCCACTTTCTTCACCAAATCGTTTAGCAAATCGCGCAGCTCATCGCGCGACACAGGAATGTTGATATCGGTCAAACGCGCGCTGTTGAAGAAACGATCCAGGTGCTCCTCCATGGCGAAAATCTTGTAATTGCGGGCAGGACCGGCATCGTACACGCCATCGCCAAACCAGTGAACGCGGTCGTTCATAGGGATGGTCATTTCTTCAAGCAGGCCATACGTTCCGTTGTAGTAGCCCAGATTCTCCATGGTAAAACGCTTCCTTTCTTCACGCCTTCGCTGGAAAAGACGTGGTCATTCACTCAATTGCCGCTGTACGCCCAAGTTAAACGGCAAGTCAGCAGCTTTCCGCACAAAGGGCGGGAGCAAATTGCGCGCTCCCGCCGCTTGTCCAAAGTCGTTAAATCCGTCTCTTACTTCTCATCGAACTGAGGAATCTCAGTCGTGTCAACTTCGTCCAGGTTGTTATCATACACGTAATGCTTCGTATCGCGAGCGATAACTGCGGACAAACCCAAAATCGCAATGCAGTTAGGAATTGCCATCAGGGCGTTCATCACGTCAGCGAAATTCCACACCGTAGAGCTCAGGTTCGAAACCGATGCGCTGTTAGCAGCATCGCCAACCATCATGCAGCCCCAGAACACGAACAGCAAGAACGCGATGTAATACGGGGTCTTTGCTTTCTTGCCCAGCAGGTAGCTGATAGCGCGGTTGCCGTACTGGCTCCAGCCCAACATGGTGGAGTACGTGAACGTAAGCAGACCAACAAGCAAAACCAGCGGACCGAACACGGGGATCTTCTCGAAAGCCGCGGTGGCAAGACCAGCGCCGGAGGAAATGGTGCCATTTGCAACAGCCGTAGAGAGCTCGGGGTTCGCAAGCAGCGTGGTCATGAGCATAAGGCCGGTGATCAAGCAAACAACAACGGTATCCCAGAACGTGCCCGTCATGGAAACAAGCGCCTGACGTGCGGGGTTGCGGGTAGTGGCCGATGCAGCAACCAACGGAGCAGAACCCATGCCGCTTTCGTTGGAGAAGATGCCGCGCTTAAAACCGAACTGCAATGCCAGCGTAACGGTTGATCCAACGGCGCCGCCAGCAGCACCTGCCGGAGTGAACGCGCCTACCAGAATCTGGCGGATAGCCTCGCCCAGATACTCGCCATTCATGCCAATAATGACCAAGCAGCATACCACATAGAAGATTGCCATAATAGGAACGAGCTTTTCGCAAACCGTGGAGATGGATTTAATACCGCCCAAGATAACAATTGCAACAAGAGCAACAACCACAATGCCCACGAGCCACTGAGGAATAGCCTTGCCATCGATCAACGACGTGTTGTACAGGGCGTCAGCCAGGGAATTTGACTGGGTGGAAGCGCCAATGCCAAACGCAGCCAGCGACGCGAACAAGGCAAACAGGATAGCCAAGATGCGGCCAGCCTTCTTGTTCTTGAAGCCGCGCTCCAAAGCATACATTGCGCCGCCCAGCATCTTGCCCGAGTGGTCCTTAACGCGATACTTCACGCCAATGAGCGTTTCGGCATACTTGGTGGCAATGCCCAAAATGCCCGTGATCCACATCCAGAAGATAGCGCCGGGGCCGCCAAACAAAAGACCGGTGCCAACGCCCACGATGTTGCCGGTACCAATGGTTGCGGCAAGCGCTGTAGTCAAAGCGCCGAACTGGGTAATGTCGCCTTCGGCGTTGGAAGGATCGTCCTTCGTGACGGACAGCTTGATACCCGTTCCCAGCTTTCGCTGAATGAAGCCGGTGCGCACCGTCATGAAAATGTGCGTGAACAGCAAAAGCAAAATCATGATGGGGCCCCACACGAAGCCATCAACGGCGTTGATGACGTCAAGCACACTTGAGGCTCCTGAAAGCCCTTCAGCCAACCCGGTGAATGGAGCAATGAAGAACGATGTTAAGAAATCCTCCATGACATTCCCCTTTCTTTCGATGGGAAAGCGTATGGCTAGAAAGGTTCGTCCCGCGGGGTCACCGCGGAGGGGTTGCGCAAGATTTGCTTGGAAATTCACCTGCGCTTGGAACGAGCCTTTTTAGCCCGAACGCTTTCGCGTTGAACATTACAAGGGAAATGGTACGGACGCTTTTTTTCCAAAACGTTTCTACCTGGGAAATTGAATGCTACAAGGCGTTAACATACGGTTACCGCACTGTTACGAAGGGTTGTATCGCGACGGATGCGCGCGTGGGCGCGGTAGATGCGCCGGCAGCATAGCCGAAATTCAACCATTTTCGGTTGTTTTTAAACCGTTTTTCTTTCTTTTTAAACTATTTTTTTATACAATCAGGTGAAAGAAAGGAGCAAGCCATGCCATACAACACCAGCATAAAAGATGCAGCTCAACTGCTTGGAATAACGCCGCAGGCCGTGCACAAGCGCATTGCCAACGGAGCATTGATCGCGCAAAAAACAAATAACCATTGGCTTGTTGATGACGAGTCGCTGCTGGTGGCCAAAAAGAATGCGCCAAAAACTGGACGTAAGCGGAAAGGCACAACGTATCTGCTTATGAACCGCGAATATCCTGTGATGGAATTCTCCTTTGATGAAACAGATTGCTCTTTTCTGCCGCGTGAAGTGCTTGATTCAACACGAGCTCCTTTAGGTACCGTAACACGCAACGGAAGAGGAAATGCGCTCGGTCTGAAAAACTGGTGGGAGCATCGCTGTATACCCGAAGGTCGTACAGGAATGGATAGCAAGCTTGCGGCGCTTGGCGTAACGGACGCAAGCCTTATTCCTTTTCGCAATCTGGGATTTTCGCTTTCTGATCAGTATTGGATACAACCAGAAGGCGAAAATCTTACATGGGATGACCTCAATTACTTCCACAATCCCTTCGGTAACGCGAACGGCGCCTGGGATAATTGGCTCGACGAAGTAGGCCTTTCCTCCCCCGACAACACATCTGAAGGCGTGCTTCCTAAAAAATGGATTCACGAGGGTTCTGACCGCATTCTGTTAAAAGGCCATAATCCTTGGACCGACCAGCAGGTTTATAACGAAACGGTAGCAACAGCCCTTTATCGACGAGTGCTCGATGCGCACGACTACGTGCCATACGAAGTGCGCAATATCAACGGTTTGGGCGTTGTAAGCGCCTGCACTTGCTTCCTTCGCGATGACGAGGAATACGTTCCCGCAAGTCTGGTACATGAAACGGAAACAACGAAGCACAACGAAACAGTCTATCAAGCAATCGTTCGCAAAGCTTGCAACCTGGGAATTCCCCGCCATGAGGTAGAGCTGAGCCTATCGAAAATGGTTGTGTGCGATAGCATCTTGGCAAACAGCGATCGCCACTTGCGCAACTTCGGCTTTATACGCAATGTGGAAACGCTTGCATGGCGCATGGCTCCCCTGTTTGACAACGGCAACAGCCTTTGGTTTGACAAGGACGAATCAATGGTTGCAAAGGGAGACTACTCATTCATCAGCCGTCCTTTTGACCCTAATCCCACACGTCAGCTATTGCTTAGCTTGGAAAACGCATGGTTTGATCTTGATTTGCTCGACGGTTTCCCTCAAGAAGCGATCGAGATACTGGAGAATGGAAACATCAGCCAATGGCGTACAGAATACCTCGAACATGGCATTGAGCAACGTATTCAAGCACTTAAAATCATTTGGGGATAACCACTTCCCTTCAGCGCCAAAACGGGAAAGAACGCCCAGGCAATCTGGCGGATCCTACTATGCAGAAGCTTCTGGCTGGTCACCCTATAAGCTACGGCGGCATCCACATGAGGGGTGCCGCCGCATCGGGCGCAGTCGCCTTACCAGCAAGCATGCTGCAACATACTGCATGAACCGGTAAAGCATAAAGAAAGATTAACGCAGTTCAACCTCAATAAGATCACCTGCTGCAGGGGGCTCGATGCCTGGTCCGCTGGGCATCATGTAATACGCGTTCGCGTGCCATGTTTCGCGGCTTCCCGCATGGCCTTTCACCGGCGTAGCCTGCATCATGCCATCGGCGCCTTGCGAGAGCATGACAAACTTGATGCCGTAGAATGTTGCACCTGGGTTCACCACGCTGGGACGCACTTCCCCATCGGCGCGCAGCGTCTGCTCCTTCTCGCGCTTGTGCGCTTCGGCGGTCGCCGCTTTTGCCGCCGCTTCATTTGTCAGCGGTTTCACGGCATCGTTTTTCGGGCCCTTTCCGGGAAACGCTTCCGTCAGGCGCGCAACGATGCGAGCCGGCTCGGCCGGCAAACCCAGCCACGTGCGCATGAGCGGGCGCAAGTAGAAGTTCATGGTGAAGCTGGCGCCGCCGCTTGGGCCGGAAATACCCACAACCGGCGTGCCATTCACGTACGCGTAGCTGCTATGATGTCCTGGGCCATGATTCGTTTCATGGCACACGACCTGGCCTAACGCTTCTAGCTGCTCGCACGACCAGTCATCGGAGCCCTTGGAAGAACCGGCATTGAGCACCACAATGTCCGCCAAAGCGCACGCATCCAAAACAGCAGCTTCAATGCGCTCGGGAATATCGGGCACAATGTCGAAGATCATCGGCTGGCCACCCCACTGCTCAATCTTGCCGCGCGCAAGAATGCTGTTCGTCTCAAGATTACGACCTGCAGGAACAATGCCACCCGGCGCAATAAGCTCGTTGCCCGTGGGGATGAATGCAACGCGCGGTTTGCGGACCACGGGAACGCTAGTCACATTACCGCCCGCAATCTGCGCCATAACGTCGGGAGTGACCACGGTACCCACAGCTGCCAGCACGTCGCCTACTTTCTGCGTGCTGCCCGCGGGTCGCGTTCCCGCAAAGCGCTTCGACGGCGCTGCGTCGATAGATACATGCTGCTGGTCTTCCGACACCGCAACGTGCTCGATAACGATGGCGGTATCGAAGCCTGCCGGCATGGCAATGCCTGTGTTCGCAAATTGCCAGTTCACACCGCGAACCCACGTGCTGGTATCAGGGTCGCCGTTCTCGAAGTCCTCCCAGCGAACCGCAATGGAATCCATGCAGCACGTGAGTACGTTCGGGGTTTCCGTTTGCGCCAGAACATCGCGCGCCAGCACACGCCCTTGCGCCTCGGCAAGGCTCACCAGCTCCACGCGATCTTCAATGGCCCCGAAATCGCACAGCTCCAAAATGCCCTCTACCGCCTGCTGGCGCGAAAGCTCAATGTGCTTGGAATGGTCACGCATGAAAAGCTCCTTTCGACGATTCGCAACGGATGGCCGGCGCCCGCAACGTTCGGACGTGCGCTTTGCTGTTGCAGCTGAACGCTTCCCCGCGGACACATTGCGCAACACTGCCCGTTGAGCCGGAACCAAACCCCGTTCTTTTTATTCGTTCCACAGTATAATGCGAAAAAGACTCTTTTTGAGTTACAAAGCGGCCAGAACGACCCTATTTGTTGGAAAAACCACCTTGAATTCAGGCTAATCGACGATTGAGAGTAGTTTAGGGGGTGCGGACAGAGAGAAAAGAGGGCGTTTTTTGCTGAGTTTACGTCCATCGTATATCAATCAACAAAATAACCCCAGTTCAAACGCTTGCAGAAAAATCGAGAGACAAACTGTCACTAAGCCGTTGTTTCAATGACCACTCCCTATCGTCGATTTGCCCGAATCTGCACCCACTTTTCCAACGAGCAAGGTCTATGGAGACAAAGAATGCGCGCGATGCTCCTGGATTTGGCATCGCTCCGACACAGACGCAAAAGGGGAGAGCAAATCGGGGGAGGCGAGATCACGGTTGGCAAATACCACATGGGTCGTAACCCCACGAACGAACTTCGTCGCGCGTTGCCTCTACGACCTGCTTGTTTTTATCTTTCATCTTTCCCACTGATTTGCATTCTGGATAGTGGAATTTCATCGTGTTCGTGTTCAAAACGTATTCGTGCGGGGCGGCGGAAGCGTTGTCCGCCGAACCGCCGGTCGCGTCATCGGGGGCATTTCCACCGGTCGCAGCGTTGCTACTCGAACCACCTGATGCCGACTTCGACTTTCCCGGAGCCGTAGGAGCTTCGGTTGTGGTCTTCGTCGTGGTGGCGGCCAGGGAGCCATCGCGCAGCTCAAACGTGATATCACCCACTTGATCAGTGCGATAGATTGCAGCGCCAAAGTCTTGAATGCGCTCCATCACACGCTCGGAGGGATGCCCATAGTCGTTCACACCCACGCTGACCACTGCGTACTGCGGCGCAACGGCCGCTAGAAAAGCAGCCGATGTTGAAGTGAGCGACCCATGATGCCCCACATGCAAAACCGTAGCGGAAACATTTGCTCCCTCTGAAAGAAGTGCCTGTTCAGCAGGGTTTTCTGCATCGCCGGGGAACAAAAAAGACGCACCACCGCAATCGATACGCACAACCAGCGACCCATTGTTGCTATCGGAAAACGCCTGTTGGGTACGTAAAAACGTAACCGTCGCATCGCCCAGGGTAAAGCTGTCGTCGTTTTGCGGAACAACAATGCCCGAGCCGTTTCTCTCGTTGTATTTCACCATATGGGCGAATGTTTCCGAATCGCTTCGGTCAACCGAGCAGTACAAAGAATCGCACGTTGCGTAATTCAGCGCGGCGGCAATGCCCCCAATGTGGTCGGCGTCAGGATGCGTGGCAATCACAGCATCCAGGTGATTGACGCCAAGTTTTTCAAGCGTTGCGTAAATTTTACGCGAAGCCGAAGAGGCACCCCCGTCAATCAAAAGCCAGTGACCCCGCGATTCCAACAACGTTGCGTCTCCCTGACCAACATCAAGGAAACGGACAGTAAGTTCTGCGTCTTCCTCGTACGTTTCCCCTGGTAGTTGCACTGTTTGACCAGGAGTCGAACCCGCTGTTGTCGCGACAGATTCTGCAGCAGTGCCCGATGCGCTTCCTTCGGAAGGGGCAGTTGGCTGCGAAGAGAACGCAAACGCTGCCGCAAGAAGGCATAGGACAACGAGCGCCGTCGCAACAACAGCGCCGAATCGTTTTGAAAAATTAATCTTCTTGTTTTGCGTGCCCACATTCACCTTCAACGCGCACAAATAATCTTGTTGCTCAGTATAGAACAATGTACGTCCAGAAAAGCCGATTGAAATAACGCCCCTTCGCCGCATGTTCACCACGGGGGAACGGAGGCGACCATAGCGCGGCGCACTACACCATCTCTTCGGACAATTCAGCTAATTTATACTTACGACTAAATATTTCTATAAAAATATATTTCTAATCGTATATAATCTGTAAATACGATAATTTCTTCGTATTTACCGATCAATTTAAGAAAAGATAGGAGCGCCATGAAAAAGAAGAAGCTGGGCGCGGTTGCCGCTGTTGCAATGTGTGCCGTACTGGGATTGAGCGGTCTAGCGGGATGTGCATCAAGCGAAAGTTCGACATCTGCCTCAACTTCCGCCGACTCATCAGCGCAAACGCAAACTCTTGAGGGAAAGACGCTCAATATCTATTGCGGCGCGGGCATGACCGACCCCTTCCAGAAAATCGCCGACGAGTTCAAAGCGCAGACGGGCTGCGAAATGGTCATTACATTTGCCAACGCCGCGCAGATCCAAACCCAAATCAAAACCACCGAGGAAGGCGACTTCTTCTTTGCCGGTTCAAAAGAAGAGACGAAGCCCGTTGAAGAATACGTTACTTCAAGCACCGATTTGGTGAAGCACATTCCCGTTCTTGTTGTTCCCAAGGATAACCCCAAGAACATCGCAAGCCTAAACGACCTGGTCAACGCTGACACCATTCTTATTGGCGACCCCGAGTCCACACCCATCGGCAAGATTGCCAAAAAAGCGTTCACCGATGCAGGCATTTTCGATACCGTTTCCGACAAGCTGACCACAACCACCACGGCGCCGCAAATTGCCGCTGCGCTGGCACGCGGCGAAGGTGACGCGGGCATTGTGTGGAAAGAAAACGTCAAAGCCGACGGCGCTACCATCGTGGCCGATTCGGGTATGGATAGCTACACGAAGGTAATTCCCGCTGCGCAACTGAAATCCGTTACGGATGCCGATGCCGCTGCTGCGTTCCTGGAGTTCCTGGGCTCCGACGCTGCAAAGAGCATCTGGGCAGAATACGGCTACGAACAGGCATAATGCATTTCTGCAAACAGTAATGCACCTTCGAAGATAACAAGCATGAGCGCACAACAAGAAAAGCAAAATCGATTGCGCCCGCATCATCACCGCGCTAGGCAGGACAAAAGCGCACAACAGCGCCATCGCGGGCGCCGCCGCAACATCTTTCCTTTCGTGTGCTTGTTTATTGCGGCACTGGTGCTTCTGTTCATCGGGAGCGCCATTGCCGCCATCGTTATGGGCGGCATCGAGCATTTCGGCGAGGCAATCACCTCGGAAGAAGTGCGATTCTCCCTGCTCATGAGCGTGACTACATCAAGCATTTCCACGATCATTTGCCTGCTTTTAGCGCTGCCGACCGCCTACGCGCTCTCTCATGTTGCCTTTCCGGGTAAACGCGTTGCAGAAATTCTTATGGAGCTCACGCTTTCGCTTCCCTACATTCTGCTGGGCTTCGCTTTGCTGCTCATTTTCTCATCGCCTTTCGGAAAAGCGCTCAAAGAAGCAGGTTTTGCGGTGGTGTTTTCTCCAACAGGCATCGCGTTTGCCCAGCTCATTGTAAACCTTCCCTTCGCAATTCGCATGATGCGCACGGCGTTTGGCACGGTGAACCCGCGCATCGAATTCGTGGCGCAAACGCTGGGAGCCATGCCAGGCGACGTCTTCCGCACCATTATTGTTCCGCTGTGCCGCAACTCAATCATCAGCACGTTTGTACTTACCTGGGCGCGCGGAATGGGCGAGTTCGGCGCAACGCTTATGCTGGTAGGCGTCACGCGCATGAAAACCGAAACGCTGCCAGGAAGCATTTACCTGAGCATTTCGACCGGCAACACCGAAACAGCCATGGCAACCGCCATGATCATGCTCATTGTTTCGGCGCTTACCCTGGTTGTGGCAAATGTGCTGGACGAGCCGCTCGGCGGCTCTCGTGTGGGCGCGAAAAAGCAACCTCGAGCGCATAAGGAGTGCTAACGTGGCGGGAAGCGTGCATATCAAGAACATGAAGGCGCGTCGCGGCACATTTTACCTTTCCATTGACGAGCTCTCAATTGAACCACGAGAAGTGTTCGCCGTCGTAGGAGAAACGGGGGCAGGAAAAACCGTGCTGCTGGAAGCGATTGCAGGCGCTTTCCCCTTGGAAGGTGGCGCCATCCTGCTTGATGGTAAAAATGTAAATACCCTGCCCGTTCAGCAGCGTCACCTGGGGATTCTTTATCAGGACCATGCGCTTTTCCCACATTTGACCGTGCGCGACAATATTGGCTACGGGCTCAAAATGGCCAAAACCCCTAAAGCGGAAATCAACGAGCGCGTTGATGAGATGCTCGCTTTGTTCGGTATCGAGCACATTGCCCACCGCTATCCGGGCGTAATCAGCGGTGGCGAAGGGCAGCGAACCGCCCTTGCCCGCGCGCTGGTCATGCGTCCGCAGATACTTCTGCTTGACGAGCCGTTCTCCGCACTCGACCCCACCACAAAACAGAAGATGTATTCCCTGCTCAAACACGTGTATGAGCAGTTCGATTGCACCATTGTGTTTGTCACTCACGATTTCAACGAGGCAACGCAACTTGCCGATAGAGTTGGCATCATCCTGGGCGGGTCGCTGCAAGCAACGTGCAGCTCAAGCGAACTGTTCACCGCCGACTTCAGCCCCGCTGTAAGGGCATTTCTGGGAAGAGACTAGGGGTTCTTTCGCAGGCAACGGCAGAGTTTTACACAGTCCAGTGGCTGCAATGCATTGCGGCGCAATGGGTCGCCGAAACCTTTGCGCTGCGGTCGCCGTGCCAGCGCCTTGCGCGCAGACACGACGCCAAACTCCCCCTACATCTCAAAGAAAAGACGATGAATGCGCAGGTCATCATCGAGTTCCGGATGAAACGACAACGCAAGCTGGTTGCCGTAACGCACCGCAACAACGTTCCCGTCTACGCGCGAAAGCACTTCCACGCCTTCATCGACCTGCGTTACAAACGGTGCGCGGATAAACGTCATGGGAACCTGCCCCAAACCCGCGAAATCGCCTTGCGCGTGAAAACTTCCCAGCTGGCGCCCGTATGCGTTGCGGCGCACCGTAACGGGAAGCGTTGCCAGCCACGTGGAGTTGTGCTGCTCGTCAACCGAAGAGCCATCGCCATTTTCCTGGTCAATACGCTGCGCCAGCAAAATCAGCCCCGCACACGTAGCAAGAACCGGCATGCCTTGCTGAATAAGCGCGCGCAGCTCATCAAGCATCCCCAGGTCGCGCAGCACTTTCCCTTGTGCGGTGCTTTCACCGCCCGGAAGCACAATGCGGTCGAAATCCTTCTGCAAGTCGGACGCTTGCCTGATTTCCACCACCTGGGCGCCCAGCTGCGAAAGCTTGGCCTCATGTTCGGCGAAGGCGCCCTGAACAGCCAGGACGCCTACTTTCTTTCCTGCCGCGCAGCTCTGCGGGATGGTTGCGACAGAATCAGCCTTTACGCTCACTACTGACCACGCTCTTCCATGATGAGCTGGATCTCATCGGCGTTGATGCCAACCATCGCTTCGCCCAAATCCTCGGAAAGCTCCGCGATAAGCGCCGCATCCTGGTAGTTCGCGACAGCCTTCACAATGGCCTGCGCGCGCTTTTCGGGGTTGCCGCTCTTGAAAATGCCGCTGCCCACGAACACACCTTCCGCACCCAACTGCATCATCAGCGCAGCATCGGCCGGCGTGGCAATTCCGCCTGCAGCAAAGTTGACAACGGGAAGACGACCGGCATCGTGCACTTCACGCAGAAGATCGAACGGCACGGCAAGCTTTTTCGCTTCGTCGAACAGCTCGTCTTCGCGCAAGCTAACCACATGCGCAATCTCACGGTTGATCAGACGCATGTGACGCACTGCCTGAACAACGTCGCCCGTGCCCGGCTCGCCCTTCGTGCGAATCATGGTTGCGCCTTCCGCAATGCGGCGCAGCGCCTCGCCCAGGTTGCGCGCACCGCAGACAAACGGCACGTCAAACGCGTTTTTGTCAATGTGGTACGTATCGTCGGCGGGAGTCAGCACCTCGGATTCGTCAATGTAGTCAATCTCAATAGCCTGCAGAATCTGCGCCTCTACGAAGTGGCCGATGCGCACCTTGGCCATAACGGGAATGCTCACTGCCTGCTGAATGCCCTTGATCATCTTCGGGTCGCTCATGCGTGAAACGCCGCCCGCAGCGCGAATGTCGGCGGGAATGCGCTCCAAAGCCATAACGGCGCAAGCACCCGCGGCTTCGGCGATACGTGCCTGCTCAGGCGTGGTAACGTCCATAATCACGCCGCCCTTGAGCATTTGGGCAAGTTGACGGTTCAGCGCTTTCCTGTTCGCTTTCGCTTCGGCAGCTGCTTGAGGTGCGATTTCGTTTGCGGTTTCAGTCATGTTAGTTCTCCTATTCCTACGGGGATTGTAGGGTTCTGATTATCCTCCAATCTGATATTAGCGATAGTATCAATTTTCCTATTTATGACAAGACCAGAACATAATCAATTTAGTACCAATAAAGCGCACCAAACCAAAATTTTGATTTTCTTCTTGCAAACTGTATATAGTGTATATATACTGTGCTTACCGGTTATACACAGGCATGCAACAAGGACGCTTAACGCATGCCAGGCCGCAGGTGCATCTGCGGCCGCCCGCACTCACAGGAGAAAACGTGGATATCATCTTATCGAACACGAGCGATCTGCCTATTTATGAGCAGATTGCGCGACAGATCAAAGCGCAGATTCTCTCAGGAGAACTTGTCTGCGGCGAAAAGCTGCCGTCCATCCGCGCACTTGCAAATGGCCTGCGCGTGAGCGTTATCACCACAAAACGCGCTTATTCCGACCTTGAGCAGCTGGGATTCATTGAAACCGTGCAGGGAAAAGGATGCTTTGTGGCGGCAGGAAATCACGAGCTTTTGCGCGAAGAAAGCCTGCGACGCATCGAACAGCTTCTTGCCAAAGCCGCTGCAGAAGGCGCTCAGCTGGGCCTTTCACGTGATGAGCTGCACGATATGCTTGACGTCATGGCAGAAGAAGCAACAGCAGAAGGCGCAGGAAACGAATAAGCGCAGCTCATTTGGACGCACTGAACATCACAATCCTAACGAGACGTTGGAGTTAGTTATGAACACACCGCAATCTTATCTTTTCGAAATAAACGGCGCGAAACGCACGTTAAGCGATACATTTGCGCTCAATGGCATCAACCTTCGCATGCAGCCAAGCGAAATCATTGGTTTCGTGGGCGCGAATGGCGCAGGTAAAACGACCGTCATCCGTGCGCTGCTGGGGCTTTTGCACCTTGATAGCGGCGAAATCCGCCTGTTCGGACAACCCTTCGGGGCAAACGCACCCGATACTGTGCAGCGTGAACTGCGCGGACGCATTGGCGTAGTATTCGACACTTGCCCCTTCCCTTCCGAGCTAACGGTAAAGCAAGCAGTGGCGTGCATTGCACCCGCCTACCCGCAATGGGATGCCGGCACATTTGATGGTCTCTTGCGCGAGTTCGACATTAAGCCAAAAACGAAGGTGAAGAACCTCTCGCGCGGTATGAGCATGAAGCTTCAGCTCGCCTGCGCGCTTTCCCACAACGCTGACCTGCTGATTCTTGACGAGGCAACAGCGGGGCTTGACCCTGTTGCGCGCGATGAGATTCTTGATCGCCTGAGCGATTTCGCCAGCGATGGCACTCGCGGCGTGTTGCTTTCCAGCCACATCACAAGCGATCTTGAGCACATTGCCGATCGCGTAGTAGGAATTAATGCCGGTACCATCATCTTCGATCTGCCGCGCGAAGAAATCACCGATACCGTTGGTGTGGCCCATTGCACTTCCGAACAGGCAAAAGAGGTGCTTGCTGTTCTGAGCGACCTCGAGATGGAAACGGAAGGAAAAGGTGCCGGGAGCTCCGCCGAGATGCCCGCATCGGAATGCTTCGGAGTGTCCCTTCCCCGCGTGTTACAACGCGCCTTCAGCGTTGATATCCTGGTGCCCGACCGCTTCGCCTTTGCGCAAGCATTCCCCGATGTTGCTTGCGACCGCGCGACCATCGAGGAGTACCTGCAATTCGCGCTGAAAGGTGCATGCCTGCTAGACGGCGTTAGCAGGCCGCAGCGACCGTAGCAAGCACTTTCCTTCACCGCGAAACCATCGCGCACGAACCCTCTCCTTTGAAAGGAATACCTGATGAAAGCCATATTGCAATCTGAATTTGCTTACATACGAACCACCTTTGCAGCAACAATCATATCTTTTGCCGTTGTATATATCGCCCTTTGCTTCGGCATGAAATCGGCGGCGCCGATATCGGCTTTATGCGCCATGGAGCCCATGCTCTTCCTGTTCACCTTTGCATCTGGCGATGCGACAAACGGATGGGGCCGATTCCGCGCCGCGCTGCCGGTTTCCCGCCGCGATATCATTGCTGGACGATACACCATGCTTCTTCTTATCTCGGTGGTAACCATTGTTGCCTGCATTGCCCTGGGTGCTCTCACTAACGTCTTGGCTGGCGGCGTAAACGCCGATTTCGAATGCTTGCCAGCAATTGAAATCGCCGGCATCTGCATTACAACAACCGCTGCAATGATCGTCATCGTTGCATTCGTTCAGCCGTTTCTGATTAAATTCGGCAACGTGACGGGCGTGCGTTATGCCATGATTGCGTTTTTCCTTTTCGCTTTCGCATTCATCGGCTGCATCAACTACCTGGTACCGTCAGACTTTTTAGCAGCTGCTGGACAGTGGATGGACGAAAACATTGGGCTTTTCGTTATCATATGCGCTGCCGTGGCGCTGACCTCCTACGCAATAAGCGGCGCCGTAAGCCTACGCATCTACCAGCGCAAAGACTTGTAGCGAACCTGCAGCGGATTGCGCCTTACCGGTCTTCAAAGCCCGCGAAGTCGTCAAACGCCTCGTATTCGTTGAAGTCACAGCCTGCGGGGAACACCATTTCTTCCAACTCGATGGGAATTCCCCGGTCGATTTCCTCAATGTGAGCCGCCATAGCGCGGGCAGCGTTTTGCACCGAAGCATCGTAGCCCATTAGCGCTGCAAACGGCGCGAACTGCGCCGCCCTATCACGCAACGGCATGGCAGGGCGCAGCGATTTCGGGCGCGACAAGCTAATGATGTCGTCGTATTCACCAGGCATTTCGCCGCAGGAGAGCACGGCACGGGCGGGTGCTGCGCTGGCGAGCACGGCGCTGGCGCGCACCGCAGCAGGTTGCTGAATGCCCTCTTCCACAAGCGTCCACTGCAGTCCGAATGCGCTCATACCCGAATCGGAAGCACCCTGTGCTGCGCTGACGGGTGCGGCATTTCCAAGCGAACTCATGCGTTATGGCCTCCAATCTGGTTGTTTCGCTGACGCGCCGTGGCGCCTTCTTGCAAACTCACTGCGCGAAACACAGCGTTCTTGCCGAATTTGTTGCGCACGTCCAACACGGCATCGTGCAAGAAGCGCTCTTTCTCAAGCAGGGCAGCTTCCGAAGAAGAAGGGCTCGAAGGCGACACGCCCGCAGCACCTTCCCCGCACTCCGCTCCAAAGGGCGCACCAGGCATCCCGCCTGCCGCGGTGCGATGCGCTCCCGCAGCGTTTTCGATTGCGGTGCCTGCGCGCGCAGCTCCTGCGCTGGCAAACAGCGCTTCCGCTTCCTCTTCCCAGTCGAAAAGCGACATCTGACCATGGTTTTTCTCCTGTTCGGCGATTTCTTTTGCGAGCACGCGCTCGGCGCTCAAGTTTATGCGGCGCACCAGCAACTTCGGATTCACCAAGCGATCGTAGAGCTCCAAAATCGCTTTCGTGATGATGCGCGACGAGGCCGTGCATTCCTCCAAATTCACCGTTCCATGAGCATGCTGGGGCACTTCCCGACCGTATCGATCGGAAGTGACGGGGCCCGCATACGCCGCAGCAAGCACCCCGTCCTCCAAGCACGAACGATCATAGCCAACCGTCAGCGTGAGCTTATCGGTTACCAACCCCTCTGCCAACAGGTCAAACGCAAGCGCATCGGCCATTTCCCTCACCACTAAGCGCGCAGCCTTCGTGCTGTAAGCATGTTGGAGCACTTGCCCCGACGCCTTGCAATTAACCGCCGGCTTGTACTCTTTGATTTCGCGCATGGTCACCGGCTCGTATCCCCACGCGTGATCGATCAAAAGCTCGGCATTTTTCCCAAACAGCTTGAACAGCAAATCTTCATTGAGTTTATCGCCGCGCCCGCCCAGCGAGCAGCGCGCAACATCGCCCATGGTGAACATACCGTTCGCTTCAAGCTTGCGCGCGTATCCCCTGCCCACGCGCCAAATGTCTGTGAGCGGACGATGCGGCCAAATGCGTTCTTTATACGCTTGCTCGTCAAGCATCGCGATGCGAACACCATTCTCATCAGGCTCTTCATGCTTAGCCAGAACATCAAGGGCAACTTTCGAAAGAAAGAGGTTCGTGCCGATTCCCGCCGTTGCGGTGATGCCCGTCGTTTGAAAAACGTCGGAGACTACCGTGGACGCGAGCGTTTTGATGTCCATCTTGTGAACGTTTGCGTATTTCGACGCATCAATGAACACTTCGTCAATGGAATACACGTGGATGTCCTCGGGCGAGAAATACTTCAAATACACCTGGTATATTTTCGTTGAGACTTCGATATATTTCGCCATGCGTGGACGCGCGATAAGAAAGTCCAGCTCAACTTCGGGGTTTTGCTGCACCACGGCATCGTCGAACGAAGCTGACGTGAAAAGCGATTGCTCGAACGGGCGATATTTCTCAAGATCACGCCCCGTGCAGTCGTCCTCAAAAAGATGAGGGTTCCGAAAACTTTGATTGTCGGATCCTTCGGAACCAAAATCACCCTTGCAAGCACGAGACGCAGTGTTGCTCCTTCCGTCAGGAGTCGCAGCGCAAGCTTCTACGCAAGCCCGCGTCCGTGCATTCGCGGACTTCGCTTTCTGCACCCCTGTCTGTCCGCCGGTCCACGCGTCCGAATGCGCCCCTGCACGCGCATCTAGAGACGTCCCCACGCGCGCACGGCGAAGAGCCTGAAGCCGCTCCGCGTTCACTTCCCGCACCTGACGCACTGCCTCAAAAAGACGCGCACGGCCGCCCACGCCATACGCTTTAAGCGAGGGTGAAACAGCCAGGCAGATGGTCTTTTCCGTGCGGCGAGCGTCCGCAACCACTAAATTAGTCGTGAGCGGATTAAGCCCTCTATCTGCGCATTCAACCGATGCATAGAAGGACTTCAAGTCAATTGCTATGTACTTATACTCGAACATATGTTCTTATTATTGCATACACAACGACTTGCTTCAAGAGGCGCCTTGCTCAATCCATTAATGGAACAGGAAACGGAGGTTTGTTCCATTTGAGGTTTGTTCCATTTGATTTACATGCCATCGGTGCGCTCACCATCAATGGCGCCCGCGCCAGGCAATTCAAAATGTCCATTGGCTAGCGACTTCGACATACCAGATAATTTTTGGAACAAGCCTCCGTCCCCTGTTCCAACTCCTACGCCTCTTTTGCCCTGAATTCCTCCCAGCGGGAAAGACGGCGGTTGCATTTCGCCAACGAGTACTTCTCGAACCCCCGCTGCTTCCCCCAATCGGCAAGGTGGTCGTGTTCGGGGTCGGCAAGGTCGTCCCATGCGTGCAGGAACCTACTCAGGCCACCTTCGCCACCGACGTCGTCTGGCGGCCAGACGCCGATTCCCTTCTCCACGCGCGGCAAAGCGCTCGATTCCCGGTCGAAGAGGTAGCCCATGCGCGTGATGGATATCTCCCAGCCGTCGCCGTAGTCGTAGGAATACAGCATGGACGGCAACTCGGACAGCGCATCCTCGACCGAGACCTTCGCGGCGTCGCGCTTGGCAATCTCGGGAGTAAAATCCTCCAGCTGCTCTATCTGCCAGAGAGGTTCCGCCTGCGCGAGTCTGCCCTTTGATACGAACTTGAAATTGTACAGGTGGTAGTTCAGCCAGTTTCCGCAGGCCTGGATCATCGTGTGCAGGTCGTCGAGAGAGGCTGCTGCGGGCACCAAAAGAATGCGAGAGCATTCAAGCTCGTCAAAGAGGAAATCCAACCTCAATCTGAGGGCGAGTTCGCAATGCTGCATCTCGCGCCCCTGCGTGTTCGTCGCCATGCGGAACCTCCGTTTCCAATCGATTGTGCTTATTATGATGGGTATTGTCGCACGCGGAAGAGGAATCGTCCATATGCGCGCCGCCGACATGGGACGCACCGATGCATCTGCGCATCAACAGACTGACTTTCATGCATGTTGTTGAAAAATGGCTTCCTAATTCGAAGTTGATACGGTTTGGAAGTAGGTCATGGGCGCAAACCAGGGCATTTTCATGCAAGTACGCTGTTTGCGAAAAATAGTCCTTAGCAAATCGCCAGTTCAAAATTATACTCGATTAGAGTATATTAAAATCCCTGCTCAACACAGAGCTTCGACCTACTTCCAACCTATCACAACTTCGAATTTGACCCCGGTTTTTCAACAACGTGAGTCAATGGCGAGCGTAAACCCTAGCTCCTGGATTCCAGAACAAAGTAGAACGTAGAACAGGATGATTTTTTGAACAAACCTCCGTCCCCTGTTCCACGCGGCAAACATCATTTCCTGCGCAAGACCACCGCAATAGTGTTGAGGTAATCCAACGCGCCCGCTTCAATCGAAGCCCTATCGCCTCGTGCGTAATCATTATCGCACGCAAGCCACTCCGCCCATGCCTGAGCGATGCACTCCATCTGCTCCATGGCGACGATCTCTGCACCTTTCGATTGCTCGAAAATTGCTCTCCACCAGGGAATATCATGCATGTAGTCAAGCTGCTCAGCATCCCACGATTCAAGCAGGCACGCGGGCAAGTTATCATGACAGTCCGCTTTCATGCCCGGAATCGCAAGAAGAATAAACCCGTCATGCTTCACATAGGGAAGCAGCTTCTCATCGAGAAACGACGCATCGCGCCCGAAATAGCTGTAAGAATCAATGCTTACCACGGCATCAAAAAACTCATGCGCGAAGGGCAACCCGTCCTGCACATCAACCTTGACGGGAACAATTTCCCGACTACAAAGCCCCATACTTTCGAAAAAGCGCATGTTTTCGTTCGGATCGCTCCACAAGTCGGCAGCATATGTAATGAAGCCATACTCACGAGCAAGCATCACCGAAGTAATGCCTGTTCCGCTCCCCAAATCAAGAACGACGGAACCGGCAGACGGTGCCAAGCAGTCGGGGTGCGAAACAAGGGGCAATGAAGGTTTTCTCCATTCAGTTCGCCCACCATCAGTCATACGCGTTGGCACGCAGGATGGAATTTTGGAACAAACCTCCGTCCCCTGTTCCAGGATCTGAAAAAGCTCTTCGGTGAGAAAGAGCGGATTTGGACCCATAATTTTTGACGAAACAAGAGAAGAGTCGAAGCTTTTTGCTTTTGGGTAATTCATGATTATTCCTTTGTTCTTAGGGTGTATTCAAAAAAACATCGATGCAAAAGCGCAGACCAACTGCGGTCAGACGCCTGATCGTTTTACGAACGCATTGCATTGCGCAGCAAAAGCGCTGCACGTTCCCTAAAGAACAAGGACCAAAAAGACATCCCCTTAAAGGATTTCGCGAGAAGCACCTTTAGCTTCTCAGTTGAAGTGATTTTACCACGCCCGCCGCCCAAACGAGCGACTATTGCGCGAAAAGATTTGCCACAATCAAACCAACAGCGATAATCGCCAATGACCAGGCAAGTGTCGCTGTTTTCCGATGAAGTTTCCTTTTGACCCAAGCACTCATGGCCCACCTCTTACGCTCAATCATTTGCCTTTCGCGCTTATTCTACCAAAAAAGTTAGCTAAGGTAAACATATGAAAATAATCAGCAGCACAAAGGACATAGGGCATGGAGCAAGGGACGAGACTTGTTTCATTCGACCCACCCGCCATCGGCAAGACACCTTTGACGGCTGATCGATTTTTGGAACAAGCCTCCGTCCCTTGTTCCAATTTCGTCCCCTGTTCCAATTTATTTCGGTTGCCACACCATCACATAATCTTTTTCACCAGTAGATTCATCCAAGCCGCTACACTGAACCTCGAATCCTTCTCTTTGATAAAAAAGGATTGCCTTCGTATTTTTTTGGTACACATTTAAAAGCAGTTTATTTCTTTTTTCCTTAGCGCAATTTAATAGCATTTTGCCTATACCCTGCGATTGCGCTTCATCGGAAACAAAAATGCCCTCAATATATTCGTCGTTTAGCCCTATAAAACCTTGTATTCCTTGATCGTCCTCATAGACATAAACCGTTGCCTGCAATAGCAGTTCTTTTACTAAGTTAAAATTACTTTTCCAATATTGAGCAGGGACAAAAGAATGCGCCTTTATATTGGTATCCAGCCATATATCGGCAACTTTATTAATATCCGCTTTTCGCAATTCTCTAATCATGATGGCGGCTCTCCTGCGAATTCCGGTTTGCTTGCTCCATGAAGTTTAATTCATTCGCTTTCAAACTTGCCGACAGAAAATGACGCTCTGCGGAACGCACAATGCTCCCAGCAGGAAAGCCGCGAATGTCCTCTGCTCCCTTCTCGGCAAGTCTGCTATGCGGTTTTCCAGCGCTCCAGATTGGGAAGAATCGCGCCCATAAGCGAGACTGCTTCGTCAAGCGACATCCCCGTATTTTCCGCCAGCCGAGGAGCACAATCCTCAATCATGTCCTCCATGGTGGTTTCGTACGTATATTCTCCCTGTTCATAGCACCATTTGCAGTAATGATCGGTCTTTGTTCCCGCGGCCGTGGTTCCGCAATCGTCGGGCGTGAGCAGCATGCCGCAGCTCTCGCAGTAATGCTCCGGCAAATCCATCAGATGCATAACGGGACGCCCCGTAACGTGTGCTATGAGCTTCATCATGTCAATGCCCGGCGTGACTTCTCCCCGCTCCCAGCGACTCACCGCCTGCCGCGTGACATAGAGCTTGTCCGCCAAATCCTGCTGCGTGAAATTATTCGCCCGACGTGCTTCGATAAGGTTTTCTGCAAATGACATGCTGCGCCCCTTCCCCTGCTAGCTATGAATGCCCACGATCCGTAACGGCTCTAACACAAACACTTTACCGACCTGCGAAAATCAAAGCAAGCAACCAGTTGTTGCGCCGCAACGTGGAACAGGGGACGGAGATTTGTTCCATTCGACTCGCATGGGAATCAGCCAGCCGCATTTAGCGGCAGGCTGATTTTTGGAACAAACCTCCGTCCCCTGTTCCAAAAGCCGCAGCTAAAACATAATCCCGAATTTTTCCTTGATGAGGGCAAGCGAGTCTTCATCGGGGATTTCCTCTTGCACGGTGGTAACCCCGTCCTCGACTTCGCTGTACGACGAGCCACGCAGATAACGCAAGCCGTTTTCCGTGCGCAGCGTGATCATGCGACGTTTCCAAAACGGAGAATCGGGGCTTTCGCTTAGAGCATCGCTATGCGGCTGGAACTCCGGCGTCTCGTGTGCCACCAAGCCAAAACACAGATTCGGCTTCGGTTCGGTCTCATCCGCCTTCTGGCGGAACATCCACGCCCACTCTTCGTCTTCCTCATCAGGCACAACCCAATAGGAATCGCCATCGCTCACGTAGCTTCTTCCGTCCAGAGGAATCGCGATACCCGGTTCGAAATCGCCGTAACCCACGTCCGCATAATGCAGCAAGCCATCAAGGCGAACTAAAATGGCACGATGATTGATGCTGGGGTCATAACCGCCATTGCGCAGGCGCACAAACACTGTGAACGCATCAAAACCAAGCGCGCGCAGAAGTTCGCAAAACAGTCCATTGAGCTCAAAGCAGTAACCGCCGCGACGATGCAGCACCATCTTGTCAAACAGCACGCCTTCCTCAAGACGAACGCCGCAATGCAGGTCGCACACGTTAAGATTCTCAAACGGAATATGCGTTTGATGTGCGTGAATGAGCTGATTGAGCCCCTCGAGCGATACCGATGGCGCCTCGCTCAGCCCTAGTCGGCTCAGATACAACGTAGTGTCCATAGACGGTTTCCCCCTCTTGTCTACCCGGCTTCTCCCGTTTTCGACGCGCGGCAAAACGCCAAGCAAGTCCCTAACCGCACGCGATGAGCGCAGCCCAGGTGGCGCATCGGTCGGAAGCGACCAGCTCGCACTCGCCGCACCAGCTGCCCCCACGCGCCCGCGCACGTTAGCAGCGCGCCCTACAGCTCCACCACGAAACGCGATCCACCCAGGTCGGAGTCTTCCACGTGAACCGAGCCGCCCAAGCTGAGCGCCGCATGCTTCACAATGGCAAGTCCCAAACCAGTGCCGCCCGTTTCGCGCGAACGGCTGGAATCCAGGCGGAAGAACCGCTCGAACACACGCTCGCGTGCTTCGGGCGGAATGCCTGGGCCTTCGTCGTCCACCGCAACGTACGCATGCACCGGCGCATCAGCAGAAGAAACCAGCTCCCCTTCCCCGGAAGCTGCAGCATCTTCCCCCGCATCCGCCCGCAAAGTCCGCGAAGCCGCAACCAGCGGCGTTACCGTCACGCGAACAATGCCGCCTTCCTTATTGTACTTGATGGCGTTGCTCACCAGATTGTATATCATTTGCTCCGCCAAGGACTCGTCGCCTTGCACGGTAACGGGCGCGCCAAAATGCTGCTGGATCTCAACAGCCCGCTCTTCGGCCGCCGGCGCAAGGCGAGCACACACACGACGCGCCACCGCCGTAAGGTCCACGGGAAGCAAGGGTGCATCAACGCGCTCGTCAAGGCGCGAAAGCGTGAGCACGTCATCAATCAAGCCCCGCATGGACTGGGCCTCCTGGCGAATGAGCCCCGCAAAACGTGGCACATCCGATGCATCCACCATTCCGCTTTCCATGAGCTCTGCGTAACCACCAATCACCTGCAAGGGCGATTTCATTTCGTGGCTTACGTTGCTCGTAAATTCGCGACGCGTGAAAACGGCGCGCTCAAGCTCGGCATTTTGCCCCTCAAGCTCGCGTCGTTGCAGGTCAACGCGCTCAAGCAGCAGTTGAATCTCCTCGTAGGCATCGTTTTCCAGGGGATTTGCCATATCGATGTCGCGGAAAGGCCGCGTGATGGTCTTGGTCAAACCACGCGCCACCAAAAGCGACAAAACGAAAATGACCACCAGAGAAGCAGCAAGCGGCAGCGCCATACTTCCCAAGAATGAAGCAAGCGACACACGCGTTTCTGCCAGGCGCAAAACCACACCATCGGACACCAACGAGGCAGCATAAAGCGTATCGGTTCCCAGCGTATCCGAGCGACGCATGACCGCGACCTGCCCTGATTCTTTCGCTTGGCGAACTTCTTCGCGATTCGCATGGTTGTCAAGCGT
>CAKUOV010000020.1 GCA_934670115.1 uncultured Eggerthellaceae bacterium
GTATCATAGTAATGTTTCGTTTCGCGCCCGTAAACAGAAAGGCTTGTTGCCAGATTATCCCAATAGAATCGACAAAACGGCAGCTCGCGAGTGCGCCGCACCGCACACCAAATTGTTGTCAAATTACCCCACCTTTTGTCAACAATTCGACCCGAAAGCGCACGATGCAGCAAATAAATCGAACCCCTTGTTGGAAAAGCGGGGGCAAACTCGGGTAAATCGACGATTGGGAGTGGTTGAAAAAGAAACCGATTGCCGCCCGGCAATCAATCTATTTTTTCAATTGTCGTGTTGACCTGGGGTTATGTCATCAATCGATTTTATATACTTGCGGGAACAACCCTCGAAAGACAGAAATCCTGCTTCACGAGGCAGCTTGACCACTCCCAATCGTCGATTTGCCCGAATTCAAGGGTCGTTTTCCAACAAGCCCCCACTTCCGGAGTTCCCGCATGACAATCCAATTTCCCTAAATCCATCATGTTGTCGGAAAATCAAGGTCAATGCGCAAAATATGCCTATTCGGGGCACCTTCAAGGCGAAAAAAGGAATATCTGAACTCCGCTCAGACCTTGTCGAACAGAAAACCCCAGGTCACAAATTCCCAGCGGTAAAACATGCATGCCAGCATCCTTTTCCGACTACCCCGAACAAGAATATTTTGCACATTGTGGCGAAATTTCCGACAAGATGACCCACGGGAACGGACGCGCCCACCGCGTACCTCGTGCCGCGTGCCTCGCGCCGAGTGTCTAGCGCGAAGCGCGGCGGTCGCGCGACGTTCCCGCAGCGTGATATGCGCGTTTATTCTCGTACATAAGCAGATCAACGCAGTTGAGCGCCTCGTCCATAGGCATAGTAGCCGGGTCAAAAGAAAGCCGTCCAATCGATGCCGAAACAGGCATCCCCTTGGCTTCCTCAAGCGAGATACCCGCAAGCGCGGTCCCAATATCACTCACGCATGCATCGACCTGCACATCATCCTGCGTGTTCAGCAAAACCACGAATTCATCGCCCGAATACCGAACAACCGCACCCAACGGACCCACAACTTCGGACAAAGCAGCGCCCACGGCAACCAGCGTTTTGTCACCCACCGCATGACCATACTTATCGTTTATCGCCTTGAAATCATTCAAATCCAACCACAAAAGGGTAAGCAGCTCCGACCGGCGCGCGCGCAAAACACCCGCACGCACGGGCGCGTTAGCAATGCTGTCCAGGTAAAACCGATTGTACAAGCCAGTCAACTTGTCGCGCGAAATCAGCTCGCTTTGCAGACTGGTCACCACGCCGCAACACGCAATTGCAATAAAAGGCCAGATGGTCGAGATGCCGTAAATCGTCCCCTGCAACGCAATGCCAAAAATGGCCGGCACCAAAAACACCCACAAAGGAAACGTCTTCAGCACGCCGCCCGTCGCGTGCGCATAAAAATAAACCACCAAGCTGGCAATAAGGAACACCACGGCAATTGCCAGGTAGAACCAATAGATCGGGCCTCGCTTGTACACACCCGTCACATCAAAAGAGAAGACCACGGGAACCGCAAGGTTGACAATCAAAAGCGCTACCGCCACCGCAACTATCACGCCGCAAGCAATCTTGCTCCATCGCGGAAGCTTCACATCCAAATGCGCCGCCAAAAAATACACCCATAACGGCCCAAACACCACATTCATGGCATAAAGCCAGGTATTCGTAGCGTACCCCACTACGCAGCACAACACGCCCGGGCGACCGGCAACCAAGTTGCTCACGCAATCGATCACACAAGAGATAAAAGAAAGAATAACCAGGGCATACAACGCATCGCTTTCGTGCACGCGCCGATCAAGACGCCAATGACGATTCATGAGAATAATGAACAGCATGGTCATTGCCATTAAATTCGCAATGAGCACCGCAGCGATGTTGACCTCTGCCATGGAGGCTGCCCTTCTTCTCTCTTGTTGACGTATTCTTGATAAAAGGTAATTCTACCATCATCGCGAAACGAAAAGCTCCCGACACCCCTATAATGACATTATTCAAATCGCGAATTGAACCGCAAACAAAGGAGCAGCGCATGCTTTCCGATACCATCTCCGCTAATCTCAAACGCTGGACCGAGCGCGCCGATGCGCGCTACCAAGAAGAGCTTGCCGCTCTGGCAACCAATGAAACCGCCTGCAACGATGCATTTTTCCAAGATCTGGAATTCGGAACCGCCGGCCTGCGTGGCATTCTAGGAGCGGGCGCGAACCGCATGAACATCCACACGGTAGGCAAGGCAACGCAGGGCCTGGCGAATTACCTGAACGCGCATTTCGAAAACCCCACCGTTGCCATTGCGCGCGACTCGCGTCACGACGGCTTTGAGTTTTGCCAGGTGGCAGCAGGTGTTTTGGCAGCAAACGGCATAAAGTCGTACTTGTACGAGCGCATTGAGCCCACGCCGGCGCTCAGCTGGGCGGTGCGCGATTTGCACTGCAGCGCGGGCATTTGCATGACCGCCAGCCACAACCCCGCCGAATACAACGGCTACAAAGCATACGGTCCCGACGGCTGCCAGATAACCACGCAGGCCGCGCATGATATTCAGGCGGCCATCAACAACGTGGACATCTTTGACGACGTAACATGCATGGCGTTTGACGAAGCACTTGAACGCGGGCTGGCCGCCTACACCGACGAAAGCGTGCTCGACCGTTTCATCGATGCCGTGGCAACGCAATCCTTGGAGGCGCCCGAAGCGCTGGCTGACCTTTCCGTGGTGTACACGCCACTCAACGGCACGGGTCTGGAGTGCGTGAACCGCATCTTCGAGCGCATCGGTATGAAAAACGTGACCGTGGTGCCCGAGCAAGCGCAGCCCGATGGCAACTTCCCCACCTGCCCCTTCCCGAATCCGGAAATTCGCGAGGCGCTGGAACGCGGATTGGCGCTGTGCCAGCAAGTGCACCCCGATTTGCTGCTGGCAACCGACCCCGACGCCGACCGCACGGGCATTGCGGTGCTGCATAACGGCGAATACGTGCTGCTCACCGGCAACGAGCTGGGCGCGCTGCTGGTAGACTACGAGTGCACAAAAGCGCAGGAACGCGGGTGCGACCTGCGCGAAAAAGTATGCGTGAGCACCATCGTGTCAAGTGTCATGTGCGACTTGATGGCACAGGAGCGCGGCTTTGAAATGCGCCGCGTGCTGACGGGCTTCAAGTACATTGGCGAGCAAATCGGGCTGTTGGAAGCCGCCGGCGAAGAAGACCGCTTCCTGCTGGGCTTCGAGGAAAGCTACGGCTATCTGGCCGGCACGCATGTGCGCGACAAGGACGCCATTGTGACCAGCATGTTAGTGGTGCAAATGGCAGCGTGGCACAAGGCGCAGGGCCGCGACCTGGTGCAGGCCATGCATGCGCTGTACGAGCGTTATGGCTGGTGGGAAAACAGCACCATCAGCGTAACGTTCCCCGGCGCAGCGGGTGCGGAAACCATGAAACACCTGATGGACGGCTTGCGGATTCTGCCCCCAGCAGAAGTAGGCGGCCTGCACGTGCTGAATATGGTGGACTTTGCAACGGCTGTTGACATGCCCGTCCACGGTGGCACCGGCGCAAGCGCGCCGCAGAAGCTGCCCAGCGCAAACGTGCTTGAGTTCCAGCTTGAAGGCGGCCACAAGATCATCGTGCGCCCCAGCGGCACCGAGCCGAAAGTCAAAGCGTACGTGTTCGTCAAGGGAGAAAGTGCTAATCAGGCGGCCGAGCTACTGAGCACGCTCGAAGAAGCCGCACGCGAGCTATTGGCATAGCCTTACAGGAAGGTAACCTCTCCTGTGGCCAAGCAATACATGGCGCCTATCACGGTAACGTCAAGCACGTCTTTGATGTGCGAAACTGCATAGAGCACGTTTAGCTCTGAAGCACGAAGCGGGTCGGTCTCTTCGCCAATTGCGCGTTTAACTTCGTCCAATATGTACTCGATGAATCCTTCTGGGTCATCGCTGGGGTCATCGTGCAGCGCCGCCTCAACCGCGCCGCAATGATCGTGCCCCATGACCACAACAAGCTGCGTGCCCAGGTGCTTGCACGCGTATTCGATGCTTCCCAGCTGATGGGCGTCGATCACGTTTCCCGCAACGCGGATGACGAACAAATCGCCAATACCCGCCGAGAAAACAGCATCGGGCACAATGCGCGAATCGGAGCAGGTCACCACAATGGCGTATGGCGCCTGGCCGTGCGTAGATGAGTATAATCGAGCTGCATGGGAAACATCGCCCTGGTCAGACTCGCCTTTAACGAACAGTTCGTTTCCCGTCTTGAGCTTTTCGAGCGCTTCTGTCGCCGTAACGTTTGCCACTTGATGCATTGCCGTGCTCCTTGTCTCTTACGAATGTTCCCGAAGCTTTGCCGTGCGCACCGGTGCCTTTGCCAGCGCCCTGTCCACTGGTTGGGCGGCTCCCAGGCTTGCCGCCTTTCCCGCCTTTCCCGCCGCGACCACCGCCGGCACCAGCCTTCCCGCCGCGACTCTGGCCGCCCTTGTTGGCAGGCTTTCCCACCGCTTTGCCGCTTGCCTTGCCACGACGACCCTCATCAGCCGTCTTTCCACTCATGTTTCGTGGCTTCACCAGGCATTTCTTGTCGAATCCGATCAAATCCAGGCGACCGGCCTTCGTAAGCGCCTCCACCACTAAATCGTAGTTTTTCGGGTTGCGGTACTGGATGAGCGCGCGCTGGAGCGCCTTCTCGTGCGACGATGTGGGCACGTACACCGGCTCCATAGTCAGCGGGTCGATTCCCGTGTAATACATGCACGTTGCCAGCGAGCCGGGCGTGGGATAGAAATCCTGCACTTGCTCGGGGTTGTAACCCATGTCACGCACGTATTCCGCCAGCTGAATGGCCTCGTCAAGACCCGATCCCGGGTGCGAGCTCATCAGATACGGCACCAAAAACTGTTTCATGCCGGCGCGCTCGTTCGCCTGCTCGTACTCCTTGCAAAACCGCTGATAGATGAAGTTGCGCGGCTTGCCCATATACGCCAAAACCGCATCGCTGATATGCTCAGGCGCCACTTTAAGCTGACCACTCACGTGGTATTTTACCAGTTCATCCATGAATTCCTGATGATTCGGATCCGCCATAAGATAGTCGAAGCGAATGCCGCTGCGCACGAACACCTTCTTCACGCCGGGCAGCGCGCGCAGCTTGCGCAAAAGCTTCAAGTAGTCGGCGTGAGTCGGCTTGCACGCCTTGCATACGGTGGGCGTAAGGCAGCGCTTGTCGGTGCAGGCGCCGCGCTGCATCTGCTTGCGGCACGCGGGTGCGCGAAAGTTCGCAGTGGGGCCACCCACATCGTGGATGTAACCTTTGAAATCGGGGTCGTCGATGATTTCCTGCGCTTCTTCAAGCAGCGAGGCATGACTGCGCGCCTGCACAATGCGCCCCTGATGGAACGTGAGCGCGCAAAAAGCGCATTCGCCGAAGCAGCCCCTGCTGCTGGTCAGGGAAAACTTCACTTCCGAGAAACCAGGAATGCCGCCTTCCGCATCGTAGCGCGGATGCCACGCACGCGCATACGGCAACGCGTACACCGCATCCATCTCTTCGGTCGAAAGCGGCTTCGCAGGCGGGTTCTGCACAACGTGCATGTGCTCAGAATACGACTCTACCAGGCGTTTTCCCGTGAAAGGATCACTTGCGCGATACTGCGCCAGAAAGCTTTGCGCAAACATGCGCTTGTCCGCGCCAATTTCATCCCAACTGGGCAAAAGCTCGTAATCGTACACGGCGTCAAGGTGGCGCGTGCGATACAGCGTGCCATCGATGAACGTGATATCGGAAATGTCGAGCCCCGCAGCCAACGCATCGGCAACTTCCACCACCGAGCGCTCCCCCATGCCGTAGCACAGAAGATCGGCGCCGGAGTCAAGCAGAATGGAGCGACGCAGGCCATCTGACCAGTAATCGTAATGAGCCAAGCGGCGAAGACTTGCCTCAATGCCGCCAATGATGATAGGCGCATCCTTGAACGTTTGACGAATAAGCCCACAGTACACAATGGTTGCGCGGTCGGGGCGCAACCCCATTTTCCCACCAGGCGAATACGCATCTGAGCTGCGATGTTTGCGCGCAACGGTATAATGATTCACCATAGAATCCATGTTGCCCGCCGAAACCATGAACCCCAAACGAGGCTGCCCGAACACCGCAATGCTCTCTGGGTTCTTCCAATCGGGCTGCGAAACCACGCCCACCTTGTAGCCGTTCGCTTCCAACATGCGCGTGATAATGGCCGCGCCAAACGACGGATGATCCACATACGCGTCGCCGCAAACGTACACGAAATCGACCTGGTCCCAGCCGCGTTCGCGCATCTCTTCAGCCGATGTGGGCAAAAAGGAGTTTCGGGGAGTGTTATTCATGAAATGCCTATGCCAAGCCTGTTCTATTTGAAAATAATCTTCTTATACAAAACGAAGTTCCACAGCACAATACATGCCATGGTGCACACTTTCGCCACCAGCGGATACACGCCGTGCGCGGCCAAAAGCGAAATAACCACCGTGCTAAACGTGGTGTTGAGCGCGAACAATATTAGGTACAGCACCAAACTGCGCAGTGGGTTCGACGTACTTTTGAACGTAACGTTGCGGTTCACCAGGAAGTTAAACACCGTGGAAACAACAACGGCCGTAACGTTTGCCGCCGCCAAAGGAATGGCGAAAACAGCGCTAAGCAGCTGAAACAACACGAGCTCGATAGCAGCGGAGCTGCCGCCCACCATCAAGTACTTGATTGCCTGGAAAAGCGTTTTCTTGGGGGCGGGTTGAGAGTTGCCCGCGTTGGCGGCAACGGCGCTGGAGCCCCTTGCCGCGCCGGCCGCAATGCTTGCGCCGGCCGCAACGCCTTCGCCACCCGGTGTTACGGTTACGGCATCCAGCGCACACGAAACCCGACCAGCAAAAGCGCTGGTCGGGCTCACGTTTACGTTATTTGAATCGTTTACTTCGCTCATAGGTGCTTAAATCCGCCGCGTAAAACCGCGCTTGCCGCAACGCGAGGCTTAGAGCTTCGTGCCGCATGCGGGGCAGAAATCGGCATCCACGGGAACCGAAGTCGAGCACGAGGGGCACACAAGCTCCACCACCGGGGCATCAACCGAGTCGGGTTCAGCCACAACCTCGGGAAGCTTCGTGCCGCAATTTCCGCAGAACAGAGCGTCGTCCGCTACCGTTGCGCCGCAATTCTCGCACACGCGCGTGCCCGCAGCAGCACGGGCGGCCGCGGCTTTCTGCTCTTCAGCGGCAGCAATCTGAGCCTCAAGATCGGCAATCATGCCGTCAACCTGATCGACCGCGGCGAACAGCTCTTCATATTTCGCACGAAGGTCGGCAGCATCCTTCTCACCTGCGTAAATGGCGGCGCCCAAAGCGGCGCATGCTTCGGTGCGCTTGCGCTGCTGCTCGGTCAGCTTCATCTTGTTGGAGGCCGAATCAATGGCGCTCGTTACTTTATTCGCGCCCTTGTTCAAAAGATTATTAGCGCTGTCAAGAATATCAGAATCAAAAATGCTCATGGCTTGTCCTTTCTCGTGGTGCGCGTAGTTATGGAGTCTTAGCTTGTTGCGCTGCGCGCTGCATATCGCGGCATATCGCGCACGACCCGCAACCTCAAGCTTCTTCTCATTGTACGCCGTTGTACGGCGCGAACGCGTCACGAGCGTGTCTTTTCGGCATCAGTATCATGACAAAAACATGCGGTTAAGAGCATATCCGTACGGAATCGCGCTGCCCGCACTGTTCTGCCACTCGCGAAAAGAGACCACGCGTGGCCATGCGATGCCACAGCACAACGCACTCCCTGGACAGACAGAACCAGCGCACGAGCAACGCGCCCGCCAAGTTCGAGAATTTCTTTCTGGAAGCAAGGACGAAGGATCATCTCGGGAGGCGTTCTTGAGAACGCCGACAGCTAAGCGCGACGCTCAAGGCATTCAAGGCACCGAAAAGCCCATCCAAGGGAGCAGTTGGTCCTCCCAAAGAGAGCAGTTGTTGGAAAATCGGGTGCAAATTCGGGCAAATCGACGATAGAGAGTAGTTGAGGAGGCCCGAATCTGGGTTCTTTTTGCGAAGCCGCAGCACGCCAAAAAGCAGATTCAACAAAACCCCAGTTCAGGGAGGTATCAACCTGAAGCGAGTCTGATTTCTGAACGATACGCCAAAGCTGAACCGCTCCCAATCGTCGATTTGCCTGAAATGAAGGGTCTTTTGGCAACAAGCGCTGCATTCTACATGCCAAACGCCGCAACAAAATAGCAGTTTGCTTAATTGAATCTACGTGTGCTGTCCTTTTGGGGGAACATCACTCCCGCTATTCCGTAGAAATCTATTATTTTATTGGCGGGAACCACCCTTGTCCTGACTATACTATTGCTTATATACACTCTATATATGTATAATAGCCATACATAAATAAAAAGGAGGTCGTAATTGACGGTATACTATTATCAGTTCGAATGGGACCCCAATAAAAACGCTACCAATATTGAGAAGCACGGAATCGCGTTCGAAGAAGCTTCCACGGTATTTGATGACGTTTTTGCGCGCGTTATCAGCGACCCCGACCATTCAGACAACGAAGATCGATTCATCATCTTAGGGGTCAGCGTCAAAGCAAACGTCCTTATTGTTTGCCACTGCTTAAGACAATCGGGGCGATTAATCCGAATCATATCCGCACGAAAAGCAACAAAGAAGGAAGAATCGACGTATTGGAGGCATAGGCATGAGAGCTGAATATGACTTTGAAAATTCCCAGATTAATCCCTATAAGAAAGCGCCGCGTGAAAAAATAACCATTCAGTTGAACGTAGATGTCATTGATTATTTCAAAGCTGAATCCGTGCGCACAGGCATTCCCTATCAAAACATCATCAACTTCTATCTCACTGATTGTGCGCGGGAAGGAAAACACCTCACGTTCTCGTAAGGTTAATCGCGAATGTCGCACCTCGAGCACGGTCTGCATTTCGCTCGATTCAAAAGTTATACTCTGAATTATTATACTTTCAAGTATAACTTTTTCAGGGGCGCGAAAAACGGGCTGCGCCATTGACGCAGCCCGTTTTGTTTTCGGGATGGATTTTGCCGCTGGCCGCCGCGCACCCGCGCTGCTAATCGCGACGATGCAGATTGATGACAGGCGGCTCCAGCTCAAAGCGCTCCTGCCAATCGACAAGCGTTGCAGCGGCAAGACGCGCCGCACCCTTATACAGCGGATGCTGTGCTCCCTGTTCAAACAGCTCCAGGAAATACGGCGTCCAGGTGAGCAAATGCTCCTCCAAAAGCTCATCAAGCGCCGCACGCTCAATGCCGTTCGTCACGCACCACGAAAGCATCATGAGCATGAGTCCGAAATGATCTTCCGGCTCTTTGTCGGGCAAGCTAAGCTTCACCGCGTTATCGCGCATCCACTGACGCACGCCCAGCGTTGCATTGCCGAAAATCACGCCCTCGGGGTCGGTGTAAACGGATGCCCATGGCGGCGCAGGAAGACGATGCGGACCAATGAACAGGCGATTATATTCTTCATGAATCGCTTGCTCATTCTGCGCTGACCAGGCATTTTTCATGAGTTCAAGCGCCTCGCTTGCAGCAGGCTGCCCAAACTCCCACGCGTTTTCCCCATTGGCGGCAAGCCAGGAAAACGCAGCCTTCCCTTTTTCGGAAGCAGGGTCTTGGTAGAAAATCGTCCCCAAAACGGCAGCAGCCTGAGCCACATTTTCGGAATATTCAGCCATGTCGATCCTTTCGGTAAAAGCAGGGGGGCGCTACGCTGCAAAACGCCGCAGATACGCGCGCAAACGCAGCCATAACTGCGGCCGCATCGGCAACTACGCCTATTGTACCCCCTAGGGCGAGATTGCCGCCCCAGGTAGAGCGGCAATCTCAGAAAAGGAAGTGGAAAGAGAGGAAATTGCAAAATAAGGGGGGTGCGAGAGCTCACCTTCGCGGCCTTTTCGCGCGTCTCATTTGCGCATTGCGCACCGTACGTCGCGCATCACGCGCAGCAAAACGCCGAATCAAGTCCAAAGGAAGAGGGAGGGTTCGAAGGGAGCTCTCGCCAAGAGGGAGGGTTAAGCAAACTCTAGAACAGGCCCACGGAAAGGAAGATTCCGTAGAAGCAGATGCGCACGAGCACCAGAGCAACCAGCGCGGCAACGGTGGCAACAGCCATCATTGGGACAGCACCTTCAACAGCGGCGTTCTTGAGCACCAGGAACGCAGCAACCGCAGCAAGCACAATGGCAATCACGGCAACAATCCAGTACTGACCCATTACGGCAGCAACCGTCAGACCTGCGGAATTGACCACACCGCCAGCCATGCCGCCCTGGACAAGCACCAGGATAGCAACGCCCGCAGCGCCAACCAGCGCACAAGCGCCAATCAGCTTTTCAGCCTTAGCACCGGCAAGTGCCAGCACCAGAGCCGCCAGAACAGCACCACCGAACAGAGCGGCGCACACCTGGCTCACCGCGCCCACGGGAGAATTCCACGTAGCAATGGTGGGCATCATGTAGGCAAGACCGGTGAACAGCGCACAGATCAGGCCCAACACGATAAGCACAATGCCAAACACCTTGTGCGTACCTGCCTCGGGGTGCTTCGCTAGCGCGAAGATCCAGTACACAACGGCAACCAGAATGGCAATGCCGGCAACCACAATCTCATTCGACAGCGGCGAAGAACCAATGCCCGAAGCCATGCCGAACACATGAGACGGGCTTCCCAAGTGGGTAAACGAAGCAACCAAGCCCACAATGGTAACAACAGCCGGAATGCTCAACAGGGTATCGAACTTCTTGGCGGCTTCGTCGGACAAGCCCAACGAAGCACACACCAGGCCCAAAAGACCCATAGCAGTAACGCCCATCGGCACCAAAACGGTGAAAATAAGCAGCGAAATCTCGCTCGCAGCAGTTTCGAACAACATTTACATGACCTCCTTCGGGTTCATGAGTTTGCCTTCCTGCGAACCCATGGCACGCGAAGTGGGGCAGCCCTTCATAATGGTGGTCGGGTTGGTAAAGCTCGGGTCAGGCATGGGAGCAGACCAGACGCTTTCGCCGTACTTCTTAGCCATCTCGTCGGCCTTGCCGAAATCAAGCGCATACAGCGGGCAAGCATCCACGCAAATGGGGTTTTCGCCCTTGGCAACGCGCGCCGAGCAACCATCGCACTTGCGCATCTGGCCCAGTACGGCGTCGAACGATGGCACGTTGTAGGGACACGCCATAGCGCAGTACTTGCAGCCCACGCAGCGATCGTGGTCAACGGAAACAAAGTCGCGCTCGTCGCGATGCATAGCGCCCGTGGGGCACACCTGCATGCAAGCAGGGTTTTCGCAGTGGTTGCAGTTCATGGACGTGTAGTAACCCCACACATCGTTGGTGTACGTGCCATCGGCGTTTGCGGTAAAGCCACCGCCGCAGTACTCGTAAACCTTGCGGAATGCCACATCGGCGGACAAGTCGTGGTAATCCTTGCATGCCAGCTCGCAGGTCTTGCAGCCCGTGCAGCGAGAGGCGTCGAAATAGAATGCATATTCAGCCATGATCTACCTCCCTTATTTCTTGATCTTGCGAACGCCGGCAATGTTGGAGTGCTGCGGATTGCCCTTAGCAATCGGCGAAGGATGCATGTTGGTCAGCGTGTTAATGCAGCCGCCCTTGTCAATGCGGTCGCCGTTCATGTCGGCATCGCGCCATGCGCCCTGCGAAATGGCCAGAGAGCCCGGGATAATACGCGGCGTGACCTTCGCCTGGATGTGCACTTCGCCATGCTCGTTGAACACGCTTACGGTTTCGCCGTTTTCAATGCCCAGCTTCTCGGCATCAATCGTGTTAATCCACACTTCTTGCGGCGCAGCCTGCTTCACCACTTCAACGTTGCCCCAGCTCGAGTGCGTACGGGCCTTGTAGTGGAAGCCGATCAGCGTAAACGGCATATCGGAAGTGCAATCCTCGTAGCTGTCTACGCCGGGGGTATACAGCGGAACAGGAGCAATCACATCGCGCGGATCGTCCAGCTGCCACGTTTCGGCCATCTTCTGCAGCTTCTCAGAGAAGATTTCAATCTTGCCAGAAGGCGTGGTAAGCTTGTTCTTCTCGGGGTCTTCCACGAACGCCTTGTACGCGGGCGTGTAGCCAGCAGGGTTGCGGTAATGGAACTCGCCCATCTTGTAGCCCTCTTCGATTTCGGGCAGGCGCGGATCCTTTGCCTGAACGCTTTCGTACAGCTGCTTGGTCCAACCGTCCTGATCCTTGCCGTCCAGGTACTTCTCCTTGATGTCGGCACCAGCGGCAGCGCACAGATCGGCGCACACGTCAAAGGAGCTGCGGCGCTCGAACTTCTGGCCCATGGTGGTGGGGTCAATGGGGCTGGCGAAGTGAACGGAAGCAACGTCGCCGGACCAGCCGTCGTTGATAATGCCGCGCTGCTCGGCGCGCATGATGTCGGGAAGCAGGATGTCGGCGTACTTCGCGGCATCGTTCATCAAGGTCTCAAATACCAAAATGAACTCGCACTTCGTTTCGTCAACCAGAATGTCGTGCGCAACGTTTGCGTCGGAGTGCTGGTTCGTGAAGCAGTTTCCGCCGTACTCAACCAGGAACTTAATGTCGGTGGACAGCTTGTCGGTACCCTGAACGCCATCGTGCAGCGCAGTCATCTCGTGACCGTGGTCAATAGCATCTGCCCAGGTGAAGATGGAAATCTTGGACTTGCAGGGGTTGTCGCCGCCAATCCAGGGAAGACCAATGCTGTAAGCGGCAACGTCCAAACCCGAAGAAGTGCCCGGCTGGCCCAGCTTGCCAACCAGCAGCGTGAGCAGAGAAACAGCCAAGCAAGCAAGTTCGCCGTTGGAATGGCGCTGAATGCCGTAGTACTGGCCAATAAACGGAGCCTTAGCTTCTGCCAGCTCGTGAGCCAGCTTCGTGATACGCTCGGCAGGAATCAGCGTAATGCCTGCAGCCCACTCGGGGGTCTTCTCTACCTTGTCGTAGCCCAGACCCAAAACGTAGGACTCGTAAGACATGTTCTTGCCAGCGTATGCCTCGGGCATGGTGTCCTCGGAGAAGCCAACGCAGTACGTATCCAAGAAGTCGCGCGCAACTTTGCCTTCCTTGATCAGCACGTATGCGATTGCAGCAACCAGGGCGGCATCGGTACCAGGACGAATGGGCAGCCACTCGTCGTTCGTGTTGCACAGCGTGTCGTTGAAACGCGGGTCAATGTGGATGTACTTTGCCTTCGTGTTCGTGCGATGCTGGTACTCAAAGCCGTGCTTCGCTTCGCCCGTGGAGCCCATCATGGAGTCGGAAGGCGACCAGCCCATGCAAATAACCAGGTCGGCATCTTTAATGGCGGCAGGAGTCGAAGAAGCCTTGGCGCCCCACATATACGGAGCAATGAAGGTCATCTGAGCAGCGGAGTACGTGCCGTAATATCCCAGATAGCCACCCGTGCAAGCAAGCCAACGACCAATAGGACGACCGGTCAAGCTGTAAACGCCAGAGCCCAGCGTCCAGTACACGGCCTCGGGGCCAAAGTTCTTGTAGGTGTACTGCAGTTTGTCGTTGATGGTTTTAATGGCTTCTTCCCAGGTGATGCGCTCGAACTTGCCCTCGCCACGCTTGCCCACGCGCTTCATGGGGTACTTCAAGCGATCGGGGTCGTTGATCCAGCGGCGTACCGAACGGCCACGCAAGCATGCGCGCTGACGGCTGGTTTCTTCGTTGTCCCAAGCCTTCGTTTCGGACTGGATCCACTGGAGTTCGCCGTCCTTCACGTGCATCCACAGCGGGCAACGGCTTGCGCAGTTGCAAGAGCAGTGGCTCTGAACGACGGTTTCCTCTGCGGTTTCCTGGTTAGCCTCGGCGGCAAATGCCGGCTCGGCCTTTTCGAACATGTCATCGAGCAGCATGCCACTCAGGGCAACGCCGACGGCGCCAGCAGAAGCGCCCTTGATAAGCGTTCTGCGCGAAACATTCAGTCCCGTGTTCGATTCCATTTTCCCTCCTTCATTGATCTCTCTTTTTTTGGGAAGAGCCTTTGCGCGTTAGGCGCTCTCAGTGCCTGCGGGTAGTATTTGCAAGCGGGCGTCTTCGCGGTTGAAGCGGCGGACTTCTCGCGTTTCCCCGCACCCCAAGCAATGCCCTTCTGCGATGCACCGCACCGCGCAAAGCCTCTCTCTTACGCCGTGCACTTTACGAGCGTCCACAAGAAATTGCATCACATAGAATATGTGATATTTAGATTTCCCCTGGTAGAACACATAAAAACAAGGTAACATGCTCGCAGAAAAAAATGGGAGAGCGCATCACATGCAGGCCGTATAATGTTCGGCAAACGCAATAATAAAGGGGAATTGCGGTTTTCGCTGCGAAGATTCCTCGCGTGTTTTTTCATTTTGCTTTAAGATGCCCCACGGCAAAAACCACTTGTTTTGACGATGCAAAAAGCAGGGGAAGGAACGCTATGAGACCGATTTCGGCCGCCGATATTTCGCGCGACGTAAGCGATGAGTACGCAACGTATTTGCGTCATTTCGTGCAACAGCGCGCGCAGTTTCGTCGCACCATGGCAAGCTTCGGCGTTTCCGTTTCAAACGACGAAGACAGCCCGGCACGCGTTGCTGCTTTGCGCGAGCAGCTTGTTGCGGCAGGAGCACGCGTGCGCAACGGCGGCAAAAGCATTGCATATGGAAGCATCTCGCCCGCTTGCGCGCGCTGCCGTACCGGCGTGAAAAGCGTTTCGGAATTCCTTTCCCTGGCGTGTCATCGGTCGTGCTGGTTTTGCTTCAACGAGAATCAGTGCGACTACCATCTTTATAAGAACGATAAAAAAGATTGGCGCAGCGAACTTTCCGCATTCAATAAAAGCATGGGCGGGCTTGATTACGTAGCGCTCACGGGCGGCGAGCCGCTTTTGTTCGCCGAAGAAGCATGCACGTTTTTCACGGAAGCGCGCCACGACAACCCGAACGCCCACTTGCGCCTGTATACCTCGGGCGATCAGCTTACTCCTGCGCTTCTTGAACAGCTGCGTGCAGCGGGACTTGATGAGATTCGCTTCAGTATCAAGCTTGATGACGCGCCCGAAAGCCAACAGCGCACGTGGGACAACATCCGTGCGGCAGTGGACGTTATTCCCACTGTCATGGTGGAAATGCCCGTTGTGCCAGGCACACACGATGAAATGCTGCACATTTTGCGCGAACTGGAGAACGCGGGCGCATTCGGTATCAATTTGCTGGAACTGTGCTTTCCGCTCCATCACGAAAAATCGTTCAAGGCGCGTGGGCTCAAACTCAAGGCGAACCCCTACAAAGTGCTTTACGATTATGGTTACGCGGGCGCACTTCCCATTGAAGGCAGCGAAGAGCTGGCGCTGCAGCTCATACTAGAAGAAATCGAACGCGGAACCACGCTCAACTTGCATTATTGTTCGCTGGAGAATAAGAACACCGCCCAGATATACGAGCAGAACGGCGGCGGCGCGCGCGAGATTCCGCTCTACACGTTCTCGCAGGAAAACTTCTTCTACGAAACATTGCGCTGCTTTGGCGATCATGCATTTGCGCTGGCAGATGCCCTGGAAGCCGCAGACTGCGCTCATGCGTTGGACGCTGAGGGCCGCATGGTGCAATTCGCGGCCGCCGATTTGCCTGCTGTTCTGCCCCTTCTGGAGCAGGGCGAAGGGATTGCGAGCCGTAACGGTGGCGAAGGGGGCGGCTCGGACGGCGGCGCGGGTGATTCCGCGGGAACCGACGCAGACCGCGGCACGGGTAGCGGCGCGGACGGCGGCGCGGACGGCGGCGCCACTTGCAACTCCGCAACGGACGCAAGACTCTTCGTCGCATTCGGCGTTATCGAGCGCGACAGCACCGGCGCTGCACGTTTCCGTGAAGTGGATGCCCTGGTAGCGGAACCGCACGATTACCAGGAACTTTGCCGCAGCCGCACTGAGACTTCCCCCGCTGAAGAAGACTCCGAATCCGGGTTCGCGGGCAACCCCTCAAACAGCGCTTCCGACATTGCAAAGGGGAACGAAGCGAAGGCTGCGCAGCTTCTGAGCGAAATTCCCCTTCGCAATGGCCACCAAGGCACGAAAAAGGAGGCGTAGCCCATGGAATCTGGCATTGCTCAGGGCTTCGAGCAACTTTCGCTGGCGCTGTTCACCACGTTTGCGCCAGCCGCCGTGGTGGCGTTTATCCTGCTCACCCTTTACGGCATTGTGTATGTAAAGGAAGAGGAAACGCGCAAGCGCCTTCATCATTTCCTTATCATTCCGCTGGCATTTTGCCTGATAGGACTCATTGCATCCACTAATCATCTGGGCAAACCCGCAAACGCCCTGTATGTTCTTGCGGGTATCGGGCGCTCTCCGCTTTCCAACGAAGTTGCAGCGTCCGTGGCATTCACCGGCGTGGCGTGGATTTACTGGCTGGCCGGCTTCAGCGATCGCGTGAGCGTACGCCAGCTGCGCATTGCTATTCCGCTTGCCATTGTGGCGGGTATCGCGCAAATATGGTTCACGTCAAACGCTTACAACATTGAAACCATCTCCAGCTGGTCGCTGGCATTCACGCAGATAAACCAGATACTGAGCGCGCTTCTGGGCGGCTCATTCCTCTTCCTGTTCACGCTTGCCATGGCCAATCAAGATTGCGACGCGCCCATTTTGCTCACAACGCTTATCTGCGCGGGCGCTTCAACGGCAGCGCTGCTTGTCTCCGAGCTCATCCAAAGCAGCTATTTCTACGAACTGACCAGCTCAACCACGCCCCTTGTCGAGGTCTTCCCGCAATATCCCCTGTTCATTGCCGCGTCAACGCTCCTCTTGATAGCGGCGGTTATCCTCACGCTGCTGTGGAAGCGCCAGGGACGCCTGCTGAACCGAAAATGCGCGACCGTCGCTCTTGTCCTGGCGCTAGGCGGCGTCTTCATCGCGCGCTTCTCGTTCTACTGCGCGTATCTGAACGTGGGGCTGGTGGTGTAAATGGCCACAATCCGAACGGCGCTGCGCACGCCCGGCTTCGATATTGCCATTTTGGGATACGCGTTGTTCCTGGTCATTAACGCGTGCTCGCTGTGGGGCGGCGTGTTTCCCTTCTTCCCGCACGAATTTCACGGCGAAGAAGTCACGTTCGCGTTCATGCTGGCGCAGTCCATGGCATCGCTGCTCACGTATATCGTTATCCTGGTGTGCTCGTTCAAGGTGCCCTCCATCGTAACGAAGTCGCTGCACGGCGTTTCATCGTTTCCGGCATTTCTGGGCGGCGCGTTGCTTATTGCCGCGCTCTACCTGCCCGAATGGCGCGTTGCGCTAGTCACCGTGGCCGGTTGCTGCATGGGCACGGGCGGCACGCTGCTCTCGCTGGTGTGGGCGCGCTACTTTTCGGCAGAAAGCACCGACCGCGGCAACTTCTTCATTTTGACGGGCACGTTTTGCGCGCCGCTGCTGTTCGCGCTGCTCTACCTGGTCCCCCAAGCGGTGCGCGTCTTTCTCATTCCGCTCATTTTCGTGCCACTGTGCGGCCTGTCGGTACTGCTATCGTTTCGCAAGCTGAACAAGGACTTGCCCATTTTCCAGGACGATCCGCGCACGAACGTGCCCGTGTACGTGCGCATTGTGCGCGTGTATTGGAAGAGCGCGTTTGCCATTGGCACCATGGGGTTCGCGTCGGGCCTGGTGCGCTCCATTGCCGTGGCAGACGTCCAGCTGGGCGATGTTACGAATGCCGCATCGTTTTTGGGGCTGTTCGTTGTTGCAGGCCTCATGCTTTTACTATGGCAGCGTCGCTCGTTCGCGTTGAACTTGCATTTCGTGTTTATGGTTTCGTTTCCCCTGGTAGCGGTATGCCTGGCGTTCTTCCCGTTTGTCGAAGGGAAAACGCTGGCGTTTATCAGCGGCATAGTGTTTCTGCTGTTTTCCCTGGCGAACATCATCGTTATGCTGCAAAGCGCGCATATCTGCCTGAACCGAGGCTGCAATCCGTTTTTCGTCTACGGCTTTTTCGGGTCGATTGTGGGATTGTTGCAAAACGGCGGCTTCATTTTCGGGCACATTGCCGTAGCGAATCGCCTGTTCGGCGAGCAGACTCCGTTTGCGGTAGCCGTTATTGGCCTTTTGGTGCTGACCATTACATTGTATGCGTTCGTGGGAAGAAGCGAGCGTTTTACCAGCAAGCTGCCGCAATACGATAACGTGGAATTCATCTCGTTCGACATGAAGCCGGGACAGCGCGGGCGCATGATGGCGTACCTTATGGCACCCGCAGCTCCCGCGGAACAAGAGCTTGATAGCAGCGTTTTCGCAGATGGAACCATCAATTTAAGCGAAGGCGAATATCAGGTTCTCGTCAAGGACGCCCTTTCCACTGCTGCTGAAGCGGGCGTCGACAGCGCAAGCGGCAACAACGCGAAGGGCGGCGAAGCGCATGGCGAAGCGCACGCCGCAAACGCTGCAGGCCGCCCGACGAGCGCATACACGAGCGCAGGCACAAGCGTTGCGGGTGCAGGAGCAGGCACGACGGCCACCGGTGCCGGCGCGAGCACAGCCGCAGACACCGGTACAAGCAACAAACGTGGGGCAAAAAGCGCACAGGCCGAAACGCGCCGCACGGCACGCAACCCCTTCCCCGACGACCTGTATCGCTCAACGGAAAAAGGACCGAGCCGCATCACCCTGCGCTGCAGAATCCTTCAGGAGGAATATCGCCTGACCAGCCGCGAGACAGAAATCATGGAGCTTATCGTGCGCGGTTACAGCGTTGCGCGCATTGCCGAGGAACACGTTGTGTCCGAAAACACGGTGCGCACCCACTACAAGCACATTTACGCAAAATTGGGCATCCACAAAAAGCAAGAGCTCATTGCCATGGTGGATGCCCTGAAAGATACGATATAACCGCGAAGTCGGCAGCGGCTCAACGGCGCATCGCGCCGCAAGTACGGTCTGACCGGTATGCAGGCGAGGACTGCCAGCTGGCCAATGCATGAGCGGCCTGGACCGACCGCCCGCGAAGCCGGCACGCGCCACACGGACCGACCGTCCGCGAAGCCCGCGAAGACGCCGGCCCCGCTCCCGTTCGCTAGCCGCGAACTTCCGCCTGAATGCGCTGCGTACGCTCGATGACCTGAGCCTTCGCCGCTTCAACATCGATGGTCGGCCAAGCGCCATCGCGATACACCACGGCGCCATCGCACATCGTAAGCACTACGTCGCTTCCGTGACCTGCGTAAACAACGTTTACCAGCGGTGCTGTCATGGGGCACCACGAAGGGCCGGTCACATCCAGCACGCAAAGATCGGCCTTGAAGCCTTCCTTCACCAAACCGCAATTGGTACGACCCTGAGCCACCGCGCCATTGCGCGTTGCCGCCGCAAGCACCTGCTCGGGCGTGACCACCGCAGGGTCAAGCTTGTTACCCTTAGGCAAAAGCGCCATAAGATACATGTCCTGGAACATGTCGTGATTGTTGTTCGATGCCATGCCATCGGTGCCCAAGCATACGTTCACACCTGCGTCCAGCATCTCGGCGATGGGAGCAAAACCGCTGGCCAGCTTCATATTCGATGCTGGATTCAGCGCCACAGAAACGCCTTTCTTCGCCAAAAGCGCAATGTCATCGTCGCTTAGCCACACGCAATGCGCCGCCGTCATGGGAACATCGAACGCACCCAGCGAATCGAACCACTGAGCAGGCGTCATGCCGTTGTGACGATCCTTGCAATCCTGCACTTCCGATGCCGTTTCCGCCAGATGGATCTGCATGCCAACGCCGTTTTTCTTCGCCCATTCCACAACGCTTTTGCAGGTCACGTCGTTGTTCGTGTACTCCGCGTGCACGCATGCCTCGAATTTGATGCGGCCGTTCGCTTCGCCATTGTGATTCGCAACGCCATCTTCCATTTCGGCGAAGCACGGGAATTCGGAAATGTCCTTGGGCTCGAACGCAATCGGACTCGTGCACAGGTTCGCCTTCATGCCCGCCTGGACTACGGCACGTGCGCGCTCGGGCGTGTGGTAATACATATCAGAGAAGGAAACGCAGCCGTAGCGCGCCATCTCCGCGCAGGACAGAAGCGTTGCCCAGTAATTATCCTCGGGCGTCATCTTCGCTTCAAACGGCCACACCATGTCGTTCAGCCATGCCTGAAGCGGCAGGTTTTCCGCGTAGCCGCGCAGAAGCGTCATGGGAGCATGCGCGTGCAGGTTGTAGAGCGCCGGCATAAGCAGGCGACCTGCACCTTCGTACACTTCGCCGAAGTCAGCAGCGTTTTCGGGCGCGCAATCGCCCACGTACTCAATGCGGTCACCGCGCACGCCAACCCACTGATGTTCCTTACATTCGAAGTTCTCGTCAATCAAAGTGATGTCTGCAAACAGCATGTTGTCCTCTTTCCTGTCGGCTCTTTCATCGGCTTGTCGTACTTTCCGGCAATCGGCTTGCCGGTTCTTCCTGGCACTTATACGTCAGCCGTTCCCGGCCTCCTTCTCGCATCGGCTAGTTCCAACTGCTTGCGCGGCGGCTGGTCCAACGGCTTTCCCGCCGGGCCTCCCGACCGTTTCCCGCCGGGCCCTAGCGCTTCTCCGCCGGGGCTCCCCGGCGTTCTCGCAAATCTTCATCCGCCCATCCAGTGCGCCCCTTTGGTGCGTGCCCAAAGCGCGACTGCGACGCACCTTCCGTGTTAGATTCGCTCTTATAATTGCATGACGTTATAGTAACCGCACACAGAAGCTTTCGCAAAGCATTCTTTCCATATGGTATGATGCGAAAGGTAAATTTTTAGCAGTGACACACTTCGAGTGCTACCCGAGTTGCCACTTCACGAGAGAAAGAGGAATCAATGTCTGAATGCAGTGGACATTGCAGCAGCTGCGGCGAAGAGGGCTGCGGCGAACGCGAGGCCGGCCCTCGCTTCATGGCGCAAAACAAAAAGTCCAACATCAAGAAGGTCATCGGCGTTGTTTCCGGTAAAGGCGGCGTGGGCAAATCCAGCGTTTGCTCCATGCTGGCTTCCGAGATGAACAAGCGCGGTTACAAAGTGGGCATCCTGGACGCCGACGTAACCGGTCCTTCCATCCCCCGCACCTTTGGTGTAACGGGCGGCAAGATGAGCGCTTGCGAAGACGGGCTGATTCCTGCCGAAACCGAAAGCGGCATCAAGGTCATGTCCGTAAACCTGCTGCTCCCGCAAGAGGATACCCCTGTTGCATGGCGCGGTCCCGTGGTTTCGGGCATTATCAGCCAGTTCTGGAACGAAGTATGCTGGGGCGACATCGACTACATGTTCGTTGACATGCCTCCGGGAACTTCCGACGTGTTCCTGACCGTGTTCCAGAGCCTGCCGGTCGATGGCATTGTCACCGTTTCCGCACCTCAGGAGCTTGTTGCCATGATCGTGGGCAAGGCTGTGAACCTGGCTGGTTCCGTGGGCGTTCCCGTAGTTGGCCTGGTTGAGAACATGGCGTACTTCAAGTGCGACGAGTGCGGCAAGGAGCATCACATCTTCGGCGAGCCTCAGGGCGCAGCCGTGGCCGAAAAGTACAGCATTCCCGCTGTTGCCACGCTCCCGATTGACCCCAGCGTTGCACAGTTGTGCGACACGGGCAAGATCGAGGAATATGCCATCAACGGTGCTCTTGATCCCATTTTGGAAGCTGTCGAGAAAGCATTCCGCGAAGAAGCACACGAAGAAGAAGTCGCTGCTGAATAGCGCACCTTCTCATGTGCAGCAGGCGCCCCGATTAGCTCCCGCAGAGCGAATCGCTGAAGGCACCCGCAAAGCAAGCTGCCGAGGGCTCCCGCAGAGCGAACTCCCAAAAGCGCGATGGACTCACTGTCCGTCGCGCTTTTTTGTTGACAAACTACCCCACCTTTTGTCAACAATTTCGCCGGTCAGGACCAAAAGTAACAGAGATTTATCGCGTTTCATCACGAATTGAGCCTTCACCCATTCATGTTGTTGAAAAATGACTCCCAAATTCGAAGTTATAGCAAGTTGGAAGTAGGTCAAAAAGATAAATCGAGGCTTTTCCCAGTAAATCGATCATTCACGGAAAAACCTTTTCGCAAAATACCAGCTCAAAACTATTCCCAATTGAATCATATTGAGATAGCGAATCAAAAATAAATTTTGACCTACTTCCAACCTACCTCAACTTCGAATTACAGCACGTTTTTTCAACAACACGACCCCGATTCAGCCAGAAAAACACTTTTTCGATTGCTTGAGACCGGAATGATGGAAGATGGCGAGGCTTTTTGACGCGCATTCGCCAACGTGCACGTCCCCAAGGGCGTCTGCCGGCAAGGGTCGAGCCGAACTGCGACGCTTTGGATAAGTTGAGTGAGCTCCAAGCAAGAAGAAGCATTATCCAAGCGGAGTCGTGAGGCGAGCCCTTGCCGGCGGGCGCCCCGAAATCGCTGAAAAGTGGTGGCGCTTCCCGCTCTGATAGAAACGACCCACTTTTCTGTGGGTTTGCCATGGCTTACTTTTTTATGAACTGGGAAAACGTTGGTTTTTGACGATTGCAAAGAAGAAAATCCACCGAAAAGTGGGTCGTTTTTATCATGCCGCCCACATCGTTGGGCGACATCGCGTCAAGAAAAGGCACAACCCGGACTACGCCGCGCGGATGCAGAACCTCATGAATGGCAGACCTCCGCGAGACCCCGGACTGGCACACGCCGGCGGAGATGCTCAACGTGGAATTGGCGAAGGCCGCTGTGATGACCGCTTGACGCCGTCGGAGTAATTTGTCAACAATTGGAAAAGGTGCAGCCTGGACTGCATCGCGCGAATTGTTGACAAAAGGTGGGGTAATTTGTCAACAATCGATGTGTTCCCGTTCAGCGCGCTCCTGCGCAATGCGCTCTTTCGCGCGCGCAAGATCTTCGGCGGCAACCGCTTCCATCACTTCTTCCACATGGCTCTTGATACCGAAAAGGGTGCGCGTGGAGTTCATCACCTGCGGACGCTTTCCTTGCGCCTCGGCCCCAATAAGCTGCCGCATTGTTTCCCATTGACGCTGAAAATCGCGTTCCGACTGAACCACATCTTCCCCTTACCACTGCGCTTATTTTCCTGGCGCAACATTATTCTGCACATCCAAATATACCGTAACACACCTGCCTGTTTCGCGGTGCATCCGACAACAGTTTACATCCCATGTACAAACGTAAGAGAATGGCAAGCAGACCTGGGCAAAGGCATGTAGATAGCGCGCTGCCGCATATGCGAAAAAGCAAATATGCTAAACTGTGCAGTTAGCATTTCGGACTTGGGGAAGCAGGCGAAAATCCTGCACGGTCCCGCCACTGTGAAACGGCTGCTCAGCGGTCGTAAAGTCAGATCACCATGCCGAAACGCGCCAAGGTACGCGCCGGATTTGCGCGGATGGGCAATCCCCTTCTGCGCGAATAAAAGCGCAGAAGGTAAGCGGTTGATTTGCACGAAGATTCGCGCGCAGGACACTCCATGCGCAGCATCCGCAAAGCCGCTTGCGAAACAAATCGGGATGCCCACCAGGGGGAGGATTTTATGAAGAAGATTACGGTAGTTTTGAGCGTTATAAGCGCTCTTGTTTTGTCTCTGTGCTTGCTTGCCGGCTGCGGCGCAAAACAAGAACCGGTCGCCGTCGAAAACGGCGTTATCCAAGAAACAGGAACGTACAAAGTGCCCACAACGCTTGAGGGCGGTTCGGGCAAGGCAACCATTGAATCCCCTGCAACCGTTACCGTTGACGCTAACGGCATGACGGCAACCATCACGTGGAGCAGCTCGAGCTACGACCTTATGGTTGTCAACGACAACGAATACCGTCCGACCTCGACTTCGGGCAAATCCACATTTGAAATCCCGGTAGCATCGCTTGACGCGCCACTCGAAGTGCAAGCGGAAACTACCGCTATGGCCATGCCTCACTTGATTGATTACACCATCACGTTCGATGCCTCTGGCGCAAAGGCAGCGTAGGTCCATGAAGCGCATCTACGCCCCCACGGCGCACAACATGACAGCTGGAGCTTCCGAAACAGCCGAAGTCGCAACAACGGCAGCGGTGAAATCCAGCAAGACTGCAACCTTCGCTAAACGCATCGCGCTCATCGCTGCGACCTGCGCCCTTACCCTGGGTCTTCTTTCCGGCTGCTCGCAAGCCAACAACGGCGAAGGCTTCCACAACACCGACATAGGGTGCGGCTGGGAACCGGAAAGCTCCCTTGAACTGCATTACGCAAAAGGCTTCACGGTGGATTACTACGAAGGGGGCTACAAGCTGGTCTGCATCGAGGGCAACCAGCGCTTTCTGATAGTGCCCGAAGGCGCAACCGCACCCGATGGCCTGGCTTCCGACATCAAGGTGCTGCAGCAGCCGCTTGACAACTTGTACCTGGTGGCGACGGACACGTTCTGCCTGTTTGACGCGCTGGACGCGCTTGATACCGTATCGCTTTCCGGCGTTACCGCCGACGGCCTGTATGTTGAGCGTGCTTCCCAAGCAATCGCTTCGGGCGCCATCAAATATGGCGGCAAGTACCGCGAGCCCGACTACGAGCTTATCTTGTCCACCGGCTGCCCCCTGGCCATTGAATCGACCATGATCGATCACTCCCCCACGGTAAAGGAACGCCTGACCGACCTGGGCTGCACTGTGCTCATTGAGAAGTCCAGCCTGGAAACCGAGCCGCTTGGACGCACGGAGTGGGTCAAGCTCTATGGCGCGCTGCTGAACAAGGAAGACGTGGCCCAAAGCGTATTTGAAGAACAGGAAAGCCTGGTCAAAGCGCTGGAAAACGAAAAAGCAACGGGCAAAACCGTGGCATTTTTCTACATTAACTCGAACGGCGCCGCTGTGGTGCGCAAGCCGGGCGATTACGTGACGCGCATGATTGAGATGGCCGGCGGCACGTACATCTTCACCGACCTGGGCGGCGAAGACGCTGCAACTTCCACCGTGAACATGGAGATGGAAACGTTCTACGCGCAGGCGAAAGACGCCGACATCCTTATCTACAATGCCACCATTGACGGCGGCGTAAGCTCGGTTGATCAGCTGATTGCAAAGAATCCCCTTCTGGCGGAATTCAAGTCGGTCGAAAACGGAAACGTATGGTGCACCGACAAGAACATGTACCAGCAAATGGTTGAAACGGGCGTCATCGTATCGAACTTGCACACCATTTTCACTGATGAGAGCGCCGAAGTGCTCGATTTCGCTTATCGATTGAACTAGGAGACGAATCATATCCATGTTGAATGAGAAAAGCGAAAAAGAAACTATCAGGGCTGCAGAAGCGGGCAGTGCCGCCGGTGCAGCAGCCGCGGGCGCGGAAGCCGGTCGCGCCACAAGTGCTGCCGGCGCTGCAGGCGCGACCAGCGCCAACGCCGCCGGCGCAGCAAAGCATACGGTCCCCTATACCCCCGCGCCGCTATCGAAAGCGCAGAAGAGCCGTCGCTTGCGTGTTATCGTTGTGTTCGCAGCGCTCATCGCGCTTTTGCTGATTCTTCTGGTTTTGAACATTTGCATTGGAAGCATTGCGATTCCCGTTGACGACTTGGCATCCATCCTGTTCAACGGCGGGCAAGGCACTGGCAACGATTTAACCGTTGAATACAAAGTGGTCTGGCAAATCCGCCTGCCGCGCATTATTGCCGCAACGGTGCTGGGCGGTGGCCTGGCGCTTTCCGGCTTCCTGCTTCAGACGTTCTTCAATAACCCCATTGCCGGCCCGTACATCTTAGGCATCTCATCGGGCGCTAAACTTGTCGTAGCCATTGTGATGATTGTCGGAATGGGCCAGGGCCTGGTGCTGGGTTCCTGGGCACTCATTGTGGCGGCATTCATTGGCGCCATGTTATCCATGGCATTCGTGCTGGCCATTTCGCGGCGCGTAAGCTCCATGGGCATCTTGGTGGTAGCAGGCGTTATGATTGGCTACATCTGCTCCGCCATCACGGAATTTTTCATCACGTTCGCCAGCGATCAGAACATCGCGAACCTGCACGACTGGTCCGTGGGCAGCTTCTCGGGCATTGGCTGGAACGACGTGAGCGTTATCATTGCCGTAATTGCCGTGGCATCGGTGCTTACGTTCGGCCTGAGCAAGCCCATTAGCGCCTATCAGCTGGGCGAAAGCTACAGCCAAAGCATGGGCGTGAACGTGAAGGTCTTCCGCGTGACCCTTATCTTGCTGTCCAGCTTGCTGGCGGCAACGGTTACCGCATTCGCCGGCCCCGTATCGTTTGTAGGCATTGCCGTGCCGCACCTGATCAAAAGCTTCCTGAAAACCGCCAAGCCGCTTACGGTTATCCCCGCGTGCTTCTTGGGCGGCGCCATTTTCTGCCTGGGTTGCGACTTGATTGCACGTACCATCTTCGCCCCCACCGAGCTTTCTATCAGCGCTGTTACCGCCGTCTTCGGCGCACCCGTTGTTATTGCGGTCATGTTGCAGCGCAAGAAGAAGGTGGTATAAATGGCCCTGATGCATACGGAAAAAGCCCCGCAGGAAGAAGTCATGCCTGCGCTCCTTTCAAGTGGCGTGGCGGGCGTCAGCGTGCAGGGCAGCCAACAAAGCAGCACGGCAAACATGGGCGCCGAGATCTGCGCTCTTCACACGAACAACTTGACAGTTGGTTACGAAGGCGTGCCCCTGATCAGCGACATTGAAATCAAGCTGCACCAAGGCGAAATGCTCACGCTTATCGGCCCGAACGGCGCCGGCAAATCGACCATCCTGAAGTCCATCGCGAAGTACCTGGAACCCGTGGGCGGCACCGTGTTCATTGGCGAGAACGACCTGCATAAGATGTCGCCGAAGGACTTGTCCACGAAAATGTCCGTTGTGCTTACCGGGCGCCTGTCCACTGAGCTTATGACCTGCCGCGATGTGGTGGAAACGGGACGCTACCCCTACACGGGGCGCTTAGGCATCCTGTCAGACGATGATCATCGCGTGGTGGAAGAATCCATGGACCTGGTCAACGTCACGGAAATCGCCGACAAGGACTTCACCCAAATCAGCGATGGCCAGCGCCAGCGTGTGCTGCTTGCGCGCGCCATTTGCCAACAGCCCAACATCATTGTGCTGGACGAACCCACCTCGTTTTTGGACGTCCATTACAAGCTGGAGCTTTTGGGCTTGCTGCGCAACCTGGCGAAGGCTCAAGGCATTGCCGTTATCATGTCGCTGCACGAGCTTGACCTGGCGCAAAAGATCTCTGATACCATCATGTGCGTCAAAGGCGATCGCATTTTACGCTACGGCGCGCCGCAGGATATCTTCACGCGCGAGACCATCCACGAGCTGTATTCGCTTGACAACGGAAATTACAACCCGCTGTTCGGCAGCGTGGAGCTCTCCCCCACCCCGGGTAAGCCGCGTGTGTTCGTTATTGCGGGAGCTGGCACGGGCGCAGCAACGTTTCGCCTGCTCCAGCGTGCATCCGTTCCCTTTGCGGCGGGCGTGCTGTTCGACAACGACGTTGATTACGCTCTGGCGCGCGACTTGTCAAACAACATTGTTTCAAGCCCCGCGTTCTACCCCGCAAGTGATGAGTCGCTCGAGCAAGCGAAAGAGCTGCTGGCGCGGGCAAATGCGGTAATCTGCTGCGATGTGGCAGAGCATCCCATGAACGAAAGCAACGCCGAGCTGCTTCGTTATGCCCATGAACAGGGAAAACGCATTATCGATGCAACGCAAGGCCTTTCGGTTTCGCACGTAGAGGGGCTTTAGCGCATGGCATTCGAAGAATACGTGACATCGAACGGAGAACGCTTACGTCGCGGCTACACCACGGGAACGTGCGCGGCGCTTGCCGCAAAGGCGGCCGCTGAGCTGCTTTTGCGCGGCACAGCACCTGAAAGCGTCTCTGTGCTCACACCCGCGGGCGTTACCGTGACCGTACAGCCCGAAGAGGTGCACCGCTGCGACAGCGCGAGCGCCGCGGCATCGGTTGCAGCATCGCTCGCGGCTGCGGGCACGGCATCAGGCGCGGCGGCAGGCGCGGACGCCCCGAGCACCCCGAGCACCGCGCACGCAACCGGCGCAACCGCGCGCGCAACCATCATCAAAGACGCCGGCGACGACTACGACGTAACAAACGGCACGCGCGTCTGCGCCTTTGTCACCTTGTGCGACCAGGACATTTCCATTGACGGCGGCATCGGCGTAGGCCGCGTGACCTGCCCCGGTCTTGACCAGCCCGTTGGCAACGCTGCCATCAACTCCGGCCCGCGCGCCATGATTCGCGCCGCTCTTGAAGACGCTGCCCTTGAGGCGGGCTACCTGGGCGGATTCAACGTGGTGGTTGAAGTGCCGGAAGGCGCAGAGATCGGTCGCAAAACGTTCAACCCCTCGCTTGGCATTGTGGGCGGCATCTCGATTCTGGGCACGTCGGGCATTGTGGAGCCGCGCAGCCTGAAAGCGCTGCAGGACGCGCTGAAAGTCGAGATTCACGTGCGCGCCGCGAACGGCGGCAAGCGCTTGATTGTTGTTCCGGGCAACTACGGGCAAGCATTCCTGGAAACCATGGGGCTTCCCGCGGATATCCCTGTTGTGAGCTGCGCAAACTTCATTGGCTTCACGCTTGATCAAGCAGCCGAAGAAGGCTTTGAGCAACTGTTGCTGGTAGGTCACATTGGTAAGCTCGTTAAAGTGGCGGGCGGCGTTATGGACACCCACTCCCGCATGGCGGACTGCCGTCGCGAGATTTTCGCCGCACATGCCGCAGCAGCGGGCGCAAGTCAACAGACCGTCTTGGACATCTTCGACTGTATGACAACCGATGCCTGCCTTGACGTGGTAGAATCTGCCGGCGTGAAAAATCAGGTGCTCGACCGCTTGGCGCGCGCCATCCAGCATCAGCTGGAGCATCGCGCGGGCGACAAGATGGATATGGGTGCCGTTATCTTCTCGAATAAAACAGGGCTTTTGGCCTGCACCGATAACGCAAAACGATTAATGGACGATTGGAAACGGAAAGAGGAACAATGATTCATTTCGTGGGAGCTGGCAGCGGCGCTGCCGATTTGATCACCGTACGTGGCGCAGACATGCTGCGCAAGGCCGACGTCATTATTTACGCAGGCAGCCTGGTCAACCCCGCCCTGCTTGACTACGCGCAACCCGAATGCGCCATTTACAACAGCGCCACCATGACGCTCGAGGAAGTCATTGAAGTCATGCGCGCTGCGGAAAAAGAAGGCAAGACCACCGTTCGCCTGCACACGGGCGACCCCTGCTTGTTCGGCGCCATCCGCGAGCAAATGGACATCCTGGACGAAGACGGCATTGAATACGATTACACGCCGGGCGTTTCAAGTTTCTGCGGCGCGGCTTCGGCCCTGAAAGCGGAATACACGCTGCCTTCCGTTTCGCAGAGCGTGATTATCACGCGCATGGAAGGTCGCACCCCCGTTCCCGAGGGCGAAGCAATGCGCAAGATGGCAAGCCACGGCTGCTCTATGGTCATCTTCCTTTCCACCGGTCTTTTGGACAAGCTGGAAGGCGAGCTGATTGCCGGCGGTGCTTACACGAAGGACACGCCCGCCGCACTGGTGTATAAAGCAACGTGGCCCGACGAGAAGGTATTCCACTGCACCGTGGGCACGCTGGCGCAAACAGCAAAGGAAAACAACATTACGAAGACGGCGCTGGTGTGCGTCGGCGGCTTCCTGAACAGCACCTATGAGCGCTCGAAGCTGTACGACCCCACCTTCACCACCGAATTCCGCCAGGCAAGCAAGTCCAGTCACGCGGAATAGCAGGCGGGCGGGCGCGACGGGACGCGCGGGGCTAACCCGAAGGGGGCCGCACCGCAAGGGCCGCACGGCAACCGGAAACGGCACGAAACACACGAAGCATTACGCAACACGAAGCACCAAGCGCACAATGCGCGGACAAAAGTAAAGGAAAAGGAGCTCCCTCTTATGGATATCGCCTTCATCGCCTTCACCGAAAAAGGGCTGACCTTAGCGAAGCACTTAGCGCAAGGGTTGGAGCAACGCGGCCAAAACACCAGTGTCACTTACGGTTTTGGCCCGAAAAAAGTGAGCCACATGAAATGGGCTCGCGAGAAGTTTGAAGTGGCTGACGCGCTGGTATTCATTGGTGCCACCGGCATTGCCGTGCGCACGATAGCCCCCTTGATTCAAAGCAAGAAAGACGATCCCGCTGTTATTGTGCTCGATGAAATGGGCCAAAACTGCATTCCGCTGCTTTCGGGACACCTGGGCGGCGCGAACAACTTGGCGCGCATGCTGAGCGATTTCTGCGGCGCGAACCTGGTTATCACCACCGCATCGGATGTGAACGGCGTGTTTGCCGTGGACAGCTGGGCAGCATCGCAAAACTTGCTGGTGCCCGAAACCGCTGGCATCAAGCTTATCACGGCAGCCCTGCTCAGAGGAGAAACGGTCGAGTGCGCCACCGCCTTCCCCATTGATGGCGAGGCGCCCCAAGGCGTGGAAATTATTCCGATTCACACCGTATTCAAAGACGATGGGCGTCCGCGCTTCCATGTTGGTTGTCGCGTTGACACCGTGGCCGACCTAGACGTTATCGTACCCGTTGCGGTGCTGGGCGTGGGTTGCCGCAAGGGCACAACGGCTGAGCGCATTGAAGAAAGCGCGGCACTGTTCCTGGAAGAAGCGGGCATTCACCCCGCGTCGCTTTGCTGCGTGGCAAGCATTGATTTGAAAGCAGAAGAACCCGGCTTGATTGAGTTCGCGAAGAACCGCAACCTTCCGTTTGTGACGTTTGAAGCCGCTGTGCTCAACAATCAAGAAGGCGATTTCTCGGCATCGGATTTCGTATCGGGCGTTACCGGAACGTCCTGCGTATGCGAGCGCGCTGCCGTGGCCGCAGGCGAACAGCTTTTGACCCACAAGACGGTCATCAACGGCATCACGTTTGCCATTGCTTTGAAGAACCCGCATTTGAACTGGGATGTTGCAAGTCTTCCCACGTCTAACACGCAGGCTGCATTGCAAGGAAAGCGCCGCTTGTCAAAGCAGTCAGGCGAGATGCGCATCGAAGACGCAGAAAGCGCGCGCCTGAAAGCTATACGAGAGCTTGTGTCGCAAATGTCCGAACAGACCTGCGCAATGGGCGCTTTGGGCGCCGTGGCAGACACCATGGCTGCCACGTTCGATGAAGAAAAAGCCATTAGCACCACGGGTCTTGAAGAAGGCTTGAACGCCGACATTTACGAATCCATTTTCACGCCGGACTCGCAAAAAGGCCAGCTCACCATTGTGGGCTTGGGACCAGGCGATGAAGCATTCATGTCGCAAGAAGCCGTTGCCACGCTGCGCAACGCAGAAGTACTGTGCGGATACCACGTTTACGTTGACCTGGCAAAGAAAGTGGCGCCAGACACCCCCGTATTCACCACGCCCATGACCAAGGAAATCGATCGCTGCCGTGCCGCGTTGGAAATGGCAGCCGACGGCAAGCACGTTGCCATGGTATGCAGCGGCGATGCAGGCGTTTACGGCATGGCGGGTCTGTGCTACGAGTTGGCACACGAATTCGCACCCGTCAAGATTCACGTGGTGCCGGGCATTACCGCAGCTCTAAGCGGCGCATCGCGCCTGGGCGCGCCTTTGACCCACGACTTCTGCGTTATTTCCCTGTCCGACTTGCTTACCCCCTGGGAGCTTATCGAGCAGCGTTTAGCGGCGGCAGCCGGCGCCGATTTCTGCATTGCACTGTACAACCCGGCAAGCCATCGTCGCACCGATTACCTGCAGAAAGCCTGCGATATCTTGCTGGCCAACGGCAAGGGCGCCGACATTATTTGCGGCGTAGTGCGCAACATTGGCCGTCCCGGCGAAGAAACCTGGACGGGAACGCTGGAGGAACTGCGCGACTTCCCCGCTGACATGTTCTGTACGGCGTTCGTGGGCAACAGGACCACAACAATCATCGACGGAAAGATGGTTACGCCGCGTGGTTACCAGAAAAAGAAGCAGTGGAATAAAAACGAGCAGTAACGCCTGATAGAGCGCACGAAGCACGTGAGTGATTGCGAGCTGCAAGACGCGCGGGACGCAAGCGAACAAGGCGTTGCGCGGCGCAAGTGCAGCGCAAATGTGGCAAGAAGACGATACTGCGGGCTCAAGCGACATCGAGTGCAAGTAAACAGCTCAAGACGTCAAGGCATGGCAAGAAAGGCACTAAGCGGAAATACCGTGGCAAAAGCATCGAACATACTGATTTTCGGGGGCACGTCCGAAGGGCGCGAGCTCACGCAACTCTTGGCGGATACGGGCGTATCCGTGTGCGTGAGCGTTGCTACCGAGCGCGGCCTGAAAGACTTCTTTGTGGACAGCCCTTTGGTTTCGTTTCACCAAGGAGCACTCACCCAAGAGGAAAAAGTCCAGTTCATGGGCGATTTCGATGCTGTTGTTGATGCCACGCACCCGTATGCGCAAAGCATCAGCGGGCATGTGCGCGAAGCGGCAGCGCTTGCAGGAAAACCGTATCTGCGCGTGCTGCGACCCTTAGGCGATGTGCAGGGTTGCCTGGTGGCGCCCACGCTTGCGGAGGCTGTTGCTCTGATTCCCGCGGAAGGTGCCGTGCTCTCCACGACAGGCGCCAAGGAACTCGCCGTTTACCAGGCGCTTCCCCGTTATCGGGAACGTTTAGTAGCACGCGTGCTTGACGATGAAGCATCGCTCGAAAAAGCACGCGGCATGGGGTTGCCCGATGAGCATATCCTGGCGGGTCGCGGGCCGTTCTCTCAGCGGGAAAACGAAGACGTAATTGAGCGTTTCGACATAAAAACCCTGGTCACAAAAGAGTCGGGAACCGCAGGCGGCTACCCCGAAAAGCTTGCGGCGGCACGCGCGCACGGCGCGACCGTTGTAGTTGTTGCGCGTCCCGTTGAAGAAGATGGCATGTCGGTCGAAGAAGCATTTGAAGCGCTGAGCGACCCTGCGGAATTGCCGCGCGCCTTCGCAAACACTGAAATCTGAGCCTTATCAGCCCAAGGAGCAAACGAATGAAGAAAGTTTATTTGGTGGGAATCGGCATGGGAAACCCCGACACGCTCACCTTGGGAGCACAGCGCGCCGTGGAAGAAAGCCAGCTGGTTATTGGTGCGCGTCGTTTGGTTGACGCCTTCCCCCAGTTCGAAGGCGAGCGCTTGATCATGATCAAGTCAAGCGACATCGCGCAAGCAATCCACGAAAGCACTGCCGCCACTATCAGCGTGCTGCTTTCGGGCGATCAAGGTTTCTACAGCGGCGCGGCGGGCCTGTACGACCTGCTTGCCGATTGCAATGTTGAAGCACTGCCGGGCATATCTTCTCCCGTTTATTTCTGCGCGAAGCTGAAAAAGCCCTGGCAGAACGCTCATTTAGTATCTGCCCACGGACGCAGCTGCAACGTGGTGGGCGCCGTGCAAAGCCACGCCGTTACGTTTGCGCTTACGGGCGGCAACGCGAAAGTGCATGAGATTTGCCAAGAGCTCTGCGAACGCGGGCTGGGTCACGTGCGCGTTTATGCGGGCGAGCGTTTAAGCTACCCCGATGAGCGCATTGTTAGCGGCACCGCCAGCGAGCTGGCGCAACAGGAGTTCTTGGATCTGGCGGTCATGCTGGTGGAAAACGACGCTCCTCTGCACCGTCGCTACAACGCGCCAAGTTTTGCCGACGGCGATTTCCAGCGCGGCGACGCCCCCATGACAAAAGAAGAAGTGCGCGAGCTTTCCGTATGCAAACTGCACCTGGAGCCGCAGCATACCGTGTGGGATGTGGGTGCCGGCACGGGTTCTGTGTCCCTTGAAATGGCGTTCGCTGTAACGGAAGGCCAGGTCATTGCAATAGAACGCAACGAACCCGCACTGGAACTCATGGCGCAGAACAAGGAACGCATGGGTGCGTGCAACTTGCGCATTGTGGCTGGCAAGGCCCCCGAAGCGCTGGAGCCGCTGCCTGCCCCCGATCGCGTGTTCATTGGCGGTTCGGGCGGAAATTTAACGCGCATCATACAAGTGGCGCTCGAGAAAAACCCGCAAGTTCGCTTCGTGGTAACCGCCATTACGCTGGAAACCATCGGAGCTGCACTGCAAAGTTTCAAAGAGCTCGGACTCACGAACGTGGAGATCGTGCAAGCGAATATCTCGCGCGACCGCAAAGCGGGTCCATATCACCTGATGACGGCTGAAAATCCCGTGTATATCATGAGTGCGGAAGGCAGCTGCGCCGCCAGTGTTGCCGCCGGTGCTGAGGCAGATACCGCCGCTGCGTCCGTCGCCGATGCCGCTGATGCCGCCAGCACTCGCGCCACAGCAAGCGAAGGGGCGAGCGCCGCATGTTAGCACAGCTTCCTCGCGTTTTATTCGCCGCCGCATCCAGCGGCTCGGGAAAAACAACCGTGACGAGCGGCATCTTACGCTGCCTTGATCGGCGCCGCGCAAACGTGCACGCGTACAAATGCGGCCCCGACTACATTGACCCCATGTTCCACCGTTCGGTGCTGAACACGCCGTGCCGCAACCTGGATTTGTACTTCTCCACAGAAGACCAGGTACGCACGCTGCTGGCTGAAAGCGCACTTGCGGGTAACCACTCAGACGCCCATGCAGATGGCACAGGCAAAAGCACTGGTAGAAGCGCCGTTTGCGCAGAAGTTGCCAACCCAGAAGCCACCGCTTCACAAGGCGCGACGGCCGTGCACGAAGAGGCCGCCTCGCACAACGCGGCGGCTGCGCAGCGCATTGCCGTTCTAGAAGGCGTCATGGGCTACTACGATGGCCTGGGCGGCACCACGGTAACGGCAAGCGCTTACCACGTTGCGCAGACCACGAACACGCCGGTGATCCTTATCGCCGATGGTCGGGGCGCATCGCTTACGCTGGTTGCATCGCTGAAAGGCATTATCGAATACCGCCAGCCCAACAGCGTGGCGGGCGTTATCATCAACCGCTGCACGAAAGGCTTGGCAGCGCTTTTGGCGCCCGCTATTGAAAAAGAATGCGGCATTCCCGTGTTGGGATACGTGCCGAACAAGCCCGAATTCGCGCTAGAGAGCCGCCACCTGGGCTTGGTTACCGCAAACGAAGTGGATGACCTGCAAAAACGCATTGATGCTGTGGCGGACACGTTAGAAGAAACCATCGACATTGATGCGCTGCTTACCGTGGCGCAGCAGGCACCGGCGCTAGAATATGAACCCTCGCTCGTGACGGCCGCAACTGCAGATAAACCGATTATCGCTGTGGCGCAAGACGAGGCCTTCTGCTTCTATTACGAAGAAAGCCTGGAACTGCTGCGTAAACTTGGCGCCGAACTGGCGTTTTTCTCGCCGCTGGCGGGAGATACCCTACCCATTGGCACATGCGGCGTTTACCTGGGTGGCGGCTACCCCGAGCTGCATGCCGCTGCCTTGGCGGAAAATGAAGCACTGGCACGCCAGCTACGCGAACGTCACACGGCGGGCATGCCGCTGTTTGCGGAATGCGGCGGCTTTATGTACTTGCAAGAAAACCTGACCGATATCGAGGGGCACACTTGCCCCATGGCAGGCGTTATCCCTGGTGAAGTGCATTACACGGGCAAGCTTTCCCGCTTTGGCTACATTGAACTCACCGCTTCCGAACGCGGCATGGGGCTTGATGCGGGCGACACATTGCGCGCGCACGAGTTCCATTACTTCGACAGCTCGCATAACGGGCAAGCGTGCCATGCCGCGAAATACACGGGCAAGCAGTGGGATTGCTGTGTGTTGGAAGACCGTCTTTTTGCGGGATTTCCCCACTTCTACCTGCCGAATTGCCAAAAACTCGCACGCGGTTTCGTGGAAGCGGCAGCCGCTTACAAAAACGAGACGGGCGGCGCGGAAGAAGCGCCACGCCCCGAGCAAAACGCCGCAAACGAGCCATCAAGCAGCACGGAAGCGCAGGGTGTCCAATGAGCGTTGCCTTCTGCGTAAGCGTAGCGCTTGTTGTGGGCTACGTTGCCGATTTGCTGTTCGGCGAGCATTTCGCCGCCATCTGCCCCGCTATCCTGCTGGGCAAGCTCATTGCGAAACTTGAGCCGCCGTTGCGTGCACGCGCCGAAAACGACCCTGCGAAGCTGCGCCGCGCTGGACGCATCCTGGTTGCTGCCGTGTGCGCTACCGCGTTTGTGCCCACGCTGGCAATTTCCGTGGTGGCATGGCTCATTCACCCGGCAGTTTTCCTGGTACTACAGGCATTTTGGTTCTACCAGATTATGGCTACGCGCTGCCTGGCCGATGCCAGCCTGCCCGTCTACCAGGCACTTCAGAATGACGATCTGGAAAAAGCGCGTCGCGAAGTAGGTATGATCGTGGGACGCGACACCACCGAGCTCACGGCCGAAGGTTGCACGAAAGCTGCCGTGGAAACCATTGCGGAAAACACGAGCGACGGCTCCATTGCCCCGCTGATTTATTTCGCGTTGGGCGCAGCACCGCTGGCGATGCTTTACAAAGCCATCAACACCATGGACAGCATGCTTGGATACAAAAACGAGAAGTACCTTGATTTCGGGCGCGCCGCAGCGTTGCTTGATGACGTGGCGAATTTCATTCCCGCGCGCATCACCGGCTTGCTGCTGTGCGCTGCAGCCATCTTCGTGCCTGGCTGCAGCCCCGCACGCGCCGCTCGCATCTGGGCACGCGATCGCAAGAAAAGCACGTCCCCGAATTCGGGTCAGTGCGAAAGCGCGGTTGCGGGTGCGCTGGGTGTGGCACTGCTGGGCGACGCGGTGTACTTCGGCAAGGTCGCCCACAAGGAGAGCGTGGGCGATGCAACCCGTGCCATTGTGCCAGCCGATATTGCGACCAGCCATAAGCTGATGTTCGCAGCGGCAAGCATTGCGTGCGCATTAGCGCTGGTCATTCGCTTGCTTGTTTCTGGAATTGCCTAGCGCCAAGCTCGCAGGGATTGAGCAGAAGCGCTTGAGAGCGTATTTGAAGGAAGGGGTTTTCCACATGCTTGAACACGGAGGCGACATCAAGGGCTTCCAGGAGGAATACGGCACGCGTCCGCTTGATTTTTCGGCGAACATCGCGCCGTTGGGCGTACCCGCCGAAGTGCGCGAAGCAGTTTGCGCTGCACTGGATGACGTTGCCAACTACCCCGACCCGCTTTGCCGCGACCTGGTACGCGCGCTGGCTGCGCACGATAACGTAGACGAGCGTTGCATTCTTTGCGGGAATGGCAGCTCGGATTTGCTCTTTCGCCTGGTAGCAGCGGTAAAGCTGCATCGCGCACTGGTTTGTGCGCCCACGTTTGCGGAATACGAGCAAGCACTGGCAACCATGAATGCCGCGCTGGATTTCTATCCGCTTTCCGAACAATACGACTTCGCGGTGCGCGATGACTTCGCCAACTTCATCACCCCCGAAACCGACTTGGCGGTGATTTGCCAGCCGAACAATCCCTCGGGCGCAACCGTTTCGCATGAGCTGATGGAGCGCATCCTGGAAAAGTGCACGCAATGCAACACCACGCTTCTGGTGGATGAGTGCTTCGTGGGCTTCTTGGACGACCCGCAGGAAATCAGCGTGGTTCCCTGGCTTGAGCACTACCCGAATCTGGTGGTGCTGAAAGCGTTCACGAAGCTCTACGGCATACCGGGCATTCGCCTGGGCTACGCGCTGACCAGCAACAACGCGCTCATCGAAGCAATGCGTGCAGCAGGTCAGCCTTGGAGTGTGTCGAATTTGGCACAGGCGGCGGGCATTGCGGCGCTGGGCTGCACCGAATACGTAGAGCAGGTGCGCGCCATCACACGCGAAGAGCGAGCGTTTCTGAAAGCGGCGCTGAAAGAGCGCGGCATTGCCAGCTGGGGCACCGCGAACTTCCTGCTATTCCACGTGGCAGAGCAGCCCGACGCGCCCACGTTCGTGCAGCAAATGCGCAAACAAGGCGTGCTGGTACGCGATTGTGCGAACTATCACAACCTGGACCAGGGATGGTATCGCATTGCCGTGCGCTCGCATGAGGAAAACGTACGGTTGCTGCAAGCTATCGATGCCGTGCTTGAACAGCGGAAACAGCGGAACCACGAGTGTTAGCAGGGCGGCAAGCAAGCAACGCTTTCGTAAGCAATAACGAGCGCACGATGATGCCCGCAAGCTCAACAGAGAAGCTGCCGCTACAGCTTCTCTAAACTGAGAAATTAGAACCAGGAACGCGAAACAGCGTTACCATAAAGGGAAACGCATGAAAGGGAAAGGAAATCGCATGACAGCAAAAGCCATTATGGTGCTGGGCACCACTTCCGACGCCGGCAAAAGCTTTGTCGCTGCGGCGCTGTGCCGCATTTTTGCGCAAGACGGCTACAAAGTCGCACCCTTCAAAAGCCAAAACATGGCTCTGAACAGCTACATTACCGCCGAAGGGCTGGAGATGGGCCGCGCGCAAGTCATGCAGGCCGAAGCAGCGGGCATTGAGCCTTCGGTGCTTATGAACCCCGTGCTGCTTAAACCCACGGGCGATACCGGCAGCCAGGTCATTGTGCTGGGCGAAGTGCGCGGCGACATGCCCGCGCGCGATTACTACGCATTCAAAGACCAGCTGCGCCCCACCATCAAGCAGGCATACGATACGCTGGCAGAGCAAAACGACATCATTGTGCTGGAAGGCGCCGGCAGCCCCGCTGAAATCAACCTGAAGCAAAACGACTTCGTGAACTGCGGCATGGCCGCCATGGCAGGCGCTCCTATCATCTTGGTGGGCGACATCGACCGCGGCGGCGTGTTCGCCAGCCTGTACGGAACCATCAAGCTGCTGGAGCCTGAAGAGCAGGCCATGGTGAAAGGCACCGTGATCAATCGCTTCCGCGGTGACGTATCGCTGCTGGAAAACGGCCTGGATATGCTGGAAAACCTGACCGACACCCCCGTGGTAGGCGTCATTCCCTACATGCACGTGGACATCGATGACGAAGACTCGCTTTCCGGCCGCCTGAGCGCCACCGCGCCCACTGCCGGCATGGTTGACGTTGCCGTTATTGGGCTTCCGCACATCTCGAACTTCACCGACTTCAATCCGCTGGGACGCTTCCCCGGTGTTGCCGTGCGCTACGTTTACAAGCCCGAGCAGCTTGGCGCGCCGGACTTTTTAGTGGTGCCCGGCTCGAAAAATACTATGGGCGACTTGGCCTGGGTGCGCAAAGTTGGTCTGGACCAGGCAATTCGCGCATATGCCGCAACGGGACGCCCCGTGTTGGGCGTGTGCGGCGGCTATCAGATCCTGGGACGCTCCATTGCCGATCCCGATAACACGGAAGGCGGCGGCACGGCAGAAGGCCTGGGACTGCTTCCCGTGCATACCGTATTCCAAGGCGCAAAGACGCGCACGCGCGTGAAAGCTACCACGGGCACGTTCGGCGGCGTTTTAACTCCGCTATCAGGTACAACGCTTGACGGTTACGAGATTCACATGGGAGTTTCCACCATCGAAGAAGGCAGCGGCGCTGTACCCTTCGCCACGCTGGAATACGAAGACGGCCGCCCCGGCGCGCAGGACGGTTGCGTATGTGGCAACGTTATGGGCACGTACTGCCACGGCCTGATGGAGGAAGGCAGCTTCCCGTTTGAACTGGCGCGCATGCTGTGCGAAGCGCGCGGGCTTACCACGAACGGCTTCCCCACCGAAAGCTTCCGCGCTTACAAGAATCGCCAATACGACCAGCTGGCGCAAACCGTGCGCGAATCGCTGGATATGGACACTATTTATCGCATTGTTAAGGAGGGGCTATGAGCAACCCATTAGACGAGATTCAGTTTGTAAAGCCGGCCGATATTGAGACGCGCAGTTTTGAGATTATTACCTCTGAGCTGGGAAATCGCGTTCTTGATCCGGAAAACGAGCTGGTTATCAAACGCTGCATTCACACCAGCGCCGACTTCGATTACGCCGACAACCTGTGCTTTTCCGAGCATGCCGTGTCGCGCACCGTTGAAGCGCTGAAGTCGGGCGTGAGCATTGTGACGGACACGAACATGGCGAAAGCCGGCATCAACAAACGCGTGCTGGGGCGTTTCGGTGGCGAAGTACTGAACTTCATGGCTGACCCCGATGTTGCCGCCGAGGCGAAAGAGCGCGGCATCACGCGCTCCGCCGTGTGCATGGAGCGCGGCGCGGCGCTGGGAAAACCCCTGATCTACGCCGTGGGCAATGCACCGACCGCCCTTATCCGCCTGTACGAGATGCTTGAAGAAGGCTCCATGGTCACTCCGGCGCTCATCGTAGGCGTGCCCGTTGGCTTCGTGAACGTGGTGGAGTCCAAAGAGCTCATTTTGAGCCGCACCGACGTCCCCTACATTGTGGCGCGCGGACGCAAAGGCGGCTCCAACATTGCCGCATGCATCTGCAACGCGTTGCTCTACCTTGCTTCCAACAACGAGCGCTCGTAACGCCGTTTGTTGTCAAATTACCCCA
>CAKUOV010000021.1 GCA_934670115.1 uncultured Eggerthellaceae bacterium
CTGACATGTTCTTTTCAAGACGGCGTTTCAATAGCTTCAGGTCAAAAAAGAGGACCGAAAAAGAGAGCACGAGGCACAGACACGTGCACGACATACGTCGAAATATTGAAAGGAATGTCATGAAATTCAATCGTATTGGCAAGATTTTTGCAGGCGCCGCAGCATGCGCCCTGCTTGCAGCCTCGCTGGCAGGCTGCGGAAGCTCGAACGCGAGCACTTCGGACAGCGCATCTGCCCAGGGATCCACGAGCGCGCTTTCGGGCACCATCTCCACGAACGGCTCGACCTCCATGGAGAAAGTAATCGGTACGCTTTCCGAGGCCTTCATGGGCGACAATAGCGGCGTGACCATTACCTACGATGCAACGGGTTCAGGCACCGGCATTGAAAGCGCCAAGAACAAGAGCTGCGATGTGGGCCTGTCCTCCCGTGCGCTGAAGGATTCCGAGACCGGCCTGAAGTCCATTACCGTAGCGCTTGACGGCATTGCCATTATCGTGAATGCCGATTCGGGCGTAAGCAACTTGAGCCTGCAGCAAGTGAGCGACATCTTCACCGGCAAAATCACGAACTGGAGCGAAGTAGGCGGCTCTGACCTGGAGATTTCCTGCATCGGTCGTGAGAACGGCTCTGGTACCCGCGATGGTTTCGAGTCCATTACCGGCACGAAGGATTCCTGCAAGCTTGATCAGGAACTCACCTCTACCGGTGCTGTTATCACCGCTGTATCCAGCTCCAAGAACGCTATCGGCTACGCTTCTCTGTCCTCCGTTGAAGGCAAGGCTGGCGTGAAGGCTGTCACCATCGATGGCGTGGCTTGCTCCGAAGCTACAGTTCTTGACGGCAGCTACAAAATCCAGCGTCCGTTCAACTTCATCGTCTCGGAAGACGCTCAGCTCTCCCCCGCTGCTCAGGCGTTCATTGAATTCGCCACCAGCAAGGATGCTGCATCGCTCATCCGCGAAGCTGGCGCCGTACCGACCGCCGCTTAGTCACCCACTGACCGAAGCCGGATGCGAGCATCGAACGTGATGCAAGCATCCGGCTTTTTCTTGAGCCCGGGCACGTGCGTAATAACGCGAAGCACGAACATGCAAGCAATTAGCCCGCGGCAAATAGTTGCAACACAAGGAGAATGCACAACATGAAACCAAAAGAATTCGTCGAGGTCGTGTTCAACGGCGTGTTTTTCGCCTGCGGCATGCTCTCCGTGGCTTTCGTGGTGGGTATTACCGCCTACCTGATAGCATCGGGAATTCCCGCTATTGCGGAAATCGGCCCCGTCAACTTCCTGCTGGGACAGGTTTGGAATCCCGGCAAAGAGCAATATGGCATTTTGCCCTTCATTTTGACCAGCGTGTACGGTACCCTGGGCGCGCTTGTTATTGGCCTGCCACTGGGCCTGTTCACTGCCATGTTTTTGTCGAAGTATGCAGGAAAGAAATCAGGGCGCGTTATCCGCAGCGCCGTTGAACTGCTTGCAGGCATCCCCTCAGTCGTCTACGGCCTTGTTGGTATGATCGTGCTGGTTCCCGCCATTCAACACGCGTTCAGCCTTTCCAGCGGCGCTACGTTGCTCGCTGCGATTTTGGTGCTAACCATCATGATTTTACCCTACATCGTCAACGTCTCCTCCACCGCGCTTGATGCCGTTCCGAAAGAGTACGAAGAAGGTTCGTTGGCACTGGGTGCCACGAAAACCGAGACGTACTTCAAAGTCTCGCTGCACGCTGCGCGCAGCGGCATTGCAACCGCCGTTATCCAAGGCGTGGGCCGTGCGCTAGGCGAGGCCATGGCCATTATCATGGTGGCGGGCAACGTGGCGAACATGCCCGACCTCTTCGGTTCGGTTCGTTTCTTGACCACCGCCATTGTCAGCGAAATGTCCTACGCATCGTACGGAAGCCTGCACCGCGAAGCGCTGTTCTCCATTGGATTGGTGCTGTTCGTGTTCATTGTGCTGGTCAACGTGGTGCTTAACCTGATCACCCGCCGAAAGGAAGACTAATGCAACAAGAATTCCAACAAGCCGCAGCAGGCGCAGGCGGAAGCGTTGCGTCCCCCCTGCCGCTGCAAAAAGCTGCAAACGGCGTGAATAACGCTAGCGACAAAATCGCGCAGGCAGCACAAGCGGCCCAGCTTGCCTCCGCGAAGAACGCGCGCGAGAAAGCCGCCGCATTCGACCAGACGGAAGACAGAATTTCCCCGGCACGTCACGCGAAAGACGTTATCCTGCGCGGTTTGGTCTACGGAAGCGGCATTGCCGTATGCGTGGTGTTGGCGCTAATCATCGGCTACATTTTCTACCGCGGCGTTCCGGGCATCACCGCTGAACTGCTTACCACGCAAACAAGCTACGTGCACGACACCATTGGCATTTTGCCGAACATCCTGAACACACTCTACATTGTGCTGGTGGCAATGGTCATCGTAATTCCCCTGGGTGTGTGCGCGGCAGTTTATCTGAACGAATATGCCACGAACAGGCGCTTGGTTCGCGTTATCGGCTTTGCCGTTGAAACGCTAACCGGCATTCCTTCCGTTATCTTCGGCCTGGTAGGTATGCTGTTCTTCATTCAGCTGCTTGGCTTGCAGGCGGGTGTTTTGGCAGGTGGTTTGACCCTGGTAGTTATGGTTTTGCCCACCATTATCAGCAATACGCTTGAAAGCCTGAAGACCATTCCCGATTCCTACCGCGAAGGCTCGCTTGCCCTGGGAAGTGGCAAATGGCACATGGTGCGCACTGTCGTGTTGCCCAACGCCATGAACGGTATTGCAACCGGCTGCATTCTGGCTGTTGGACGCATTGTAGGCGAATCCGCCGCCCTGCTGTACACGGCTGGTTTTGGACTGATCCTGAACAGCTTCATGACCGCACTGCAGTCTTCCAGCGCAACGCTGACCGTGGCCCTGTACGTATACGCAACAGAGCGCGGCGAACTTGACGTGGCGTTTTCAGTAGCAACCATCCTCATGGTGCTCACCCTTCTTTTGAATCTTGCCGCCAACTTGGCATCTTCCAAACTTAAGCATAAGGAGAACTAGTATGACCAGCACTACCAATGCAGCCACTATGACCGCAGAACCTGCCGCAACGACACCCGCTGCGACCGTTGCGACCGCAACCAGCGCACCCGCAGCATCCGCAATAAACGGCCTGCCGACCAGCTTCGAAATATCGAACCTGAACTTGTGGTATGGCGCCCACCATGCGCTGCATGACATTAATATCAACATTCCGGCCAACCAGGTAACCGCACTCATCGGCCCTTCCGGATGCGGCAAATCAACGTTTTTGAAAACGCTCAATCGCATGCAAGACCTGGTAGAAAGCGTGCGCATTGAAGGCCAGGTACTGTTCAACGGACAGGATATCTATGGCCCGAAAGTCGATGTCACCGCACTGCGTAAGAACGTGGGCATGGTGTTCCAAAAGGCCAATCCCTTCCCCATGAGCATCTACGAGAACGTGGCATACGGCCCCAAGGTCCACGGAATCCGCAATAAAGAGCAGCTGGATGCCATTGTTGAAGAGTCGCTGCGCGGCGCGGCGCTGTGGAACGAAGTAAAAGATCGCCTGAAGAAGAGCGCTTTAGGCCTATCCGGCGGCCAGCAGCAACGTTTGTGTATTGCGCGTGCCCTGGCAGTCAAGCCGCAAGTGCTGTTGCTTGACGAATCCACGAGCGCTTTGGACCCCATTTCAACGGGGCAGATCGAAGAGCTGGTAGGCGAACTGAAAGAGAAGTACACCGTAATCATGGTTACGCACAACATGCAGCAGGCCGTGCGCGTTTCCGATTTCGCGGCGTTCTTCCTTTTGGGCGATTTGGTGGAATTTGCCCCCACGGGCCAGCTTTTCAACTATCCTCAAGACGAACGAACCGCCGACTACGTTTCTGGACGTTTCGGCTAATCAGATAAACGTGAAAGAAGATTACATGACGCAAGAGAAAACAAAAACGGGAATCAAAACCGCCGCCGAAGCTGCATCCAAGGCCAACGAGCTTGGCCAAGGTGCAGCAAGCGCAGGCGCGGCAGGCGCCACCGCAGTCGAAGCTGTCTGCGTAACCTGCGCTGAGCAGGCAAAACTTAACACGCAAAAAGAAGAGGCGCTGGCAGATATCCGCACGAAAAGCGGTTTCATCTGCGACATGGACGGCGTGATCTACCACGGCAACAGAGCACTCCCCGGAGCCGCCGAGCTGGTTGCATGGTTCAAAAAGCAGGGGAAACATTACCTGTTCCTAACGAATGCCTCCGACAAAACCCCGCTTGAGCTGCATATGAAGCTCCACCGCATGGGCATTGACGTTGAACCCGAGCACTTCTACACCAGCGCGTTGGCCACCGCGCGTTTCTTGTCCTCGCAAAAGCCCGGATGCAGCGCGTACATCATTGGCGATCACGGCCTGCATAACGCGCTCTACGACGAAGGCATTACGTACAACGACGTTGATCCGGACTACGTGGTGGTGGGCGAAACCGACGACTTCCGCTTTGAGCACATCAAGAACGCCATGAACCTGGTGAACAAGGGAGCCGGACTTATTGCTACGAACTCCGACATCACCGGTCCCATTGAGGGCGGCTTCAAACCTGCATGCAAAGCACTGGTGGCAAGCATCGAAGTTGCAACGGGTGTGAATGCGTACTTTGTAGGCAAGCCAAATCCCCTGATGATGCGCACGGGATTGGAAATTCTGGGCGTTCACTCTGCAGACTCCGTGATGATTGGCGACCGCATGGATACCGATATGGTGGGTGGCATTGAGGCCGGTATGGAAACCGCTTTAGTGCTTTCCGGCGTATCCACCTTGGAAACCGTGGCACAATATCCGTTCAAGCCACGCGTTATCCTAAACGGCGTGGGCGACATCTGCAAGTAATAGTTGCAGATTCGCCGACGTGACTTCCTGTGGCAGCCAGAAGGATGCAACGGAAGCAAATCGCGGCGAAAAGAATTGAACGACAGAACGGTTTCACAGAGCGGCAAGACCATGGAAAACAAAACATCGCAAACTATCGTTTACCCCGTTTATCAGGGGCTTTATGTTAATCTGACGAATCGATGCAGCTGCGGCTGCACGTTTTGTATTCGGCGCAAGGCAAGCGGCGTAGGCAGCGACGGCAACGGAGCCAGCAACGTTTTATGGCTTGATCACGAACCGGATTTCACCGAGGTCATGGCCGCATTCGACGAACAGGACATGAGCCGCTACAACGAAGTAGTGTTTTGCGGCTACGGCGAGCCGACCTGCGCTTTTGACGTACTCAAGCAGGTTGCGGCCGAAGTGAAGCGCCGCTATCACCCGCCAACACGCATCAACACAAACGGACAAGGATGCCTTATCAACAAGCGCGACATTTGTCCCGAGTTCGAAGGCATCATCGACACCGTGTCCATCAGCCTGAATGCCCCTACGGCAGAGAAATACCAGGAAAATGTGCGCAGCGAATTCGGCGAGCAATCTTTCTACGCTATGCTTGATTTCGCGCGTGAAGTGCGCAAATACGTTCCCAACGTGGTAATGACCACCGTTGATACCACCATCAGCCACGAAGAAGAAGCGGCATGTCAAAAGATTTGCGATGAACTGGGCGTGCGCTACCGCATTCGCGCCCTGGCAAGCGCATAAAACGCGGTTGCCAACGCCCAAGGATCGCCCAACGCCCGCATGTGCCACCCCACTACAGGGCGGCGCGAATTAAGTTCTTCGTAAACTCGCTTTCGGGATGAGCAAAAACTTCTTCAGTGAGCCCGCTGTCCACCACCACACCGCGTTCCATAACGGACACGCTCTGGCACAGATGACGCACCACATCAAGATCATGGGAAATAAAGAGCATAGCGCAGTTATATTCCCTGTTCACCCGCTTAAGAAGATCAATAATCTGTGCTTGAACAGACACGTCCAACATTGACGTCGGCTCATCGCAAATGAGCAGTTTCGGACGCAACGCCAGCGCACGGACAATAGCAACGCGCTGCGCTTGACCGCCACTAATCTCATGAGGGTACTTGTTCATTTGGTCGCGCGTAATTCCCACAGAATCAAGCATCTCGTAGACTATCTTCTGCTCTTCCTGAGAACTCGAAGCAAGTCCATAAAGCCTGATAGGCTCGGCACAACACTCGTATACGGAAAAACGCGGATTGAACGCCTTTTGGGGGTTCTGGAAAATCATCTGAACATCTTTGCGCAACGGGCGCCATTGTGCCTTCGTGAGCCCCAACAAGCTTTTTCCGTTATACAAAATCTCACCAAAATCGGGCTTCACGAACCCCATAATCATGCGGGAAAGTGTGGTTTTCCCGCTTCCGCTGCCGCCAATAAGGCCGTACAGCTGCCCTTTTTCCAAGGTAAGGTTCACCTGATTGACAGCAAGTGTTTTCTCGTTGCCCCAAAATCCGGAAGCAAAACTCTTGCAAACGTCTTTCACCTCAAGCAGTGCGCTCATTGAGCACCTCCTTCGCTCAACGGGTGGTGACACCATGCAGTGCGTTCCCCTACTGCATGCGCAGGTGGCAAGCCCGCTTTACACGCTTCATCCGCATAGGGGCAACGCGGCCAAAAAGAACAGCCTTCGGGCAACTCATCGAAAGAAGGCATAAATCCGTCCATTGCCTTAAAGCCGTTTTCGGGCAGCGAGTTTAAAAGACCCCTAGTATACGGATGGATCGGCCGCGAAAGTACATCTTGACCAGGCCCGACTTCCACAATACGTCCCGCGTACATCACAGCAACCTGATCGGCAATGAGCCGTGCAAACGGAATATCGTGCGTGATGCACATCATTGCGCACGACGTATCATCTTTGAGCCCCTGAAGCATTTCCAGCACATTGCGGCGCAGCGACCAGTCGATGGCCTTTGTGGGCTCATCGACAATCAGCAGGTCGGGGTGGGTAATGGCGCCCATGGAAATAAGCACGCGCTGATTCATGCCACCTGAAAGCTCCGACGGATAGCGCCGATACGTGTTTTCAGGCTGGGGAAGCTTCAAACTGTCGAAAAGCCGAACCACTTCCGCGCGAATGCCTTCTTTGCGCTGCTTACGGCTTTCCCCTTCTTCCCGAAGCGCCTCTTTAGCCTGGGCACATTCTGCCACCTGGGGCCCTACGCGCATAAGCGGATTTAAGGACGTGTTCGGGTTCTGGGGAATATTCATAACGCTTGAGCCGCGCAAGTGACGAAACTCATCATCGGACAGGCCGCTCACTTCCACGCCCTTGAACAGCACCGATCCGCTCACGCGAGCGTTATCGGGCAGCAAGTGAAGCGCTGCCGTTGCGGTAACGGACTTACCGCAACCCGTTTCGCCTACAATGCAAACTACCGACTTGGGCATGATATCCAAGCTCAAGTCGCGCACGATATGCACCAGCTTGCGGCCGACAAGAAAACTCACATTCAACTCTTTAAGTGAAAGTATTGGCTGGTCAGGTTGCCAATTGGGCTCATTATCCAGCAGTGCTTTGAAAGCATCTTTGCTGCCCTTGACCGCTTTAGAGTCCGCGTTGCGCGCGGTATCCAATCTACTACGAAACAAAGACATGATACTACTCCGTTACTGCATGCTCGCGCATGCGCGGGTCGGTCAGATCCCGAATGCCGTCGCCGAACAGGTTGAATCCAACAGCGCTCACAGCAATGGCAAAACCAGGGAAGAACGACATCCAAGGCGCAAAGCGCAGATAATCACGACCATCGCTGATCATGGCGCCCCAGTCGGGTGAAGGCGGCTGCGCGCCCAGGCCCAAGAAGCTCAAAGACGAGCAGAACAAAATAACCGAGCCCAAGTCCAGCGACATCATGACGATAATCTTAGAGGCAACAGAGGGCAGCAGGTACTTCGTGGCAATCTTGAAGGATGAGTTGCCAATAGCGCGTGCCGATTCAATGAATTCCTCGTTGCGAAGCAGCACGATCTCGCCACGAACTAAACGCGCGTAACGCGTCCAGTGGATGCACATCAGCGCAATAATAAGGTTGATGGTTCCCGTTCCCAAAACCGCAGAGACCGCCAGCGCAAAAACGATGGTAGGAAACGCCAGGAAGATATCGGTCACACGCATAAGGAAACCGTCCACCTTGCCGCCGGCAAAACCTGCAATCAGGCCAATGGCGCTTCCCAGCACCGCACCGAACAAAACAACGAGCGTTGCCGTTACCAAGGAGATACGTGCACCTTCAATAACGCGACACAAAATGCAACGTCCCAGGTTATCGGTGCCAAAAGGATACTCAGCGCAAGGCGCTATGAACTGATTCGCCGTTTGCATATACGTAGGATCGTGCCCTTCCAGCAAAGGAGCGAACACCGCAACAACAATAAGGACGGCAACCATAATACCGCCCACAATCAGCGTGGTGTTCTTGCGGTTCAGGTCGGTGAAAAATCTCAAAATGGAATGCATGACAATCACGCTACCGATGCTGAAGACTGCAGGCCGCTCTTAACGCGAGGGTCAATGCAAGCGTAGATAATATCTGATACCAGGTTTGCGAACGCATAGCCGAACGCAATCAAAATAACGCATCCTTCCATCATGGGCGTGTCTTTTGCAAGAACGGCATTATTGAACAAATCCCCCACCCCGGGCCATGCGAAAATCGTCTCGACAACAACGGAGCCGCCCAAAATATGACCGACGGAAAGCGCAATCACAGTAATAATAGGCGGCAACGCATTGCGCAGCGCATGGGTGAAAATAACCTTGTGGCGCGTAAGACCTTTCGCGCGCGCCACCGTGATGTATTCCTGTCCCAAAACGTCCAGCATGCTGGTGCGCATCATGCGCGTAATGGACGCCGTAGTGCCAATGGAAAGCGTGACAGCGGGCAACACCACGCTGTTGATCTGGTTCATTCCGCTGGTGGGAAACATTTTCAGCTGAATGGAGAACACCACTACCAGCATAAGACCCACCCAGAAACCTGGAAAAGAAGACAGAAACAACGTGATAAGACGAGTGATATGATCAATAATGCCGTTACGATGAATCGCGCTGATAATGCCGAACGGTATGCCCAGCGCAATAGAGATAAGAAGCGCGACAGAACCAAGGTACACCGTATTGGGAAGGCGCGCCGCCAACATGTCGGAAACAGGCGCGTTGTACTTATACGAAGTGCCGAAGTCTCCCGAGAAAACGCCCCCCAGCCAATCGGCGTACTGCACGATAAAGGGGCGATCCAAGTCGAATTTTTGCGACATTGCCTGAAGGTTTTCCGGGCTAACCGCTTCTTCGCCGTATGTTTGAATGATGATGAGTTCCGCCACATCGCCCGGTGAAACATGCACCAGCAGGAAGGTGAGCGTTGCCACCGCCCAAAGCACGATGATAATCGTAAGAACCCTTCGAACAAGATATTTTCCCATTACGGTCCTTGCTTTTCAGATAAAGCGCAGGCGGAAGGGACGCAATACCGCCCCCTCGCCTGCTTGTTTTCGTACAGATAGATTAGTCGGCGATATCAGTGGTGTAAGGCACAATAAAGTCATGAACAGCCGCGCTATAGCTGAAGCCCGTGATCTTGGGATTCAGACCGAAAACAGCGCCGTAGTTCGCCACGGTATACACAACGGCATCGTCGGCAGCCAAGACCTGAGCCTTCTTGCTGGCTTCGTTCTTCGCATCGCCAGCCGTCAAGTCGGTGCATTCGGCAATCGCAGCATCCAAAGCGGAATCAACAAAGCCCGCGCGCTGCATGTTCGTGGAGCCGCTTTCGTAATACTGGGTCAAGTAGTAAGAAGCCGAAGGAATGTAGCATGTTGCAGCAGAGGACAGATTCAAATCCCACGCACCGCTGGTCAACGCCTCGTTCATAGCGCTGCCAGCCAGAACCTGCACTTCGGAGTCAACACCAATCTGGGTGAAGAAGCCGTTTGTGGCCTGAGCGATAATGGGGTTGCCTGGACGGCGTGAACCCGTGGTAATGATGAGTTTGACCTTTTCTCCGTTGTACTCGCGGAAGCCATCTCCATCAGCGTCAACAAAACCGGCCTCGTCAAGAGCCTTTTTCGCAGCCTCAACGTCGTAAGGATACTTCGTCACGTTGGGGTTATTCCAAGGGACATCGTCCATGAATGCGCCGTTGGGCACCGAGCCAACGCCCATCAGACCATTGTTGACAATCTCATCCAGATTCAAAGACTGCAGCAAGGCTTTGCGGACAGTAACGTCACTCAAGTAGCTCTTGTTGGTGTTGAACGTGTAGAAGTACGTACGAGCGGTGTCAAACTGCTTAACCTCAACATCCTTGCTGTCCTTCATGGTCTTAAGGTCAGAGAACGGAATGTCGGTAGCAATGTCAATCTCGTTGTTGAGCACAGCCATGGAGCGCGTATTCGCATCGGACATGGACACAACGTGGCGTTTAGTAATGGAGCTGTCCTGCTTGCCGCCCCAATAGCCATCGAACACAACACCGTCAAACGTGCCCGTTGCAGCATCGAAACTCTCGAACTGGAAGTAGCCCGTGCCCACCGGTTTCACGAACTTGCCAGTAGAGTCCACCGAAGAAGGAGCGATAACAGCAGTGGAAACATTGGTCAGCGCCTCGGGAAGCTCGCCAGAAGCAACCGAGGTGACAATCTTTACCGTATAGGCGTCCACCACTTCGGTTGACTGAATATGGGTGTACGAAGCAAAGCTGGGGTTTTCTGCCAGAGAGCGATCGAAGCACCACTTCACAGCATCGGCGTTGAAATCAGTGCCGTCGTGGAATTTAACGCCCTGGCGCAGTTGGATAGTCCAGGTGTTAGCGTCATCGCGCTGCCACGAAGTAGCCAAAGCGGGCTGCAGCTGGAAATCGGAGTCCACGTTGACCAGCGTTTCAATAACACCACCCACTTCTTTCAGCATGGTGGCACCATCGCCATCGGTTACATCAAGCGTGGTTAGCGTGGACGGAAAGGCAATACGCAGCACCTTTTCGCCTTGTGCAGACCCGGCGGAGGCCGATGACGAGTCCGAGCTGCTGGTGCAAGCGCCTAACATGCAGCAAGCAAGAGCCGCAGAAGCAACAACGGCTGCGATCTTTGCCCACTTCCTCTTTACCGTTTGTTTTTTCACGATTTTCTCCTTAAACTTTTATCAAAGCTCCCCTTTGGAGCGTTGATGCCACTAAAATGCCTGATGAACGTTTTTTTCAGGCTTCTCCGCAATAAGCGCGCACCAATTTTCGCGGTCGCTGCTTTCCAAGCGACAACCTGGCATAGACTCAAAGCGAGCGTTTTTGAAGCCAACTTCTTGCGCCTCGCGAATCATTTGCTCTTTGCTCGCACATGCCCAAGGGAACTGTTCATTGGCAGTGCTGTCGCAGTAGTTTTCCATGTTGGTACAGTTGATGGAATCGCCCTCGAATTCGTTGATGGCAACAATGCGACCACCGGGCTTCAATACGCGCAACCATTCCGCAAGAGCTGCTTTCGGCTCGCTCAACGTCCACAGCAAGCGGCAGCTCACCACAACATCCACTGCGCAATCGGGACACGGAAGTTCCATAGCGTTGCCGTAGATGAAGGGGATAGAAAGATTCTTCTCAGCCGCGCGATCCATTGCCACGCGCATCATTTGCTCGGACAGGTCGATTCCTGTGATGTCTTGGTATCCGCACTCGCCCAATGTGCACGCAATCATACCGGTGCCTGTAGCAACATCGATGATCTTCGCCTTTGCATTGGGCCCCACGAAGCCGCGCAGCACGTTTTGCCAGGCAGTAATATTCCCAATCATGTGGCCGGCATCGTAGCGATGAGCAGCATCGTCCCAATAAGCAGCCATGCCCACTTCTCCGCGATGACGCGCCGTCATCGGCTTAGTGGCGCACAGCACATACCAGTCCTGGAACCACTCTTGAGCAGCGAATTCGGGGAGCGTCAGGCCAGACAGCATCTCTACATGGACATCTTCGAAGCCATTGCGCTCGAATAGATCAATGAGCTCGGCCGTGGAGGCGCACACGTTGTCCAACGCAGTTCCCACCGCTTTATCGCCGTAATCGAACACGTCGCCGTCTTTGCGCTTCAGACCATCCACCGGATCAAGGCGGTTGAAGTTAAATACGCGACCGCCTGGACGTAAAATGCGCTTCCATTCGTTTACCATCTCGTCAGAGGCGACCATGGTCCAGATAAGACGGCAGTTCGTAATGTTGTCCACCGAAGCATCCATAAATGGCAGTTCAACTGCGGGGACCTTGAGAAAGAATGTGCCAACGCCTTGGGTTTCTGCATGGCGAACGCCGTTTTTCATCATACCCGCAGAAATATCTACACCCGCTGTAGGGAATCCCAGCGATGAAGTCATGTTTGCGATAAAACCCGAACCCGTGCCAATATCCAACACATTTTTAGTGCGATCGTAGCCCAGCAAGTAGGAAAGCTCAGTTTTCCAGGCGCTCAAATCTTCCGTATCGTGCTCTTTATCGAAGGAAGATGCGCGGTCATCCCAGTACTCCTCGATCTTTTGTGCAACAGATTGTACGTCCATGGCATGCCTCTCATATGTTACGTAAGTTATATTAGTGTTACCAAAACGGTAACATCATATTTTTTTCCGTAACACGTGTAAAGAAGAAACCGCCGTTTGCTTCGCAATCGGTCGATGAACGTTACTTAATCGAAGGAGAAGTAACGAAAAAACGGATTTAAATGATTTGGATCTTCGTTTGCAGAATACAAGCGTCACGGATGCGTCACGCGCGCAACTATTGTGAGATAAATTGCCTTCTTGTTGACAAGTCAACGCGCATATGGTGTACTTAGAATTTGTTGACTTATCAACATTGAAAGGACTGTTTGTGGAAGAGCGCTTTGAAACGTTCACCGTGCTTATTGGCAGAATCAATCGCAATATTCGCAAAATCAAAAACCAGGAAATGGCCTCCTACCAGCTGAAAAGCATTCATATCTCGTGCCTGTACTACCTGTATTCCACAGGCAGTTTGACTGCGGCCGAGTTGTGCGAACGCTGCGAAGAAGACACGGCCGCCGTATCGCGCGCGCTGGATTACCTGGAAAAAGAAGGCTATCTGGAAGCTTCCAATAAAAATGCGAAACGCTACCGCCATCCGCTCCACCTTACAGAAAAGGGAACGCAAGCCAGCAGCATTATCGCCGCCAAGATTGATGCCGTACTTGAGGAGATCAACAGCAGCTTGACCGAACAAGAACGCCTGGCGTTCTATCGCAGCCTGACCGCCATCAGCAACCGGCTTGACGTCATTGCCGATATGCCCATCCACGAACCCAAGGGCATTGCTGCCGCGAACGCTTCCGCAGGCAGCACGGGCAACACCGGCAACGTTGGCTTCGCACCCGCTGCCGCATCTGCCGGCCTTCCCGCCGCCGCAAATTCCGGCAGCTTAAAGGACGCTGCCGCAAGCGCGCCTGCAAGCAAGCCCCTTCGCAACGAAAAGAACAACCACTAGAAAGAGCAAATCCCTTATGTTTTTCCTGAAAGCGGCGTTCTGCCGCGTCTTCCAACTGTGCTTTCGCGCTGTTTTGCCCGTGCTTCCCTATCGCGAACCTGAAATCATCGATTCTTGCGCACACCTGGGTCCCGTGCTTGAAAAAGAAGGTCTGACCAGCATTCTTGTTGTAACCGACCGCGGCATTGTAGAAAACGGCCTAACCGCACCGCTTGAGAAAGCGCTGCGCCAGACGGGCGTTTCCTTCGCCGTGTACGACAAAACGCTTCCCAACCCCACCGTCAATCACGTGGAGGAAGCACTGGCGCTCTACCACCAGAACAATTGCAACGGCATTATCGCCATTGGCGGCGGCTCGTCCATGGACTGCGCAAAGGCAGTCGGCGCCCGTGTTGCCTATCCCAACAAAGCCGTGGGCCAAATGAAAGGCGTGTTGCGCGTGCTGCGTCGTATTCCTGTGCTTATTGCCATCCCCACCACCGCAGGCACGGGCAGCGAAGTCACGCTGGCAGCCGTTATCACCGATAGCAACACGCACCACAAATACGCCGTTATGAGCTTTCCGCTGATTCCCCGCTACGCCGTGCTGGACGCGCAGCTCACGTATTCGCTGCCGCCTCACCTTACCTCTACCACGGGCATGGACGCCCTGACGCACGCCGTGGAGGCATACATTGGCCGCTCGACCACAAATCAAACGCGTGAGCTGGCACTTCAAGCTACCCGTTTGATTTTCGATAACATTGAGCTCGCGTATGAAAACGGCAATAACCACGAAGCGCGCGAAAACATGCTGCACGCTGCGTATAAAGCGGGCATTGCGTTTTCCATGTCGTATGTGGGTTACATCCACGCCATTGCGCATTCCCTGGGCGGTCAGTACGGCGTTCCGCACGGCCTGGCGAATGCCGTTATCATGCCCTATGTTCTGGATGCCTATGGAGAAGCGGCGCACAAAAAGCTCCACGAGATGGGCTGTGCCGCCGGGGTGTGTTCCGAGCTTGATTCGCCAGCGGAAGGTGCCGCGCAATTCATTGCTGCTATCAGGGAACTTAATGAGAGCATGAACATTCCCAACAAGATTCGCGGCATCAAACGCGAAGACATCGCACATCTGGCGCGCACGGCGGAAAAAGAAGCGAATCCGTTGTATCCTGTTCCTTGCCTGATGACCGCGCAAGTACTTGCCGGCCTTTACGAGCAAGTTGCCGACCAATCCGATTGGAGCTAAAAGTGACCAGCGAAGAAATCCAAGCCCTGGTGGCACAGCAACGTGCATTCTTCAACAGCGGCGCAACAATTCCCGTAGAATTCCGCTTGGAGCAACTGCGCAAACTCTACACTGCCGTGAAGGCACATGAGGATGAAATTCATACGGCGCTCACCACTGACCTGGGAAAGAGCGCTTACGAAGGCTTCATGTGCGAAAGCGGACTGGCGCTCACGGAAATCTCTTATATGATCAAGCACACACGCAAATTGGCACAGCGCAAAACGGTTTACACGCCGCTCGCGCAATTCGCGTCCCATAGCTTCACGCAGGCGGTTCCTTACGGAAACACGCTTATCATGAGTCCGTGGAACTACCCCTTCCTTTTGACGATTGACCCTTTGGCCGATGCCATTGCCGCAGGTAATACCGCTATTTTGAAACCAAGTGCTTATTCACCGGCAACAAGCAAAGTCATTGAAGCCATGGTAAGGGAATGCTTCCTGCCCGAATACGTGACCGTTGTTACGGGCGGGCGCGCGGAAAACACGGCGTTGCTTGATCAGAAATTCGATTTCATTTTCTTCACGGGCAGCCAAGCTGTTGGAAAAGAAGTGCTGCGCCATGCGGCAGAGCATCTAACACCCGCCGTACTTGAACTGGGCGGAAAAAGCCCTTGCATTGTGGACGCCAGCGCCAACATCAAGTTGGCGGCGAAGCGCATCGTGTTCGGAAAGTTCCTCAACTGCGGCCAGACGTGCGTTGCGCCCGACTATATTCTGGTTGAACGTTCGGTACACGACCAGCTGGTTGCGGAACTATCCGCCCAGATAAAACGCCAATTCGGCGATAATCCACTTGCAAACGCAGACTACGGCAAGATTATCAACCAGAAGCATTTCACGCGCTTATGCGGGCTGATGGATCAGCGCAAAGTGATCTTTGGCGGGCGCACCAATGCCGAAACATGCCAGATTGAACCCACGTTGATGGATGCCGTTACCGAAAGCGATGCTGTTATGGGCGAGGAAATTTTCGGACCCATTCTACCCATTCTCACGTTCGACTCGTTTGACCAGGTAGTAGCCGACCTCAAGGGCAAAGAGAAGCCGCTGGCACTTTACTTGTTCTCAAGCGATGCGGCACATAAAGATCGCGTTACGCGCGAGCTGCAATATGGCGGCGGGTGCATCAACGACGTGGTTATCCACCTGGCAACCAGCGAGATGGGTTTTGGAGGTGTCGGAGAATCCGGCATGGGCGCATATCATGGCAAACGCGGATTCGATGCGTTTTCCCACGTCAAGTCAATAGTCGATAAGAAAACATGGCTCGATTTGCCTATGCGCTACCAGCCTTACACCAGCAAACTGTACGAGAAAATGCTTAAGGTGTTCTTGCGATGACGTCTATGCGGCGTCGATTCGATACAGCCTCATGTCCCCTTCGGAAAGAACAGGCGTGAAACCAGGCGTGGTGTCATCGATGCCGCTTATACCCTGCCACAAAGACTCATCGAAGTTGTAAACGATGTCTTTATCCCGCTTCAAAAGCAAAACATAGCGACATCCCGTGCTTTGAACAGCTTCCAATACATCAGCGCTGGTGCTTATCTCGCTCAAATCCGTGCGAATCAATACGCTTTCGGGCGTTTCGTGCGCGGAGTTGTACCCGTAGCGCTCCAGATAGTACGCTTTGAGCCCGGTCAAGCCATACGCAATAAGCGACCCATCGTAGGGAAGGTTGATAACAGCCTGGTCGAGACCAATCGTTGCCGCCACTTTTTGGATAAAAACAACTTCTTCGCGATCCAAAATGGGATTTTCATAATTCATCTTGGCATAAAGCGCCATACCCTGCAACGCCGAAGCATTAACCGCGGTTGCATCTGACTCCTGCACGTCCTGGCTCTGGTCAAGATGCTCCTGGTTCGCGGGAGGAACATACGGCGCAAAGAAGACAACGCCCACAAACGCCAGCGCGAAAACAGCCGCAAGAGCGGCACGCATCCGACGAACACCTTCTCCATTTGCGGGCGGGCAATCGGATTCATTGTCCCGGCCGCGGTTATTCGCGCAAGCGTCTGATGGACCGATGCCAGCAACTTGACCAGCGCTTTCGCGGCGTAAGTCTAAACGGCGCGAGTTTGCACAGCGCACATCCGCGCGACGCGCACCAACACGCGCCCCCAAAATGCGTGCCACCAGCGCCGTCACCAACTCGTAGAGTGCGGACAACCCACACGCCACCAGCGGCATTGATGCCAATCCCGCGATAGAGCCAATGCGCTTGGGCTCGGAATACCAAAAACCGGTAAGAATCTGCCTCAAGGGACCTTCCTCGAAAGAAGCAGAAGCTACGTAGACAAGAACGACCAGCGCAAACGAAACAACAATCCAGCAATTGCCGCGCGACGCCAGAATTGCCGCCACGCCCACCAGGGAAAACACGAAAAGAATCGGCTGACCTGCTTTATTCATGAATGAGAACTCGGTAACAGCCATCCACGCTTCTTCGGGCAGCTGGCGCGCCTTGGTGGCCTCGTCCATCACATACTTGAACGAATCGGCGTTGGCAAGCAGCACCCAGGCAATCACGATGATCGCACCCACCGCAATACCGCTCACAATGCCCGCAACCACGCCGTATTTCCCGCCTATCGCCCACGCAAACACCCACACTACAAACGGGGCCAGCAGCAACGCAGCCGTAAAAATGCTGTTAGGATGAATCGCGGCGCACGCAATGCAAGCGGAAAGGAATCCCGCAAGCAGAACGGGTGTTTCAGAGCCTTTGCCAGGAGCTTCGCCCGACACCACGCGCGTTGCAAGCCGCTTGGCCAAGCGAATAAAGCACGCCGCCAGAACTGGGATCAAGCAAAACGCAGCAAGGTTCGGAAAAAGCGGCCATTCCAGCAGCATGTACCAGGGAAATGCCGCGCAAACGCACGAGCACAGCGCGCCGGCAGCCAGCGTGCTTTTCTTCCTAAACAGCGCGGTCATCAGCAAATACATGCCCAGCGGGAAAACAACGCCGGTAAACGCGAAGTTTGCCACGTTGACCGCCACGGGCAATGCGCAGCCGGAAAGCTCCATGAGCAGTGCCAGCAAAATGTGCCAGCCCAAAGGATAATACCCATCCAGGGGATACGTACCCCCCGGCATGGGGTTCAAAGCACTGGGAAGCGCCAGATAGCACGACGTATCCAGTGGCGACCAGTAGCCGCTTTCAACCAAGGCACGAATAGCGTTGTAGTGGTACAAGTTATCATACGTTGAGATGAAAGAATCGGCACCGTCAAGCGGCTTCAAAAACAGCACGGTACCTGCGATAATGCCGCACGCAAGGTAAAACGCCGCCATGCGTGCGTCGGCGCAGCTGCGGCCAAGAATCGCAGATTCACGCGACTCTTCAGATGCCGCCAAGCGGCCCCTCCCCTTCGCCAGCTTAACAGCCGAAACGACAAGGAGCAGCGCCGATGGTATCGCGAACACCGAAACAACCGAGCTTGAAATCCCCAGCAAGCCATACAAAATGCCAAGCACGCTGTAGAGCGACACCGAAAAAACAGGGGAAAGAAGCAGTGCCTCCAGGCAAGGCGCCTTCAGCAGACGAAAAAAACAGAACCCCGGAATTGTCAGGATGAGCAGGAACAGCCCGAGCGAAATCACAAATTGAAGCCACATGCCAGGCGACAGCTCCTCTTCACGGAATGCGTATCAACTATTATCATACGAAGAACATACGTATTCATGTTAGCACATAATTGCACCCCGCCAATAAAAGGAACGGCTTTGAACATTTTCCACAAACAAACAGAGCAGCACCATCCTGCGCATCGAAAAGATAACCCCAGTTCACAGGGTGTTGTTCTGCTTGTAGTGCTTGCTGTTTTATACGGAATTGCCGCAACGCTGCCCGCTTACGCGCAGTATCAACTGACGTTTCCCGTTTGGTTCCTTGCGTTCGTTGGCACCTCGGGCATTGCCTTCGCGGGCTTCGCCCTTGCAAACGCTGCACTGGACAAGCTCGCAGGCTCAATCCGCGATGAACGGCATGACGAAGATGCAGCAGGATGCGTTCGCACGCTCTCCGTGCGCAACGTGTTCCTGATCTGCTTCGCATTTATTGAAGTTGCGTTTCTGTTTGCGTTGCTCTCGAATTATCCGGGCTTGTGCTCCCCCGACTCAAACGCAATACTTTCCCAGGTCAACGGCCAGGAATACTACAGCGACACAAACCGCTACGAAGGTCTGACAAACGCGCATCCTATTTTCTATACGTTCCTTATTTGGATTGTTTTCAAGGTAACAGCATTCATTGGAAGCCAAAGCATCTCGCTTTTCGTGTTCATGTTCCTTCAGGTAACCTATGTGGCGGCAGCGCTGGCATGGTGCCTTGCCTGGCTTGCAAAAACGAGGGCGCGCAAAGCGTATCTAATCGGTGCGACTGCGTTCATTGTTTTGAGCCCGGTTATCGCAAGCCACGTGATCATCCTCTGGAAAGACATTCCTTTTGCGGCAACGCTGCTGCTGCTTGTCATCCATTTAGGCGAATACCTCAAAGATGAGAAACCTACCAGAAAACAAGTGATTGAACTGGGCGTTTTACTTTTGCTGATAAGCCTGTTCCGCAATAACGGCTATTATCTGGCGCTGTTCACGCTGGTTTTCCTGATCATCTTCCGCCCGTTGTTTCGCAAACCGGCAGCCCTTGTTGCCGTAGCGCTTGTTGCATTCATGACGGTTTTGCAGGGACCCATCTTCGGCGCGTTTTCCATTAGCAAGGGCCATTTTGCGGAATCTGTGGGCATTCCGCTGCAGCAGCTTGCCGCCACCGTAAGCGTTGATGGCACCATAAGCGCATCTGATCAGGAAGTCTTGGAGCGCATCCTTCCCCTGGAAGAATGGTCGGAAAGCTACGACCCCTCCACATCGAACCCCATCAAGCAAAACGAGCTGTTCAACGACGAATATCTGGACACCCATAAAGGGGAATTTCTTGCCGTGTGGGCGCACGTGTTGCCGCACAATCTGACAACGTATATTCGCGCGTGGGTCATGGAAACGTACGGCTATTGGCAACCGGGGTACAACACGCTTATCGGTAGCCTGACGTGCACGGCAAACGATGTGCCCGCAACCGACTTTTTCGGCATGGGATACAAGCCGCAATTCATCGCAAACGCACTGCGCGAGCAGTTCCCCGCGCTTCTGGGAATGGGTTCGCTTATTTGGTTCTCAATTACAACCATGGTTTTCAGTGTTATCGCTGGTCGGAAAGGCGGAAATCGGGCGGAGAAACGCTCAGTGGCGGCAATTATCACGCCCTATATGCCGCTTATCGGTCTGTTCGGGACCATGCTTATTGCCGCGCCCATCGTAAGCGATTACCGCTACATATTCGCGTTATACCTGGTCATACCGTTCTTGCCGCAGCTCTATGCGCTCAGCAGAGCAGATGCCGCAGACGCAGGCGAAGGCGCAGCGTCGCGAAGCCGTTAGCGTGGCAATTCGGCGGTGTCTTCGCCGGTCGCTTCGCCAACCACTTCTCCGGCTGCTTCGCAAGGGGCTTCCGCACCTGCCGGCGCGGGGGCATCAAGGCTCCGCCTTCTTTCCAGCATTTCAACGCGCTGCGTAAGCAGGGACACGTCCTGAACAAGGCCGCGAATCATGTCGGCCTGAGAAGACGCAACCATCGAGATGGAAAGTACCGCCACAATCAGGAAGAAAATGCACACGAAAAAGATGAGGTTTACCGGCAATTCGAACCCCAACAGGCCCGAAAGCGCGAACACCCACGACGGGATAAGTGCCGCGGCAATGCCCGCAATACCTAAAACAAGCCACAGCAGTGAATGGCTCACCGACAAATGCTGGCGGCGAATGAAGCGCAGAACAATAATAAGGAAACAAACACTTGCAATGAACAGGATGATTCTTTGAATCGAAGGCATGTTAGCGCTCCTTGCTTCCGTAAGGGCGAACGACAATGGCCAGACCAACTTTGAGCATGTAATAAAGAGCGGACTTGGCGCCAATGGAAGAGGTTCCGCCCTGGCGCTCATGCATAATCACGCCGACTTCCTGCACGCGCTTACCCAAAGAAATCATGCAAGAAAGCGACTCCGGCTCCGGATAATCATGCGGATAATACTGGACGAACTCGCGCAAAACATCCTGATTCACCGCGCGAAAACCCGAGGTCACATCATAGATTCGTTGCCCCGTGATCAGCTTGATAAGCGCGGAGAGAATAGTGATGCCCGCGCGCCGCGCCACGGTGCTTTTGAATGCGTTGCCCTCGCCCACAAAACGCGAGCCAACCGTCATATCCGCTTTGCCATCAAGGATGGGCTGAATCAAGCGATCGATGCACGATTCGTCGTGCTGACCATCGCCATCGAACTGGACCGCAATCTGATATCCGTGGTTCAGAGCATATTTGTATCCCGTTTGAACTGCGCCACCAATGCCCAGGTTTTGACATAAATCGATGTGATTCGCCTGGATTTCATCGAGAATGCGCGGCGTAGCATCGCATGATCCATCGTTGATAACAACATAGTCATACGGCAGTCTCTCCAACTTGCGAACGACTTTTTCGATGTTCGCTTCCTCGTTGTAAGCAGGAACAATAATAAGAACGTCCGCACTTTGCGCGCACGCATTCAAGCCGTCTATTCCCTGTTGCGAAGAAAACCCTTGCGGTATTGAACCCATAAGAGAGAACCGTTTCCTATTCCTGTACCATACCTGAGCGCCCTTGCAAGACCCGGACGCTTTGACCAACTGCATGTTCCACGCCTGTCCAAGTGTCCCGAACGCCTAAACATCCGCGCCTCCAAAAATCCCGAAAGACGCAGAGAATTGTCCTTTTCCTGACCGCTCAGTATACCTCACCAGGCAAAAATACAGCAACGCAGTAGGATAACGTTACTACCAAAAGCCCATTTGTCTCAAGGAAAGGCGCAGGATAGCGCAGCATCTGTCGCACTCGCAACACCCGCTGCAACCACGTTCCCCCAGGAAGCGAGCGGGAATCAGAACTCATCGCACGATCGCTGCAGCGCGCGTTGCTACCGAAACCACCGACACTTGACGAAGATGATCCCCGCAGAAACGCAGAGCACCAACGATATGAGCGTCGCCCATATCCACGAGTCAACGAATGGCAGGTTGTCCACGTTCATGCCGTAAAAGCTAAACACGATGGTCGGAACAGCCAGTACGAGCGTGATGATGGTCAGGCGCTTCATGGCGTCATTCATGCTGTTATTGATGATATTGCTGAACGTATCCATGGTTTCGTTGAGCAGCTTCGAGCTTATTTCGCACATTTCGGAAGCTTGGCGAAACTCAATGCGCACGTCATCAAGCAGGTCTTTATCCTCTTCGAACATCTTGATGTATTTTCCCGCGCCGATCTTCGCCAGCGTGGCTTCCATGGCACGCAAAGAAATGGAGAAGTAGATCAGCGACTTCTCCAAACCCAACATGCGGATCATCTCAAGATTGCGCATGCTCGCACGCAATTTCTGCTCGTTTTTCTTGAACTGGCGGTCGATAATACGCAAGTTCGTCTGGTAGCTTTGGGAAACGTGAAGCATCATAAGGAGCAGCATTTGCGTGCGCTGCTGCGTTTTGAGCTCACGCGAACGACCCGCCTGAAAGTAGGTCACCGTCGCGTTTTCCTGAAGCGCCACCGTCACAATGACCTGGTGTTCCGGCAAAAAAAGCGCCGAGAACGGATGTGTGTCGTACTGCGTTGTATCGGCGGCAACCTTGTCGTCTTTGTCCTCTACGCAAGGGCAGTCCAAAATGACCAACGTATGACGCGAATCTTCGTCGTAGTCAACGTGAGAGCGCTCCTCGTCATCGAACATGGCGGTAATGAATTCCGGCTCAATGTTCAGCGCGCCCTCAAGCCAGCCGCGATCTTCGGCGGTGGGCGCAACAACGCTCACCCAGCAACCCGGCTGGATTTCTTCAAGCTGCGTAAGCGCGTTCGTTGTTTCATCTGTGCGATAAATTGTAATCATAAGCGCATTATATGCCTGAACGACACCTTGCAACGCCGCAATGCGCAAAGGTTACCAAGTCCTGACGAATGTTTTACACGAGGTTTGCGGAGCGAAGGACGACAGATGAACGCGATCGCGCGTTGGAATCTGCCGCCTTTCGGATCGCCTACAAATCCAGCCCGTCATCAACAGCAAGTCCCTGCGCCAGCTCCATGAGAAGCGCCGTTGCCTCAACAGAGCCGCGTGCCGAGCACTCCGCCGCCGCGCGCAATGCCGCATCTTTCGTTATGAGCTGGTTTTTCGCAATGAATTTGAGTGTTTCAGCATCATATCCAAGCGCCGCGCACACCTTATCGCCTTGCTCACGCAAGAAGCGACGGCAATCCGCATCGAGCGTGTTGGGTCCCGCTGCAAGCGGTGCATCATCCGCCGTATCCCCTGCCGCGGCAAGCCACGCGCGCCATGCCACGTGTATCTCAGGCGGAATAGCGCGCGGGACTGGCGCGGGGAACGGCTCATCTTTTCGAAGCGGCGGGCGAAACTCATTGTTCAGAAGCGCAGGCGGAATCACTCGACCGCCCAACGTAACGGATTCCAGGCGCTTGCAACCCCAAAACGCGCGCTCGCCCAACGTAGTAACGCTCGCAGGCATATTCACTTTGCGCAGGAAGGCGCACCCCGAAAACGTGAGCTGCTCAATGGTTTCAAGATGCGAAGGAAGCTCGATTTCTTCTAGCATGCGACAAATACGAAATGCTTCTTCGCCAATGAATGTCACGCTCTGCGGAATAACCACTTTTTGCAACGACGTGCAGTAATAAAACGCCCAACGCGAAATGGTTGTCACACCAGCGGGGATTACAACCGTTTTCACAAACGGATTGCCTGCAAAAGCACTCGGCCCAATCGTACACACGCCCGCGGGAATCGCAATATCGCGCTCTTTACCTTTGTACTTTACCAGCACATCGTCGCTGATGGTAAAGCCGTCTTGATACACTACGCCTTGCATGCGGTCGGTCACTTCGGAATCGTCGCCGTAATGCGCTATTACCGTTTCATAAATCATAGAATCATAGTTTCTCTGAATATAACATAAAATGTTTTACTTTATATCTTGAAGTCACTGCGTTGGCATCACTTGCGTTGACGTTAACGCCGCTCTTCTGCATAATATACCAGCTGCATGAGGTTTTTCTTGCTGGGTTTTCGTTTCCTGCACTCACGGCTTCCATACGCACGACAGGGCACGCATGAGTGCACATCTTGATGCATAGGGGACAAATTCAAGGCAACGACCTTGGCATATACCGCCTGCCTCCATATTATCACCACCGCTTCGAAATAGCTCTGCAACAAATCAGGACCTCTTCTTTACTATCGCCCTTCAAATGGAACGTTAAAAAACTCTTCAACGCCCAAAGTCACCATCTAAATCATCTGAGCCGCAAAGAGTCTCCCTTAGGTTATAGTTTGCAGTGTACGAGAGGCATTCAATTTTAAAGCTCGCGCACATTTGATTCAGAAATACCCCCCTTCCTGTCTGGATCATGGATATGTAGCGTTTCTGCTTCCCCAGCCTTTCCAAAAGTAGCCCTGCCTTCCCCCTCCCTCCTGGCAGGGCTTTTCTTTGCCCCGAAACCCCAACAGCATGCTCTGTGTTTGTTTTCCCGCTCCGCGCAAATGAAACAGACTCGCAATAGTGCGCGCGTAAAATCGGCAATTGGTTAGGTACGAACTTGCACGAAAAGCGAAAAAGGAAGGCATGCGACGTGAGCTTCTCGGAGAAAATCGCACGATGCGCGGCAGATGCGTCGCGGCGAATTCTACGCGACGCTTTCCACCGCGATGCTGCCAATTTCCCGGGCAAAATCGGGCTCCACCTGGACCCATCGCTTATCTCTCATGCTGCACGCAACCTGGAATACGGATCGATTTGCGTTGTGGGAACAAACGGAAAAACAACCACCACTAATCTTGTTGCGAACGCGCTTGAAGCAGCGGGGCTTTCCGTGTGCTGCAACCGAACGGGGGCAAACCTTGATTCCGGCGTGGCATCTGCCCTGCTTGAGCAAGGGCAGGCACAATGGGCTGTGCTGGAATGTGATGAGCTGTGGCTTGTCCATGTGCTTCCCCAACTGCAAAGCAAATACGTGTTGTTGCTTGACCTTTTTCGCGATCAACTGGATCGCGCGGGGGAAATTGAGCTTGTTCAGAAAAGCATCGTTTCGGCACTTGAGCTGTCGCCGCGGACCACGCTCATCTACAACGCCGATGATCCGCTGTGCACCGCCGTCGCTCAAACAGCTCCCAACAAAAGCATTGCTTTCGGTGTGCAGGAAAGCATGGGGCTTGCACAGAATTCTGTAGCCGATGCCCAGATTTGCCAGCGCTGCTCAAGCACGCTCGCTTATGAGTACCATCAATATGGCCAGTTGGGAAGCTTTTACTGCCCAACATGCGGATTTACGCGCCCCAAGCTTGATTTTGCTGCCGAACAAGTTGCTTTGAGCGCCATGGGAGTTGACTTCACGCTTTCCGTGCGTTGCGCGGTCGGGCAGACCGGCAAAAATGCGCGACCCCTGCGCGTGTCGGCAAATCTTCCTGGTTCATATATGGTCTACAACTTGACGGCAGCCGCCACAGCCGCAACGCTTCTGGGCTGCCCGCCTTGTGCAATTCAGCAGGCGATTTGCTCGTTCATGCCGCAAAACGGTCGCTTGGAACGCTTGCGCATTGGTCGCCACGACGTACTGCTGAACCTGGCGAAAAACCCAACGGGAATGAATCAGAATCTTCGCATTGCCTTGAATGATAAGCGGCCTTTTGCGCTGGCTGTTTTCATCAACGATAAAGAAGCCGATGGACACGATGTCTCATGGTTGTGGGACGTTGATTTCGAAGAGCTCGCAACGCGCTCCGACATTTGCGTTTTTGCAGGTGGAATCCGTAGAAACGACTTGCAGGTCCGCTTGAAATACGCGGGCGTGAACGCGCAGCTGCTCGAATCCGCGGAAGAATTGATTTCGGCAGCCGCAAGCTCTCTGGGCGCCGAATGCCCCGTGTACGCCATTGCGAACTACACTGCGCTGCCATCGGCGAAAGACGCCCTAGAAGCGCTTGCCCAGAACGTTGAACGGCCTGCTTGCGACGCTACGACCAGGGACGATGCGCCCACTTCGTCCGCAGATTCAGCGGCCCCTGAGGCAGACGCCCCCAGCGCAGTCGCGGCCGCAACCCCCCGTGTCGGCACGCACACGAAAGCAGATGCGTCCGCATCCAAGGACGCCAGCGCTGCAGCTGGCACCGACCTCGTATCGCCCAGCCTCTCCCACGCCGCCGCAGTAGACGACAATCCCCTGGTCATCGCCCACTTCTTCCCCAAGCTTTTGAATCTCTACGGCGATGGCGGCAACGTGACCATCCTGAGAAAACGCCTTGCCTGGCGCGGAATCCCTGCCCAGGTGCGCGTTATCGATGAAACGACTCCATTCGATTTAACCGATGTTGACCTGATGTTCTTAGGGGGCGCACCCGACCGCGAAGAAGAAATTGCGGCGCAGCACATGGGGAAATACGCTAACGAGCTTGCCGCGTTTATAAATGCCGGCGGTGCATGTCTTGCCATCTGTGGCGGTTATCAAATGCTGGGGCGCAGTTGGCTGCTCAACGGAAAAACCGTACCTGGCCTGGGACTTGGTGCGTTTGAAACGCGACGTGCGGGAGATGCGCACGACCGCTTGGTGGGAAACATCGCGCTGCGAGTCGCCGGCATTACGCAGCCGGTCATCGGATACGAAAACCACGCAGGGCGCACGTACCTTGATTCCGACGCCCAAGCATTTGGCCAGGTTATATCGAAAACAGGATGCGGAAACAACGACACGAAGAAAACTGACGGATATCTGAGCGGAAATTTGGCGGGCACGTATCTTCACGGTCCGCTTTTGGCGAAAAACCCCGGGCTGGCCGATGCTCTGTTGCAGCGTGCGCTTGACCATTGGGCCGCGCGCTACAACGAGCCAGCACCGCCCCTTGAGCCGCTTGACGATACCGCCGAGCTGCAGGCAAACGCGTTCATGGCCGCTCGCTTGCTGTGATGCTGCGGATGCAGCAGATGCGCTAGACGCGACGGAAGGCAGCCCGAACGACCGCGGCAGCGCAACAGCGGGCACAACAGCCGCCTTCCGTAGGCAAACGAGGCAAAGAACGCAAGGGCGCAAACGTAAACGAAAAACGAACGTCGCGAAACAAGCGGCGAACCGAAAAGGAGCAATAGTATGTGTGGGATATGCGGTTTTACGAACGCACAAGTTGCCGACCGAAACATCCTTAAAGCGATGTGCGACATCATGGCGCATCGCGGCCCCGACGGTGAGGGACAATACCTGGCCGACGGCATAGCGCTCGGGCACCGACGCCTTTCGCTGGTTGACCTTGCAAACGGCAACCAACCTATGGTACGCGCAACCGATGCTCATGCAGCGGAGATCACTTCACCGGCCTTTATGCCCACAGGTGAGCCTTGCAACCCTGAAACGTGCGCGCAACGCGGCGATTACGTTATTGTCTTCAACGGAGAGATCTACAACTACCAGGACTTACGTGCAGAGCTTATCCAGATGGGCTGGGAATTTACAACGCATTCCGACACCGAGGTCTTGCTGGTAAGCTACCTGCAATGGGGCAAAGCCACGCTGCAGCGTTTACGCGGTATGTTCGCCTTCGCCCTTTGGGATGCGCGCAACAAAGAGCTTTTCTGCGCGCGCGACTTCTTCGGCATCAAGCCGTTTTATTACACGCAGCAGCAAGGGCAGTTCATCTTCGCAAGCGAAATTAAAGGCATTTTGGAGCACCCCGCTTATCATCGCGAGCTTAATCGCGAAGCGCTTGAGCAGTATCTGTGCTTCCAGTTCTCGGCGCTGCCTGAAACGTTTTTCAAGGGCGTGTTCAAGCTTCCGCCTGCTCATTGCTTGACAGTTCACGCCGATGGCTCCCTGGAAATGGAACGCTATTGGCGGCCCGAGTTTTGCTCCAACGAAACACGTTCAGAAGAAGAGACCGTTGATGCCATTGACCAGGCTATGCGCGAAAGCGTGCGCTACCACAACGTAGCCGATGTTGAAGTGGGATCGTTTTTGAGCAGCGGCATTGACTCCAGCTATATGGCGGCATGTCTTGCCAAAGAGAACCCCGCTATCAAGACGTTCACCGTAGGATTTGCCGAGTATCAAGGCGAGCGCGACGAGATTTCATGGGCGCAAGAATTAGCCGATGAGCTGGGTGTTTCGAACGCAAGCCACCACATTACCGAGCCTGAATATTGGGAAAGCTTGCCGCGCGTTCAATGGCACATGGACGAGCCGTGCGCCGACCCCAGCGCCGTTGCACTGTACTTTGTTGATAAACTGGCGGCAACGCAGGTCAAAGCCGTACTTTCAGGCGAAGGAGCCGACGAATTCTTCGGTGGCTACAAAATCTACCAAACCCCTTTTGCGAACGCCCACGTAGCAGGTGTGCCAAAGCCTCTTTTGCAGGCAGGAGCGCATTTGGCAAGCGCGCTGCACCTGCGCGGCGCAAATTACCTGAACCGCGCAAGCCACACTGTGGAGGACTGGTATTACACGAACGCAAACGGCGTTGCGTTTTCGCCCGAAGAACGTGCAGCCCTGCTGAAAGAGCCGGTAAGCGTGGACAACCCACAGGACTTGGTAGAGCCAACATATGCGGAAGCAGCTGCCCAAAATCTTGATGAGACAACGCGTATGCAGTACCTTGACCTGCACTTTTGGCTTGTTGGCGATATCTTGCTCAAAACCGACAAGATGTCCATGGCGCACTCCCTGGAAAGCCGCGTGCCGTTCCTTGATCGTGGCGTGTTCGACCTTGCGCGCACCATTCCTACCCCGCTGAAAACCAATGAGCACCAGACGAAGATTGCGCTGCGGCAAGCCGCCGAGCGCGCAATCCCCTCACAATGGGCCCAGAAGGAAAAACTTGGATTCCCCGTGCCGGTAGTCAACTGGCTTCGCGAAGACCGCTATTACCAGCAGGTAAAAGAGTGGTTCACCGGACCTGAAGCGCAACAGTTTTTCAACGTTGACCAGCTGCTCAGGCTGCTAGACGACCATCGTGCCGGCGCCGACAACAGCCGAAAGATATGGATTTGCTTCATGTTCCTTATGTGGTATCGCATTTTCTTTACAGAGCAGACTGTAAAAGGGTAATTGATGCCACGTTTTGCCGAGGACTATCCAATAGCACTTGTCTGACAAAAGACATAGGGTTTGAACTAAAACCAAAGGCGAGGCATGCTCGCAGGCGCGTGCCCATCAAAGCAGATCGCGAGCTCAGGCAAAAGCCAGGAACAAGGAGCGCCGTCCTACGGATTTCGGTCGAAAAAATACGAAATAGGAGAAAATCAAGTTTTTTACGTTTTCCTCCTATTTTTAATGCCTTCCCTAGACATGAAATAGGAGAAAATTTGAAAATATTAAATTTCCTCCTATTTTTTTCCCTGAAACGAAGCTCCAGTAAGAAGAAAGCGCCAATAACAAGCGGTGGAATTGGAAAAGATGTCAAAATAATAGGAGATTTTCTAAATTATTTCGATTTTCTCCTATCTTGCTTTTAATCGCACTCGTAATAATAGGAGGAAATCGAGTTTTTTCGAGAAATCTCCTATTTCATAAAAAAGAAGCCCGCAATTCGCTACGAAAACAGTTCCTGCGCTTCATAATCTGTAAGCGGTGCTAAAAATCCTTTTTGATCAAGGACCGAAATGATCTCATCAAGGATATCCTCGGATGCCGCACTTATGTGGTGGAAGTGATAACCATCGGTCACGGTGGAGAGCGGAGCCGAAACGCCCTGGTTCAAGTCGGACAGGAACTGACGCACATCGCGTCGGCTCTTCACGTCAAGCGGAGCCGACAACCTGCCATACGTACGGTGGTTCACCATAACGTCAACCACACATCCGCCCAGGTCAACAATGGCATCTAACTCGTCCTCAATTTGGTCGGGCGTATGGCGAACTTTCACCAACCGAACCACCTGAGTGCTTGACCGCTTAAGAACGTAACCTCGGTTTGTGGAGACGATATCATGACCGCACGCGCGCAACAGAGCAACATCGGTCACAATAACCTGCCTGCTGACCTGCAGTTTCTCTCCCAGTGCTTGACCGGAGATTGGCTTTGACGCCTCTTGCAGAAGCGAGACGATTTGTGCGCGCCGAACATCGCCGGTAACGCTCGGTGCGCCCAACGGTGCTGGCTGCCCCACAGACACTGCAGCCGCCTGTGCCGCCACCGTGGCGGCCGCATCTCCCGCCACTTCGCCTTGCTTTTTTTCTGCGCACTTCATCACGCCTGCTCCAGCTTCATATCACCGTCTTTGATCCATCCTATTTTACGCAGCAGCTGGGCAAAAATCCAAGACAAAATTGCTGGCAGTACAATGCAAATCAAAATGAGACCCGCCCAGTCGAACGCCGTGATGCTGGCCATGGTGCCCGCTTCGATGTTGGCAAGCCAACCCGTGTACACGCCCAAGGGGCCTACCATGCCGCACGTTCCCATGCCGCTCGAGATTGCAGCGCCGTCCATGGTCATTCCGAACAGGCACGTTGCAACAGGGCCCGTTATGGCCGATGCAAGCGTTGGCGCAATCCAAATGCGCGGATTGCGCACGATGTTTCCCATCTGCAGCATAGAGGTTCCCAGACCTTGGGAAATCAAGCCGCCCCAGCGATTTTCCTTGAAGCTGATAACGGCAAAGCCGACCATCTGCGCGCAACAACCAGCAACAGCAGCACCGCCGGCCAGGCCCGTAAGACCCAGAGCTGCGCAAATGGCAGCAGAAGAAATGGGCAACGTGAGCGCAATGCCCACCACAACAGACACGATAACGCCCATCGCGAACGGTTGCAACTCGGTGGCCCACATGATCAGCGCGCCCAAAGAGCTTGCCGCCGCGCCAATGGGCGGAGCAATCAGATAGGAAAGCCCGCAACCCACGAAAATTGTCACGAATGGGGTGACTAGAATGTCAATACGTGTGGCGCCCGACACCAGCTTGCCGCATTCGCTGGCGATAATCGCAATGACCAGCACCGCTAACGGACCGCCCGCACCGCCCAGCTGATTTGCCGCAACGCCAACGGCGACCAGGGAAAACAGCACGAGCGAGGGCGCTTTCAAAGCGTAACCGATGGCAATTGCCATAGCGGGACCCGCCGCCGATTTCGCAAACGCCCCAATATCAACTAAAAGCTGAAGCCCCGTCTGCGTTCCCAGCGTTGAAAGAATGGTTCCCATAAGAAGCGATGCGAAAAGACCTTGCGCCATAGCGCTCATTGCGTCAATCAAGTAGCGTTGTACCGAAATTTCTACGCCCTTGCGTTCGAATAAATCCTTTACGGTTTCCACGTGATGCTCCCTTACCTTCGTTTTATTGTTTTTGGGAGTATACACAACTGTCTTGTCACATAGCATGACAATAATACAGAACTACGCAAATGGACACAAACCGGCGAATAGATAGAGAGCCAATAAAGGCAAAGAACGAAAAAGATGTGCTCTGCGCAGAAAGGTAATGCTTGACCTGCGCCAAAAAACAAACAGGAAGAGGAACTGAGCGGAAACCAGGGGGCGACGCGCAAGGGCCTTCCCCCGAAAGAAGGAGCAACTACCGAGGAAGAGCGATCTCCCAATGCTGCTCAACAGCCTCGAATGGAAGCGCGCTCACCTGGCCTGATGAACCGCGCTTGCCGCGCTCGATGCGCACAACAACTTCGCGGCGATCGTTGTCAATCATAATGACCTGGCGAAACGAGCGCCCTGAACTGTTATGGAGCAGCATGCCAGGCTCAAGCTGATCGATAACCGCTTTTTTCAAACGATAATCTTTCACATTCATTACAGTCCTCCTGTGAGCCCCGCCTTTTATCCTCATATAAATATGATATATAAATTAGTCTATTCGTAAAATAAAATAATTGGGGGGAAATCCCACAAAGGAATCTCCCCCAATAGAAGGAAGCGTCAGTCAGCGCGGCGGCCCGCTCTTTCGTAGCCAGAGCAACGAACTCTTGGGTTTCGCTATCCCTGAACATGTCTTCACCGTTCATGGCAATAATCGTGCCTTCGAAGACGCCTTCGGTGTAAGTCACCTTGTAGTAGCCGTTGGCGAAGGGCTCGGCGGAAACCTTGAATACCAGAGGCGCAGCAACGGTGATGGAATCGGTGCCCGTCCAGCACGGCTTGCCGGCCGGGTGCGCAGGACACGAGCGCGAGCTGCAACCCCGCTACTCAAAGCCCATCTCGGCGATTTGCTCTTCGGTCATGCCGAAGTAATGCCCAACTTCATGGATAACCGTGGTGAACACCTCGTCAAGAATGTCGTCTTTCGTCCCCTCAAGGCGCTCATGCGGTCCCTTGAAAATGACGATGGTATCGGGGATGTCTCCGTAGCAGTTCCCGTAGTCGTTTCCGCGCTCGGTCAGAGGAATGCCGCCGTAAATGCCCAGCAGATCGCCATCTTCGGCCTCGGTTCCCCACTCTGCATCGGCAAGCTCTTCGGGCGTTGGCTCGTCGCGCACCAGAACAACAACGTTTTCCATAGAGTCAATCAGATCCTGCGGAATGGAATCAAGCGCATCTTGAATTGCCAGTTCAAATTCTTCATCGGTAAGGTTGACCATGCTTTTCACCTCCGTTTTGTGCGCGTTTAGCGCCCGCGCGCGATGCGATTCGGCATTTGCGATTTGGGGTCTTGCATTTTCGTGCGCGCTATGAAACCCAGCGTCGCAACGATGCAACAACAATAGGGGAAGGCGGAAGCAATGTCTACCGAGTTTTTTCTTATTCCGTATTCCATTTTTTCAATATCCACGAAATCACAGACAACACCGGAAGCTCAATCAACGGGCCAATGACCAGCGCAAGAGCGATCAGCGGTTGGTCGGGAAAAGTCGCCACAGCAATGGCCAGAGACAGCGGCGAATTTCTTGCCAGGGTAATCATGTTCAGCGCAACGATATCTTTCTTGGGAAACTTCAGCATTCTGCCCGCAAGCTGCGATACGAAAAACAGCACCCCGAAGAAAACCAGGAGCGGCACAAACATCCGGACCAGCAGTATGGGGTTATCAACCAGGCTTTTCCCTTCGGATGCGAACATCGCCACCACCGCCAGGCATAAAAACAGCAATTGCAGATTGTCTCCCTGGGCGGAAAGAAAATGCTTGAATTTTCTCCTGCTTTTTGTGACCGTCTTGGTTATACAGGCCAGCGCAAAGGGAATTACCAGCACCGTGACCACACTGCCCAAAAGAGATGCCACATCCATAGTCACTTCGCTGCCAATCAGCACCAGCAGATACACCGGTAGCAGCAGAATCTGCAAAATCAGATTCAGCGGCAGGATGGACATGCCCAGCTCAACATTGCCCTTGCTCAGTCCCGGGAAAACCAAATACCAGTCGGTGCAGGGTGTCACCAGCAGCATGAGCAAACCGATGCGAATATCCAAATCGCCGGGAAAAAACACCTTACCCAGCAGGTAACCAAACAAGGGCGTAAATACGAAGTTAATTACCACCGCCGTCAGAGTGAACCGGACATTAGTGAAAGATTTTCCGATTTGCTTTAAGTCGACGGATAAAAACAGAATATACAGAAGCATCATCAAAAACACTTCGATCAGCCCAGAAGACGCGGGATCGAGTGTCGTTACCGCACCCAGAAGCAGTCCCAACAGAGCCGCCGCAATGATGATTACCGGCTGCAATTTGCCAATCAGGCTCATTTTCACTCCCTAATTTCTAGACACATTGTTCAGAAACTATTATGCAAGCGAGTGAGGAAAACGCAATAAACACTATTTTGAGTCTGTTGAGAAAGTCACTCTATGTACCGCTTCAAGCCGCTCTGGATAAATCCGCCAATCAAATCCCGGCTGTCTTCCCAGTCCTTGCTTCCGTTGCGATAGATTTTCTTATTCACCGCAAGACAGCCGTTAAGCTGGAAATAGAAGATGTTTTCCGCCTGTTCCGCGGTAAGGGAAAGCTGTTGCAACAAAGACGCAATGTACTTATCTTTTGACTGCTCCGCAATTTTTTCAATAACCATTCCCGTAAGAGAATCGTCAAAGAAAATCACACCATATTCAGGATGGGTGTGGATTTTGTCACAGATGCCGTAGGGACACTGATAACGCTCTGCAGTTAGAGAGCAATGATAGGGCTCCTGCGTGGGGTCATCCCGAAGCGCTTCCTCTATCAGCTCTTCTAGCACCGCGTACAAATCGCAATAGTGCAGGTAGAAAGTCCCCCGGTTGATTCCGGCCTCCTTACAAAGATGCGAAACCGTAACCTTACCAAGGGGCATCTGCTTCATCAGATTTAGCAGGATTTGCCGGATGTTTGCTTTGGTTTGCATCGTCCGAGGATCTATTTTCTTCATATGCGTATACCGCCTTTTTTGGTTTTTGTTTTATTGTACACACCACCACGTCAACATTTTTGGCTACCTGGATGAGCCAATATGTCTTGTAGTCCATCGGGCTTACTTTAGCAAACACTAGTTTTTACCTGACTGAGAGCAAAATAGGAACCAGCCATCTTAGACTTCGGAAGTTCTTGAAATTGAATCATCTGAAATAATAACTGTATCATCGATGGCGTTTTGCGTGCTGAAATAAATGGGGACCAAATGTCAAAGAGAGGTATTTCTCGTTGCCAGAACCATCCCGGAACATCCTCTTCCGTTTGACATCACGATAGCTCAAGCGAATCTATGGTGGCACCCAGGGCGCTGTTCTTGTTGTTGACCTTCCATTGATTAGCGGCGGCGAGCATCGTCTTTGCCTCAGCCGGCTTATCAGGTGCTGGATGCGTGACATCGTACGATACGCAAACCGGGTAGACGACGTACCCCTGACCCTTGGGCTTGTCGGGGCCTGGAACACAAAGCCTCACTGACACCGATATTGCGGGTAGCCTTTTGCAGCGCTGCAGCTTGAAGTGCCGTCTGGAGGATGGCAGACGGCATGTCGTCGACAGCATCCTTCTCGATAGTAACTGTAATCCGCATTCCATTTGTGCTCTTTTGGGTTCCGAACGTTGTTGATTCGCTCTTGCACGAGGTGATCCCGTCGTACAACACCATTTGCTCGCCATACAGGAGGCCCACAGCCTTCAGGGTGTCAAATGCATCTGCATCCTTATATGAACTGTCGTAGGTTGAGAAGTTAAAACTCTCAGACTCGGACGATGTGGCATCGGCTGCATCTGAATCGATGTTGGTCTTTTCGCCCGAGCAAGCACTGATGAAAACAAGAAGAATCACGGTGCTGGCAACAACCGTTGCCAGCAGACCTTTCTTACGTGGATTCTTTAACATAAGAGGCGTTTCTTGCGAGATAATGACGGCAGATGCAAGTATATCGCGCGGTTGCGCAGTTGCACTCACTTTTTATCAAAATATGTGCTGCATAGGCGTTGCAACCAGAACTGCCAGGTGTCGGGCAGCACGTAGTACACCACGCGCCCGATGACGGTCACGGTCTGCGTCCCCGCCTCGTTGTAGTTGAACACCTGCCGCTCGTAGGTGGGGTCGGTCGAGTCGGGTTCCAGCACGAAGCCGTTGTTGAGCTTGCGCACCCGCTTCACGGTCGCGTCGTAGCCGTTGACGCACACCGCGTAGGGCTGCCCGTCGCGCTCCACCGCGTCGCAGGGGTCTACCAGGGCGAAGCAGCCGTTGGGCAGCACGCGGTTCATGGACTCGCCCCGCACGCGCAGGAGGAAGGCGTCGGGGTACCTAACGTACATCTTGGTGGGTATGGGCTGCTCGTCACCTATCTCCAGCATCTCTATGGACGTTCCTGCCGCTACGGAGCCGTACAAGGGAACTGAACCCGATTCTGATTCTGCCTACTTGATGACGCCCAGCGCCCGGCACATGATGGATACCTTGTGCTTGCCGAGGCGAACGCTTACGAACGCGAACTTGGCTTCCTTCACAGCTGGTTTTAAAAGTATCTCGCTCTCCTCCTTGAGCCTCGCCATGCCCAAAAGCATTCGATATTCGGTTCTCAAACAGCAACGTTTGGATAATAAATTGTTCTCGAAAACCTACGGTTTAGCCCTTGACTTCATATAGCTGGCTTCTTTTTCCCGGGAGGGCCCTTCGCCCTCGCCTGCGGAAAGAAATTCTCAGACTCATCCGAACGCATTCGGGTCAGCCCGGGAGCAAAACGCAAGTGTTCGGATGAATATACAAATCAACTACTCCGAAAAAGACGCAGAAATCGCCGATTAATAGCAAAAAGCACTAGATTGAAAAGAGGTTATCCGATAGAATACGCGAATGCGCCAGTGTGGCTCAACGGTAGAGCAACTGATTTGTAATCAGTGGGTTGCGGGTTCGATTCCTGTCACTGGCTCCATTGAAATCGCAGGTCAGGATGTAAATGTCCTGACCTTTTATTTTTCCCGAAGTATAAAGAATCCTGTTAAAAACGGATAAAAACGGGGGACATCGTACCCACATCGTACCCCCCTAACCGCTTTTCGAAAGAAATCGTCAAGGCCACCGAGACGCGCTAGTCTGCCCTTACTCTGACCTACTCCGCCCGAGAACGGAGTAGCAACGGACTAATAGCGGACTAAACTAGTCTAACCTAGTCTAGCAATTAGCCCAAACGCAAAAACTCCCCCCGCCCGCAAGGTTACGCTCGCGTATCTTTTCACGCGCGTCTATCCCGTTTCGTTTAGAATGGCGGAATGAATGATTTTAGCGGGCGGGACGCCCGCATGACTGAGAGGGGGCTTGATGAAGTCGATAGACGTTGCGAACATGTTCGTAGCGAGGCATGGCGGTGAAATGCGACTCACAAACCTGAGTTTAAACAAGCTCGTATACTTCGCGCAGGTGGAATCCCTGCGTGCTCTCGGACGTCCCCTCTTCGACGACGACGTGGAGGCATGGGACTACGGTCCCGTGGAGCCCGAGGTGTATCACGCGTTCAAGGGATGCGGAAGCTCCATCGTTCACGAGCAGGCGCGTGGCGGCGATAGGGTCACGGCATCCCCCGAAGAGACTGCCGTGGTCGATGCTGTAGCCGAAAGGTACGGCAGACTCACCGCCTTCGACCTCGTTGAGATAACCCATCGCCCCGGAAGCGCGTGGAGCAGGCGCTACGGGCGCGGGGGGAACGCGAAGATAACAGCCGACGACATAAAATCGTCGACCGACATGGAAGGCAGGGTCGATTTCGGCTCAACGCTGTCGGCAGGGATACGCAGCGTCCAGGAAAGATGGCCGAACGCGCTGCGCCTGCTCGGTGACGCATGATGGAATGCGATTGCGGGACTCGGGCCGACCCCCTTTGCCTGGACGGGGGCGAGGAGGGGTTCGCGATCGCCGCCGTCGATGTCCACGACGCAATCGTGTCGCAGCAGGGGTACAACCCAGAGTGCTCGGATGAGCTGCGCGACGAGATTGTGGGCAAGATATGCTCGGTCGTCATGTCGGCGTTCGGGACGTTTTTCGGGAGCCATCCGAGGGAAAGATACGACGACGTGTTCGACCAGATAGCCGACTTTGCTACCCACATGGCCAAAGACCACATCTTCCCTGACGGGAACAAGCGCACGACGGTCACGATGTCCATTGCCGCCCTGTACTTCGCAGGCTTTATCCTGCAAGGCGACGACGCGGCTTCGAGCGGCTCGAACATGCTGTACCTGTGGATTCAAGATGTCGTATCCGGCGAAAAGAGCAGGGGCGACCTGGCAAGAGCGCTGCGCGAGAACAGCCTGAAAAGACGATAGCCGCATCAAAAACCCACTAAACGCAAAAACTCCCCCCGCCCGAAGGCAGGGGGAGTCTCGTATGCAGAAAAAAGACCGCCGAGTGTGCTTGCGTCAGAGGCCGCGGCGGTCACTGGTGCAGCCCGCTACTCAGCCATGCGTTTGGCCTGCTCGTCGCAGACCGCCTTGGCGAGCGCGGCGTAGTCAACGGTGCCGCCGCCGATGGAGAGCGCCTCCACCTTCTCGGACAGCTCGCGCACCTGGTCGGCCAGCAGGTTGACCGTGTTCGCGGTCTTCTCGGCGTTGCGCTCAGCCCAGTAGATGCAGTTGCCCACCGTGGCGTAGGTGGTGCCGTCCATGATGTATCCGTCTGTGATTCGGTCGTTCATATCCATGTCGGGTTCTCCTTCCCCTGTGATGTAATCGTGCAATTCCGCCCATGCCCCCTCGTCGATGTAGGGGCGGGGGCAGTTCTTGTGCGGGTCGAGCGTGCTGCCGCCGAAATTGTCAGCGACGTCGTAGTGGCGTATCACGTGGTCTGCGTCGATGCCGTAGCGCTCCATGATGTCGCCAACCAGCTCGCGCAGAAGCTCGCGCTCGGTGTCGGTGAAGCACGGCTCATCAGACCCGCAGGCGACCTCGATGCTGATAGCGTGGGTGTTGGCCTCGTAGTTGCCGTTCGTCCATGCGCCGCGTCCCTCGGGCGTGGATGCGTAGATGCCGTCGTCGCCCAGGAAGTAGTGCGTGCCGCATTGGACGTCGCCGCCGTTTCTGTAGTAGTACTGGGCGTTCGCCTCGGCGGTCACGCCCCACGCGCCAGCCGTGTAATGCACCACGATCCAGCTTGGAGAGTTCCAGTCGTAGCTTCCGTTGGAAGTCTCCCATGTACGGTTGATATCCATTACTGCTCCTTGCGCGGCTCTGTGTAGCCCAAGGCCTGCTGGGAATCGCCCACGCCCGCCGTAGTCGGGTCAGTCACGATGCCCAGGATTGCGAGCAGGGTGAAGACCGTACCCACGATCGCCACCAGCTGAGTCTGAAGCTCGCTGAAGTCCAGCGCCACGCCGAAGACGGCGCACACCTGCTGGACGAGCAGCAGCAGCGCGGGAATCAGCGCGACCCAGAAAGCCTTGTTCTTGATGCGTACTTTCCAATTGATTGCCATTTTCTTCTCCTACCTTTCCACCAAATGCCTTTGCAGGTCTTCCTTCGCCTGCTTCATCTGCTCCAAGTTGTTCCCGTCGATGCCGTGGTCGAGCAGCGCCAGCAGGGCCATCTGCGTGACCCTGTTGCCGTTCTCGATTTCGTCCAGGCGCGACTTGTCGTTGCGGAACAGCGCATCGTGCCGCGCCACGGTCTCCTCAAGGCGGGTGATGCGCTCCTCGCGCTCGGTCTCGGGCTGCTTTGCCTTCTTGAGCCATGCGCCCAATGCGGCACCCGCGCCCGATATGGTGGCCACCGCCACGCAAGCCCCGAGGAACCACGTCCACAGCTCGCTGGGTGTAAATGAGATTACCTGCTCCATCTCTCT
>CAKUOV010000022.1 GCA_934670115.1 uncultured Eggerthellaceae bacterium
TGAAATTTGACAAAAGAAAAGCCGCTTGACCTGCGGCTTAGCTAACGAATCGGTGTGATCGAACTGCAAAACTCTGGATATACGCGCTTGGCTCGAGCAGCGTGCGTGCGGATTATTTACCCTGCTCCAGGGGGTCCAGTGCGGCATCGACACCTTTTGTGGGTTTCGGTGCGGGATCGCGGATAATCTTTCCATCGCGCGCGACCATCCTCAAATGGCGCAACGCCGAAAGGTCATCAAGCGGATTCTCTGCACTCACGATGAAATCGGCGCATTTACCAGCTTCGATACTGCCAATCTTGTCTTCCATTCCCAGAATCTGGGCATTTGCAAGCGTTGCAGTGTGCAGCGCGAATGCATTGCTCACGTTGCAGTACTGCGCGAAATAGCGCACTTCGCGCCACATGTTGTAATGGGTGATGAAGGGGCAGCCGGTGTCGGTGCCCAGACCCACGGGGATGCCTTCTTTCAGACACGTCTTTGCGCAATCGACGATTCCTCGGAACACCACGTTGCCGTTCTTGCGACCCAGCTCACCGCATTTTGCCACGTCAAGTGGCAGTTCGGAGTAGGGAAGTGCCGGCGAGAGCGTGGCGATGAGCGCCGCACCCCGCTGCTTGAACAGCTCCAGGATCTCGGGCGTCGGTTCGGCACCATGCTCGATGGTGTCCACGCCGTTTTCCAGTGCCACGCGCACGCCTTCAGCGCTTTCAACATGCGCCGCAACAGGAAGTCCCAGCTCATGGGCTTGATCGCATGCAGCTTTCACCAGCTCGGGCGGCATGCGCAACGCGCCCGGTTCGCCTTCTTCGGTAGCATCCATCACACCGCCGGTGATCATGAGCTTGATCAGGTCGGGCTTTCCTGCCGCGATTTCGCGCACGTGCTGAGCGGCTTCTTCGGCAGTACGTGCTTCTGTTGCCAGCGAGCCAGCGAAGTGACCATCGGGCACGCTTACTGCCATGTTGGAGGAAAGAATGCGCGGACCTACGATTTCGCCTGCGTTAATACGGTCGCGCGTGATGGCATCCCAGTCGTAAATGCCGCCTACGGCACGCAGCGTGGTAACGCCAGAAAGCAGCTGGGTCTTGGCGTGCTGGGCCTCGGATTTCAGGAAAAACTTCTTGACCAGTTTCTTGTCGCGCAGGCTCTGTACGAGCTTGCGATAATCTGTGGGCTTCTCCGATTTCGGCGCCTTGCCGTCAACCACCAAATGTACGTGCATATTGATAAGGCCCGGCATTAGGTAGCCGCCCTCAAGGTTGACCACTTCGTAATCTGTCAAGTCAAACTCGTTTGCCGGCGCAATGCGACCGAAGCGACCGTCTTCCACCGTAACGATAAGCCCTTCTTGTGGCTCCATGTTCTTGCGGCCATCCAACAGGATGCCGTTTGTCAGTGCATATTTCATGCGTTCCCCCTTGTTGAAATAACGTTTCTGTTCAGGAAAACAAAAAGCGCCGGATAAATCAAGGGAGAACGCTTGCAGGTTGACAAAAAGGCCGAAAGTGTCTCAACGTTTGCGAGCTGCGTCGTGCCGCTTGTTAGTCGCGGAGCGCTCCGGACCTATCCCCATTGGGGAAGGTCCTGAAGCGCAATGATGTCCAAGCTTTGTTCCGAGGCAACTTCCATGCCAATAACCATGGCTTGCGCTGCAGCAAGTGTGGTCACATATGTCAGGCCGTGTTGCACGGCGGCAGTGCGCAAAATGAAGCCATCGGATTGGGTCTCGTCGCCTGAAGGGGTGTTGATGATCAAGTTGATCTTGCCCGCGTTGATAAGGTCCATAACGTTCATTTCGCCTGGCAGCGTGCTGCTTACGCGGCTTACTTCCTGGCATTCCAGGCCCACAGCGCGCAGTGTTGCCGCCGTTCCGCTTGTTGCCACCAGCTTAAACCCTTGACGGGCAATGGTGTGCGCAATTGATCCAATGCTTCGCTTGTCGTTATCGCAAACAGAGATGAACGCCATGCCACCATGGGGTTGCTCGTAGCCCACGGCCAACTGGGTTTTCAGGTACGCGGCAGGGAAGTTGCTGGCAATGCCCATGACTTCGCCTGTGCTCTTCATTTCGGGTCCCAGCACGGCGTCGGTGCCGGGGAAACGGCCGAAGGGCATAACGGCTTCCTTCGCGCTGAAATGAGTGAAGGTGCGATCATCGGCAGGCAGGTTCATATCTGCCAGTTTTTCACCCGTCATGATGCGTGCAGCGATTTTTGCCAGGGGCACGCCGGTTGCCTTCGACACGAACGGTACCGTGCGGCTTGCGCGCGGGTTTGCCTCGATTACGTAAATGACCTGGTCTTTAATAGCAAATTGGATGTTGAGCAGGCCGCATACACCCAAACGAAGCGCCAAACGACGCGCAATGTCGCGCAGCTGAGCTTGCATGTTCTTACTCAGCGTGAACGGCGGAATGCAGCAAGCGGAGTCGCCCGAATGAATGCCCGCCATTTCAATGTGCTCCAAAATGCCGCCCACGTAAACGGTCTCTCCATCGCACAAGCAGTCCAGGTCAAGCTCAACGGCATCTTCCAAGAAGCGGTCAAGATACACCGGGTAATCAGGGGAAACTTTCGTTGCTTCCGCCATGTAGGAGCGCAGCTGATCGGTGTTATAGACAATACCCATGCCGCGTCCGCCTAGCACGAAACTGGGGCGCACCAAAAGCGGGAAGCTCAGGCGTTGCGCCACTTTGCAGGCCTCTTCGAACGTGCTTGCCATGCCCGCTGCAGGGTACGTTATTTCCAGCTCATCCAAAATGTGGCTGAACAGATCGCGGTCTTCGGCCAGGTCAATGGCGGCAGGACTGGTGCCAATAATGGGCACGCCGGCGTCTTTCAGCGCTTGTGCAAGCTTGAGCGGCGTTTGTCCGCCCAACGTGACAATCACGCCATCGGGGTCTTCGGCTTCCACAACGTCCATTACATCTTCGTACGTAAGCGGCTCGAAATACAGCTTGTCAGAGGTATCGTAATCGGTGGACACGGTCTCGGGGTTACAGTTGACCATGATGGTCTCAAAGCCTTCCGCCGAAAGCGCGTAGGAGGCATGCACGCAGCAGTAATCGAATTCGATGCCCTGGCCAATGCGGTTGGAACCCGCGCCTAGAATCATGATGCGTTTCCGCGTTTTCGGGGCAGTCTCCGTTTCGGCGGCGTCGTACGTTTTGTAATGGTATGCCGTGCTGCTGCTGAACTCGGCGGCACATGTGTCTACCGTTTTGAAAGCGGGACGCACGCCCAGAATCTTGCGGACGGCGCGCACCGTTTTCTCATCGCTGCCCAAAAGGCGGGCAAGCTGTACGTCCGATAAGCCATATTGCTTTGCCACGCGGAAGGCGTCGGCGTCCATTTCTTCGAGTTTCATGGCGGACAGCGCCGTTTCGATTGCGCAAACGTCTGCCACGCGGCCAATGAACCAGGGGTCGATGCGCGTTAGCTTGTGGACTTCTTCGCAGCTCATGCCGCGATGCAGCGCTTCTGCCAGATAAAAAATGCGCTCGGCGGTGGGTCGCACCAGGGCATCGCGCAGCTGATCTGCGGAAAGGGATTCCTCAAGTTTTGCACCCTTGCCATCAGCGCCCAGGCCCATGCGTCCGTTTTCCAGGGAGCGAAGCGCTTTGCCCAGCGATTCTTCGAACGTGCGGCCAATGGCCATGACTTCGCCTACGGCCTTCATGCGGGTGGTCAAAGTGTTGTCGGAACCTTGGAATTTCTCGAATGCAAAGCGGGGGATTTTTACCACGCAGTAGTCAATGGAGGGCTCAAAGCACGCGGGCGTTGCCTTGGTAATGCCGTTCGTTATTTCATCAAGCGTGTAGCCAACAGCAAGTTGAGCTGCGAATTTTGCGATGGGGAAGCCCGTTGCCTTTGATGCCAGAGCCGAAGAGCGGCTTACGCGCGGGTTCATTTCAATGGCAATCATGCGGCCAGTTTCAGGATTCACGGCAAACTGCACGTTTGAGCCGCCGGTTTCCACGCCCACTTTCTCCAAAATAGCAAGCGAAGCGGCGCGCATGCGCTGGTATTCCACGTCGGAAAGCGTTTGAGCAGGGGCAACGGTAATGGAGTCGCCCGTGTGCACGCCCATGGGGTCGAAGTTTTCAATGGAGCATACGATAATGCCGTTTCCCGCTTTATCGCGCATGACCTCCATCTCGTATTCTTTCCAACCCTCGATGCTTTCTTCCATCAGTACTTCGCTGGTGGGGGAAAGCTCCAGGCCCTGGCCTACGATAAGGTCAAGCTCTTCACGATCGTGCGCAATGCCGCCGCCCGCGCCACCCAGCGTGAAGCTGGGGCGCAGCACAACGGGATAGCCCAGGCCCGCGGGGTCCTCTACAATGGTGCGCGCGTCCTCCAGAGAGTAAGCGTATTGGCCGCGTGCCGTTTCAATGCCCAGCTCCGCCATGCACTGCTCGAACAGCTTGCGGTCTTCGCCGCGCTCGATGGCGTCCAGGTCGCAGCCAATCATTTCCACGCTGTACTTGTCCAGCACGCCCGCGTGAGCAAGTTCAACCGCGGTGTTCAGCGCCGTTTGTCCGCCCAAGGTGGGAAGTAGCGCATCGGGGCGCTCCTTTGCAATGACTTTTTCCACGAACTCCGGCGTAATGGGCTCAACGTACGTCCGATTGGCCAGACCGGGGTCGGTCATGATGGTTGCGGGATTGCTGTTTACCAGCACCACGCGAAAGCCGTCCTCTTTGAGCACTTTGCACGCCTGCACGCCCGAATAATCGAATTCGCATGCCTGACCGATAACAATGGGGCCCGATCCAATGACCAGGATGGTTTTGATGTCTTCGCGCTTAGGCACGGTTGGCCTCCTTCGGTGCAGAGCTGGTGGATTGCGCGTCCGAATTTTCATCGCGTCCGAAGTTCCAGCCGGCAAGTCTATCTGCGGTAATGTCAATATTCAGGGCATCGGATGCGCTCATGCCGTCCATCATGCGCGCGAATGCGGTAAACAGGTAGTGGGCATCCGTGGGGCCGGGCGCTGCTTCGGGGTGATACTGCACGCAGAATGCGGGGATATCCAAAAACGCAATGCCTTCGGCGGTGCCGTCGTTTAAGTTGATGTGGGTGAGTTGAATGCGCCCGAAGCGCGGATTATCAACCACCGGAGCAATGTTGTGATCATTCCAAAAACGCAGGTCATCAACATGTTCTGTGAAACCGCCCGACAGCTCGGGAACAAGCGGTCCCAACGTGGGGAAGAGCAGGCCGAACCCATGGTTTTGCGCCGTGATCTCAACGCGCTTCGTAACCAGGTTCATAACGGGCTGGTTGCCGCCGTGATGGCCATATTTCAGCTTTTCCATGCATGCACCGCTTGCCAGGCTTATCATCTGATGTCCCAGGCAAATGCCGAAAACGGGCACCTTTCCTAGCAGCTTTTCTGCCTGTGCAAACGTTTCGGTCACGGCATCGGGGTCGCCCGGGCCGTTGCTTAGGAACACGCCATTAGGATGTGTGGCAAGCACGTCTTCGGCGGGGGTGTCCCACGGAACAACGGTAAGTTCGCAGCCAGTGCGCACCAGGTTTTGCAGGATTGAAAGCTTGGCACCGCAATCGTACACCGTTACGCGATAGCGCGGCTGTGCAGGGCTGGCCAGGGCAAATGCTTGGCTTTCAGGCAGGTTGGCGAAAGAGTGTGGCCCATCGCACGATACTGTTTCTGCCAGGTTCACGCCCACAAGCGACGCGCTGGCACGCACTTTTTCCAGCAGACTTTCAGGGTTAGCATCAATGGTGGAAATGACTGCTCGCTGTGCGCCCTGCTCGCGAATGTGGCGAACTAAAGCGCGCGTGTCTATACCCTCGATAGCCACAATGTTGCTCTTGCGCAGAAAATCGGGAAGACTTTCGGTGCTACGCCAATTGCTGGGTGCATAACACATATCGCGTACAACAAGTCCGCGCAACGCAGGGTGCGCAGATTGGCAATCATCGCAGTTCAGGCCGTAATTTCCAATCTGCGGATATGTCATGACCACGATTTGTCCCGCATACGACGGATCGGTGATAACTTCCAGATATCCTTCCAAGGAAGTGTTGAAGCATATTTCGCCAAACACTTCACCTGCTGCCCCGCATGCTTTGCCTTGGAATGTTGTGCCGTCTTCCAGCACTAACAATGCGGGCTGCGTTACGGGCTTTGAAGTCTTTGCCAGCAATTTTTCTGAAGCGGTACTCAATGTTGTTCCTTTGCTTTGACTCTTGAATCTTGTGGAATGCCTGTTGGGTGTCACCGTTCAGGCTTCCTGCTTCTGGCGGGCAAGGGCTGCGGAGACCAGGCCCAAAAACAGCGGATGTGGCTTGGTGGGACGGCTCTTGAACTCCGGATGCCCCTGGCTTGCCACGAACCAGGGGTGGTCGGGCAGCTCGATCATTTCAACCAGACGGCCATCGGGGCTCGTGCCGGCAATGACCATGCCTGCTTGCGTAAGCTGATCGCGGAAATCGTTATTCACTTCGTAGCGGTGACGATGACGCTCAGAAATTTCCAGCGTTCCGTAAGCGCTTGCAGATTTCGTATCGGGAGCCAGCACACACGGGTAGGCGCCCAGACGCATGGTGCCACCTTTGTCGTTGATGTTTGCTTGTTCAGGCATAATGTGGATAAGGGGGTAGGGCGCACATTCATCGAATTCGGCAGATGTAGCGCCTTCCAGGCCGGCTACATTGCGAGCGAATTCGCAGACCGCTGCCTGCAAACCCAGGCAAATGCCCAAGAACGGCACATTATGCTCGCGCGCGAACTGGGCGGCAAGAATCTTTCCCTCGAATGCGCGCTGTCCGAAACCGCCGGGAATAAGAATGCCATCCATGTCGGAGAGCACTTCGTCAACGTTTTCCTTCGTTAGGCTTTCACCATCGATGAGCTGGGCATCCACGTTGCAGTGGTGGTAAACGCCCGCGTGGTGCAGCGCCTCGATAACGGAAAGGTAAGCATCGGGCAGGCTGGTGTATTTGCCTACAATGCCGATTTTCACTGAATCGGTGCACGAGTTCATTGCTTTCAGGAACGCTTGCAGTGGCTTCAGGTTGCAGCGTCTGATGCTCAGTCCCACATGCGCCAGCACTTTTGCTTCGAATTCTTGCTCGTGCAGCTTGATGGGCACTTCGTAGATGCTTGGGCTGTCTTCGCAGGCCAAAACGTTGTCAACGGGAACGTCGCAAAATGCGGCAATTTTCTCGCGAACTTTCAGCGTGATTTCGTGGTCGCTGCGGCACACAATGAAATCGGGCTGCACGCCCATGGAGCGCAGCTCCTTCACGGAATGCTGCGTGGGCTTCGTTTTTATCTCGTGAGCTGCGGCAATGTAGGGTACCAACGTGCAATGCACGAAAATGACGTTTCCAGGGAATTGCTCGTTTTTGAACTGGCGCGCGGCTTCAATGAACGGCTGGGATTCAATGTCGCCCACGGTGCCGCCGATCTCCGTAATAACGAAATCGGCTTGAGAGCGCTCGGCAATGCGGTAAAGCTTGCCTTTAATGGCGTCGGTTACGTGGGGGATTACTTGCACCGTGCCACCCAGGAAATCTCCGTGGCGCTCACGGGAAATGAGCTCCTTGTAAATGGAGCCTTGCGTGAAGTTCGATTCGCACAGCAGGTTCTCGTCAATGAAGCGTTCGTAATGTCCCAGGTCAAGGTCGCATTCGTGACCATCCTCAGTAACGAAAACCTCGCCATGTTGAAACGGGCTCATGGTGCCGGGGTCAACGTTCAGATAAGGATCCATCTTTTGCATCATTACGGAATAACCGCGCGCTTTCAGTAGGTGCCCCAGCGATGCAGCGGTAATGCCTTTGCCCAACGAGGACACAACGCCGCCTGTTACGAATACGAATTTCGTCATGAATGACCAGCCTTTTCTCTTGCCGCGAAGCCTTTAATTTCGAAGGAACATGCTCTGTTGCGACTGGCTGGGAGACCCGCCTGAACGCACAAATGCACATTCAACCGGGTCTTTATTGTAGGACACAAGGGTGCACCGTTGGGGTGTTGTTGCAGCTTTTAACGTAGGTGTGCGCAACGAGTAACACATTGGAAACATTCCGATTTTGCCGGATAATCCTGCGCACCGCTGCTGTGTGGATGCGTTGGTCTTGCCTTCATCGTGCGACTAGGGAATATGTCAATTGAGCATTGTTCTTGCCGTTCACGTGTTCATGAAATGTTGGCTGTTGGGTTATTATGAACACACGGTATAATGAATGGAAAAGTAGGGGCGGGTTTGCTAACGGGTTTTTCGCGGCGGCGAAGCGACGAAAGCGTATTAAAACGAGCCCGCCCGCATAAGCCGCTTGCGTTGCGCACGGTGCGCGGTTCTTGCGCCCATGGCAGGGCTTAAACGATTATGAACGGGAGGCAGCATGGCAAAACAGCACGAAATCTTGAATAAACCCCAGTTCGAAGTGCTGCTTGCCTGCAAGGAGCTTCCTGGCAAGGCGCAGCGGGCGATTGCCGCCCGCGCTGGTATTTCTCTTGGATCAACGAATAAAGCGCTAAAAGATTTACGTGAAAAAGGCTTCCTTGACCAGGCAGGATGCGTTACTGAGCAGGGCATTCAGGCGCTTGAGCCATATCGTGTGGAAAGCGCGGTTATTCTTGCTGCGGGAACGGCAAGCCGTTTGGCGCCGCTTTCCTTCGAACGTCCCAAGGCTATGTTTGAAGTACGCGGCGAGGTCTTGATCGAGCGTTTGATTCGCCAGTTGCGTCAAGCGGGCGTGAATGATATCACTGTTGTTGTGGGCTACATGAAAGAAGAATTCTTCTACTTGGAAGACGAGTTCGGTGTTCGTATTGTCGTAAATCCGCAGTATGCCGAGCGCGGCAATTACGCATCGCTTTTCAGCGCGCGCAAATACCTGGGTAACACGTATGTATGCTGTTCAGATGAATATTACACCGAAAACGTTTTCTCGCCGTATGTTTATCGTCCGTATCTTTCCACGGTACCTGGTGCGAATGTAGAAAGAAAATACGTGGTGTCATGCGACAAGGCGGGGCGCGTGCTCAAAGTTGCGCGCGAAGATGCCGCGGGCGCTGTACGCTACTACGCTGGCCCTGCGTATCTTGATGCGGTGCTTTCGCAGCAGCTTATGAATATCATCGAAGCCGAATACGATGTTTCCTCTACGCGCGATAAGCTGTGGGATGATATTCTATCGGACCACATTTCTGATCTGGAGATATACGAGAAGCAATTCCCCGATGGCGTGATTTACGAATTCGATACCGTAGCGGATCTAGTGGCGTTTGACCGCGATTTCTTCATTAACGTGGATAGTTGCATTTTGGATAACATTTGCAAAACGCTTGATTGCACGCGCGAGGACATAACCGATGTGACGCCCGTGAAAGCGGGTCTTACGAACTTGTCCACGCTTTTCTCCGTGAAGGGTCAAAAGTATATCTATCGTCATCCGGGTAAGGGCACCGAGGAAATTGTGAACCGCAAGGCGGAGGCTTTCGCTTTGCAAGTTGCGAAGGATTTGGGCCTTGATGATACGTTTGTGTACGAACAACCGGAAGAGGGTTGGAAGATCTCTCGTTACATTGAAGGCTGCTCTGAGCTTGATTATGGTAACCGTGAACAGGTGAAACGTGCTTTGCAAATGGCGCGACAACTGCATACGTCGGGCAAGGTGAGCCCCTATTCCTTTGATTTTTATCAGGAAGGTGCCGCCATTGCAAAAATCCTGCGGGATATGAGCTACCCGCTGCCGCGCGATTTCGAGTCGCTTGCAGCGCGCGTGGGGGCTGTTGCCGCAAAGATGCGCGAAGACGTCGGTGAGCCGGTGTTGTGCCACAACGATTTTTACGGCCCGAATTTTTTGGTGCGCGGCAATGAGATGCGCCTGATTGACTGGGAGTACGCCGCAATGGGCGACCCCGCTTGCGACCTGGGCAATTTTGTGGCGCAAGGGTCGGGGTACAGCATTGAAGAAACGCTGGACATTCTGCCGCTGTACTTCGGGCGCCCTGCTACGGAACAGGAGCAGCGCCACTGCCTTGCCGCCGTGGGCGTGGTGGGCTGGTATTGGTACGTGTGGGCTATGTATAAGGGCGCTATGGGTAACCCCGTGGGCGAATGGCTCTATATTTGGTACCGTGCAGCAAAGCAGTATACCGAAGCCGCTGAAAAGCTCTATGAGTAGTTGCATGTTTCCGTGCGCTTTGTAGGAGCGCTGTGCGGAGTGAACGTGTTCGTGCGTTGATGGTCCGGTCCGCTTTTATTCTGCCGCGCTTCTCTAATCTCTTTTGCGCAAAAGGAAGATTGTCGAAAAATCGTGCTCTGCCGATGATATTCTCTTCATGTTGTAGGAATCTTTAGATACGAGAGTTGGGTAGTATATGGGCTTTGAACAGATACGGGATCTTGACCCTGTTCTTGCAGATATTGATGCATTGCAGGAAAAGATTACGGTGGCGAAAAAACAAAAGCCCGATGCATACACCCGCATAATGGAAGGTTGGGCCATTGAGTCAACCTACAATTCCAACAACATCGAGGGAAGCACGCTGTCGTTAGGCGATACAGCTCTTGTTTACCAGGGTGTTTCCGTAAACGCGCCGCGTGACGACATTCGTCAGGCCGAGGGAGGCTTCGCTGCCCTGCGTTTTTTGATCGAAGCAATAGAAGAGGGAGCCGACTTTAGCGAACGTCTTATAAAACGCGCGCATGAGCTTGTGTACGCCGAGGCCCAAGATCCTGCGACGCGAGGCGTCTATCGAACAACAGAAGTAGAAATAACGGGAACTCCTTTTCAGCCAGCGCCTTCTGTTTACGTATCGGAGCGCATAGAGAGTTTGGTTGCTTCTATTTTGAAGTCGAAGAAGCATGTTGTTGTAACCGCTGCGCTGTTTCATTTGGAATTTGAGAGCATTCATCCCTTCGTCAACGCAAATGGGCGCACGGGACGGCTTATAAGTAATCTTTTGCTCATGCGGGCCGGATACGAGCCAATCAACATTCAGGCTGAAAGTAGAGCTCGCTATATTGCGGCTATTCGTGCGTTTCAGTTGGAAGACGATCCCTATCCTTTTGTGACGTTCTTCTGCCTTACATTGCTCGAGCGCTTGGAAAAGGTTCTTGATCTTTTGACTGAACGCCAAGAAGATAAGGTGCCACCTCGATTCGCGGCTTCGCAAATCGAAAATTACTTGTTGAGCGACGAGGGGGATTTCAGCCCAGCGAGCTGCGAAGAAGGCAACTGCGATTAAGTAACTGCAGGTGGCGGTATCGTGCGGCGTGAAGCGGTGCGGGACGGCATGAAACAGCATGAAACGAGCGGCAAGTTTTACCTTCTGGCCGCGTGTTTCGTGAAAAATCTGCTGAGAGTGCTACACTTTGCACCGTATAAAAAGCTCTATCCGTTGGAGAAATGAATGATTTACAACAACGTATTAGAGGCCATGGGTCACACGCCGCTCATTCGCCTCAATAGTTTTTGCGAGCCCGATGCCGCTCAGATTATCGGCAAGTTCGAAGGCATCAACGTGGGTGGCAGCGTAAAGACCCGCACCGCATATCAGATGATCACGGCCGCCGAAGAGCGCGGCGATATCAAACCCGATACCATTATTGTTGAGCCTACCAGCGGAAATCAGGGTATCGGTCTGGCGTTGGTTGCTGCGGTGCGCGGATATGAAGCGACCATCATCATGCCTGATAGCGTTTCTGAAGAGCGCCGCAAGCTGGTTCGCCATTACGGTGCCAACGTGATCATTGTTCACGATGACGGCGACATTGGCAAGTGCATTCAGGAATGCATTGACACGGCGAACCGCATGGCGGCGGAAAACCCCAACGTGTATGTCCCGCAGCAGTTCGAGAACATCGACAATCTGCGTGCCCACAAGTACCATACCGCGCAAGAAATCATCGAGGACATGGAAGGGCCCGTTGACGGCTTCTGCTCGGGTATTGGCACGGGCGGCACCATCTCTGGCATTGGCCAGACCCTGAAAAGCCAGTATCCCGACATTGAAATTTGGGCGGCCGAGCCCGAAAATGCCGCCATTCTTTCAGGGCACGAAGTGGGAACTCATATGCAAATGGGCATCGGCGATGGTCTGATCCCCGACATTCTTGACCAGGAAGTTTACGACGACATCTGTATTATTGCCGATGAAGAAGCGCTTCAAACAGCGCGCGATTTAGCACGCAACGAAGGTCTGATGGTGGGTGTTTCTTCGGGCACGAATGTAGCGGCCGCGCGTCGTTTGGCGCGCAAGCTGGGACCAGGCAAAACAGTGGTCACGCTTCTGCCCGACACGGGTGAGCGCTACTTTTCTACCGACCTGTTCGCGGGGGAGTAAGGGCTGCTCGGCGAATCTGCTTGGACGATTGGCTGCTTGGTGACAAGGGGATCGGTTATTGCCGACCCCCTTTTAATATGGCGGCTTAAACAGTAGCTTAGATGGTGGAGTATCCCGTAAGGGATATGTCCACAGTGCGTGCAATTTTACGCGCATGCGCCATAGCGCTGACAACAAGCGATGCTCCTGTTGCCATATCGCCTGCTTGGAAGATGTTGCCGTATTCATCCAGATCAACGCCGCTCGTTACGTATGTTTCTGCTCCGGTGAAGCCCGAAGCAACAATAAGCAGCTCTGCTTCGATGTCGGTGGGTCCTTGGGGCGTTGAAAGCGTGATGCTTGTCAGCGCGCCTTTTTCGTTTGCGTGTACGGCAGCAACCTGGGTTTCGAAGCAGCGGATATCGCGTTTGAACTTTGCTTCCGATTCCTGGTGGGCGTAATCAGTGGCTGCGCCGTAATCAGCGGCAGGGCGACGAATGAGCTGCACGATATCGCGCGCACCCTGGCGCAGTGCGGTGGCAATGCAGTCGTTGGCGGTGTCACCTGCACCGATAACAGCCACCGTCTTCCCATGCGCATTGAGCGTGGGATCGCAAGCGGCTTCACGCAGATAGGCTCGCGCGGCAGCTCCCAGATAATCCAGCGCGAAGCAGGTGCCTGTTGCGCTGCCCTTGAAATTCACGGCACGCGGTGTTTGTGCGCCCACAGCCAAGATTACGGCATCGTATTGTTGCGCCAACGTGGGTAGACTTATGTCTTTTCCCACGTCGGTGCCGCATTCAAAGCGCACCCCTTCTGCTTCCATGAGCGTAATGCGGCGTGCAACCACACTTTTTGGCAGCTTCATGTTGGGAATGCCATACACCAAAAGGCCGCCGGGACGCTGGTCGCGTTCGTATACGGTAACGCTGTGCCCGCGTCGGTTCAAAAGCTGCGCCACGGTAAGACCGGCAGGACCCGATCCGATAACGGCAACGGTCTTGCCGCTTCTGCGTGCGGGAACTTGCGGCTGCATAAGCCCCTGGTCAAATGCGGTGTCAATGATGAAACGCTCGTTGTCGTTTATGGAAACGGCACTTGCTGTGGGCGTTGCCTTGCGGCATGAGCACGCGCGCTCGCACGGGGCGGGGCATATGTATCCCGTGAACTCGGGAAAACAGTTCGTTTTCAGCAGGCGATCGAGCGCCATGGGCAGGTTGTTGCTCCACAGCTGTTGATTCCATTCGGGAATCAGGTTGTTCAGCGGGCAGCCCACCTGTTTTCCGTCAAGGGTGGTGCTTGTCTGGCAAAACGGAACGCCGCAGTCCATGCAACGTGCCGCCTGCTGCATGCGCGCTGGAGTGTCAAGGCATCCGTGGATGAATTCGAAATCGGCAATGCGAGTAGCTGCAGGACGGTCGGGTGCAGCCTGGCGCGCGTAATCAATGAATCCAGTTGGCTTTCCCATGGTTATTCGCCCCTTTCCAAAAACGCCTTAGTAGCGGCTTCATCAGGGCTCATGCCCTGCTGTATATTGCGGTTGATGCGTTGCGTCATTTTCTGGTATGCATGCGGTATGACTTTCTTGAAGCGGTCGATGCGCGCCTCGAAATCAACAAGAAGGCGCTTTGCCTGCGCGGATCCCGTCAAGCGCGCGTGTTCTTCGATGAGCGCTTTCAGCGTTGCAATGTCATCGGGGTCTTCTACTTGCTCAATAGCAACAAGTTGCTTGTTCGTGCGCAGATACAGGTCGTGCTGCTCGTCCAAAACGTACGCCACGCCGCCGCTCATGCCCGCTGCGAAATTGCGACCGGTGCTGCCAAGAATTACGGCAATACCGCCGGTCATGTACTCGCAACCGTGATCGCCCACGCCTTCTACCACGGCCACCGCGCCGGAGTTGCGCACGCAGAAGCGTTCGCCCGCGCGTCCGTTGATAAACGCGCGTCCGCTTGTTGCGCCATAGAGCGCCACGTTTCCGATGATTACGTTCTTTTCGGCCGGCCGCGTGCTTCCCTTGGGCGGGTACACGATAATCTGTCCGCCCGAAAGCCCTTTGCCCAGGTAATCGTTGCTATCGCCCTCAAGCTCAAGGGTCATGCCGCGGGGGATAAACGCGCCAAAGCTTTGTCCTGCCCCGCCTTGCAGTGTGAAGTGGAAGGCATCGGGTTCAAGGCTGGTGCCGAAGCGACGTGTGAGTTCCGCGCCGAACAGCGTGCCGCAAGCGCGGTCAGTGCTGCTAATAGGAATGGGGGAAGTTGCCGCATTGCAGGCGCACTGCTTCCCGCGGCCGCGATGCTTGCTTTTCTCCTGGTCTAGCACGGGCAGCAGATAATGTGCATCAAGCGTTTCTTCCAGCTTGAAATCGAATGCGTCGGCCTCGTTGAACAGCACGGGCTCATCGCTTGCTTTTGCAAGGATGCGGTCAAACACGATATTGCGCGCTTTTTCGCCGGGGCACGCGCGATCGGCTACCAGCAAATCGGTGCGCCCGACCAGTTCATCAAGGGTGCGCATGCCAAACGATGCCAAGATCTCGCGCACTTCTTCGGCAATGAAACGCATGAAGTTTTCCACGTGCTCAGGCTTTCCGCGGAAGTTTTCGCGCAGCTGCGGGTTTTGTGTGGCAATGCCAACAGGGCAAGTGTCCAGGTTGCATACGCGCATCATGTCGCACCCCATGGCAATAAGTGGCGCGGTGGCAAAACCGAACTCTTCGGCGCCCAGGATGGCGGCCACGGCAACATCGCGGCCGGTCAAAAGCTTGCCGTCGGCCTCTATACGCACGTGAGAGCGCAAATCGTTCTGGATGAGCGTTTGATGCACTTCGGCCACGCCCAGCTCCCAAGGCAGGCCGGCGCTGAAAATGGAACTACGCGGTGCTGCACCCGTGCCGCCGTCGTAACCGGAGACCAGCACGGTTTGCGCGCCTGCTTTTGCCACGCCTGCGGCAATGGTGCCCACGCCTGCTTCGCTTACGAGCTTCACGGCAATGCGCGCATTCTTGTTTGCGTTCTTCAGGTCGTAAATAAGCTCCGCCAAGTCCTCGATAGAGTAGATATCATGGTGCGGCGGTGGCGAAATCAAGCTAACGCCCGGGGTGGAGTAGCGTGTTTTCGCAACCCAGGGCCACACTTTGCCGCCGGGCAAGTGGCCGCCTTCGCCTGGCTTTGCGCCTTGCGCCATTTTGATCTGAATCTCTTCTGCGCTCACCAAGTATTCGCTGGTCACACCAAAACGGCCGCTTGCGACTTGCTTGATGGCGCTGTTGCGTTCGGTGCCCAGGCGCGCAGGATCTTCGCCGCCTTCGCCGGAATTGCTTTTGCCGCCCAGATGGTTCATGGCAATGGCAAGGCACTCGTGGGCTTCCTGCGAAATGGAGCCGTAGCTCATAGCACCCGTTTTGAAGCGTTTCACAATGTTTTCCACAGGTTCAACTTCGCTGATGTCAATGGGCTGGCATCCGCTGATGTTAAGCGACAGCAAGCCGCGCAGCGTGTGGGGCATTACGGCGTCGTCTACCAATGCGGAGTACTGCTTGAAGCTTTCGTAATCGCCCGTTTGCGCCGCATGCTGCAGCAGGCGGATGGTCAGGGGATTTATCATGTGGTCGCGCGCGCCCGGCGTGTTGCTCATCTTGTGGTCGCCTACGGTGGGCAGGCTCAAATCCTCGGTCAGGCCCAGCGGGTCGAACGCAGAGCGGTGACGCTTGGCAACAAGATTGCCAATTTCGGTCAGCCCAATGCCGCCAATGCGGCTTACCGTGTTCGTGAAATACTGGTCAACCACTTCTTTCTTCAGGCCCAAAATCTCGAAAATCTGAGCGCTTTGGTACGATTGAAGTGCGGAAATGCCCATTTTTGCCGAAACTTTCACCACGCCCTGCAAAACGGCCCGGTTGTAATCGGCTATGGCAACGGAAGGGTCGCGGTCAAGCGCGCCTGTTTGCGTGAGCTGGCGAATGCACTGATGAGCCAGGTAGGGGCACACGGCACGCGCGCCGTAACCCAAAAGCGTGGCGAAGTGGTGCACGCACGTGGGCTCGGCGCTTTCCAGAATCACCGAAATAGCAGTGCGCTTTTTCGTGCTGACCAGGTACTGCTCAACAGCTGCAACCGCAAGAAGCGAAGGGATGGGAAGATGGTTCTCGTCCACGCCGCGATCGGACAGGATAATGACGTTCGCGCCTTGGTGGTAGGCTTTCTCGATGCTTAGGAACAGGCGGTCAAGCACGGTGGAAAGCGGCGTGTTCTCGTAATAGAGCAAGCTGATGACCTGGGATTTCATGTTTGGCTCGTCAAGTGCCTTGATCTTTTCCAGCTCCATTTCGGTCAGAATGGGCGAGTCGATTTGCAGCAACCGGCAGTTTTCCGCACGATCCTCCAGCAAATTGCCGTCGCTTCCCACGTACACCGTGGTGTCGGTGACAATGGCTTCACGTGTGGAATCGATGGGCGGGTTGGTGACTTGGGCAAACATCTGCTTGAAATAATCAAACAGGGGGCGCTCGCCTTTGTCCAGCACGGCCAGCGGCGTGTCGATGCCCATAGCGGCAGTGGACTCAACGCCAGACTTCGCCATGGGGAGCAGCACGGAGTACACATCTTCGTAGGAATAGCCGAATGCGCGACGTAAACGCGCCAGCTCGTGTGCATCGTAATAATGCAGCGCGCGCTTTGGCTCGGGCAACTCTTCCAGCTTGATAAGCTGGCAGTCAAGCCATTCGCCATACGGATGCTCGGCGGCGTAGCCTTCTTTGATGGCTTCGTCGTCTTTCACCACGCCGGCAACCGTGTCTACCACCAACATGCGACCTGGCTCCAGGCGCTGCTTGGTAACAATGTGCTCATCGGGAATATCAAGAACGCCCACTTCAGAGGAAAGAATCAGGCGGTCATCGTCGGTCACATAATAGCGCGCGGGGCGCAGGCCGTTGCGGTCAAGCGCTGCGCCCATCACTTCGCCATCGGTGAACAGCAGCGCTGCCGGGCCATCCCAAGGCTCCATCATGGTGGCGTAGTAATGGAACATGTTACGGCGCGCAACCGAGATATTCGTGTTCTTGCTCCAGGGTTCAGGCACCAGCATCATTACGGCTTTTGGCAGTTCAATGCCGGAAAACATCAGGAATTCCAGCGCATTGTCCAGCATGGCGCTGTCGGAACCCGCGCTGTCAATCACGGGCATCACGCATTCCATGTCGTTTTGGAACTGCGGGCTGCTCATGGTTTCTTCACGTGCGTTCATGCGGTCAAGGTTGCCGCGAATTGTGTTGATTTCGCCGTTGTGCAGCAGCACGCGGTTGGGATGCGCTCGCTGCCAGCTGGGGTTCGTGTTCGTGGAAAAGCGGGAATGCACCAGGGCAATGGCGCTCTCGCAGCGGGAATCCTGCAGGTCAGGGTAGAATTTGCGCAGCTGCTTCACCAGGAACATGCCCTTGTAGACCACGGTGCGGCTGCTAAACGATGCCACATAGCATCCTTCGGCTGTGGCCGACTGCTCGAACTCGCGGCGTACCAGGTAGAGCAAGCGGTCGAAGTCCAGGCCCGCTTCCACGTTGCTGGGGCGCGTGACCAGCGCTTGATAGATGGCAGGCATGCAATCGCGTGCCTTTTTTCCCAGGATGTCGGGGTTCGTGGGAACTTTGCGCCACGCGGCGAAGGGAACGTTGCGGCGCGCGCAAATGCGTTCTAGCTTGTGCATGAGCATCTGGCGCTTCAGACCATCTTGCGGGAAGAAGATCATGCCCACGCCAATATCGCCCGCGCCACCCAAGGGGTTCGTGTTGGGCTGTGCCTGCATTAGGCCCTCTTCAACAACAACGCTGTTCAGAAGGCGCGTGGGAACTTGCAGGATAATGCCTACGCCATCGCCTGTTTCACCGCTGGCATCCTTGCCGGCGCGGTGCTCCAGCTTTTCTACAATGCTCAAGGCGTCTTCCACGCAAGCGTGGCTGCGGACGCCTTTTATTTGGATAACGCCGCCAATGCCGCATGAATCATGCTCGAATGTTGGGCTGTACAACGTCTGGTTTTCCATAAACTGCTCCTTACAGGGTACTTCCAAGTTAGTGTATGACGTTGAATTTGCACGTTTGTTAGCATGGTGTTTCGGGTGTGTTTCGATTGGGCGGGGTGTGCTTTTTAAGTTCCGCATTTTGATACGGTGGACAAGAGCGTGTTCATTAATGTCCGAAAATGGTGATAAACTGAACATGCTAAGTAAAACCGCAGGAAAGAAGGCACGTGTGAAAGTTTATGAGGGCACAATTCTGACGGTGGATGCGCGTGATAGCGTGGCACGCTATTTGGTGGAAGACCAGGGGCGTATCGTTTATGTGGGCGATGACCTGCCTGAACGCTTTGCTGATGCTTCGCGCGAGCAGTTGGGCGATCGCGTGTTGTGCCCGGCGTTTGTGGACACGCACGAGCATTTGGCATCTTTTGCAACGTTCAATGCGGGCTTGAATGTTATGCATGCGCGCTCGAACCGTGAAATCAAGGAAATGGTTGCCGATTTCGCGCGAAAGTGCACGTCGAAAACGCTTGTTGCGTTTGGTGCTTCGCCTTATTCCGTGGAAGAAGGGCGTCTCTTGTCTCGTGCAGAACTTGACGAGGCATGCTCTGACAAGCCCGTTTTCATGGTTAAATACGACGGTCATGCCTGCGTGGTGAACAGCGCGCTTTTGGCGAAAATCGATGACAAGGTGAAAAACCTGCGGGGGTATCACCCCGAAACGGGCGAGATGAACCAAGAGGCGTTTTTCGCGGTGAGCGATTACATTACAAACAGCCTTTCCATTCCTGAGCTGGTGAAAAATATCCAGGGTGCAATGGATTTTCTGGCCAGTCGCGGCATTGGCATGGTGCATACCGTAAGCGGCGTTGGCTTTACCGGCAACTTGGATATCAGCTTGGAGAAGTGGGTGGGAAAGAGCGCGCAATCAGGCTTTCAGGTGCGCGTGTTCCCCCAGTCGCTGGATGTTGATGTGGCAATCAGCCGCAAGCTGCCGCGTATCGGCGGCGGTTTTGCCTGCGCGCTTGATGGCTGTTTCGGAAGCCATGATGCCGCATTGCTTGATCCGTACACCGATGCCCAGGGCGGATGTGGCGTGCTGTATTACAGCGATGAAGTTGTGACGGATTTTTGCAAGAAGGCGAATCGCGCAGGGCTGCAAATTGAGATGCATGCTATTGGCGATGCCGCATTTGACCAGGCCACCCGCGCGTTGAAGGCGGCGCTCGACGATTTCCCCCGCGAAGATCACCGTCACGGCATCATTCATGCGTGCTTGCCTACGGACGCCGGCATGGCGATTTGCGCGGAGTACGGCATTCAGCTGCCCATGCAAACGAGCTTCATCGATTGGCCGCAAGAGCCCGATGCGTATCTGGCGTCCATTTTGGGAGAAACGCGTGCGGCGCGCCTTAACCCCCTGCGTACTTTCGCCGATGCGGGAATCGTCCTTTCGGCGGGAAGCGATGCGCCCTGCACCGATCCCGACCCCATTTTATGGATGCAGCGCGCGTGCAACCATAGCGTGCCCGGACAGTCGCTCACGCCGCAAGAGGCGCTGCGCATGTGCACGTACAATGGCGCTTGGGTGACGTTTGACGAAGCCGATCGCGGTTCGCTTGAAGTGGGGAAATGCGCCGATATGGCCCTTCTTTCGGGAAATCCCTATACGGTGGGCGCGCAAAACATTGGCTCGCTTGCGGTGGAGGGTCTGCTGCTGGGCGGCGTTCCCTATGAAAAGCAGCGTCAGGGATTCTTGAGCGCCGTGCTCAAAGGAATGACGGGTTCTGTGAAAATCTAGCAGTCTATCAGCCGCTTTGCGGCGCAGTGCGCAAGCGCGCAGGGCGCTTGGATCTCCCGGCGCGCACTTCGCCCGTGGGCCCTGCGGTTGTCGGGCAGGCGCCCGCTTCGCCTTTTCTTCCTGAAAAAGGTGAAGCGGTTCCGATGGGGCGGAGCCGCTTCATGTGGGGATTATATCCAGGCGGTCGGTACCGCCCTGGGACCGTGGTTGGGTGCTCAGGTATCAAAAGGCGGGTAAGGGGATATCTGAGCACCCGCGAAAAAGAGAGTGCTTTAAGGCGAGCTAACTTACAAGGTTGTGATATCAACCTGCTTGAACTCGCAGCCCATTGTTGCCAAATCGCTTGCGATGGGAGCGCCCAGGAAGAACTGCGCAATCTCATCGAGCTTTTGGGTGGGGTCAACATCGGCAAAAGCATCGGGGTATACTACTTTACCTACCTGGTAGCAGTTCGCCAGCGCCAGCTCAACGTTTGTTGCATAGAAGCGATAGGAAATCAGCGTGTACGTGTTTCCTTTCTGAACGGCGTTGAGCGCGTTGAAGTAGGCAGGGTTGTTCTTGTAATCATCAGCTACCAAAGAAAGATTGCCGCTTTCAATGAAGATGTACTCGGGCTGCGCGCTGGAAATGGCTTCAAGATCAATGGAGTAGGGGCCTTTTGCGCCGTCAACGTCGGCAACGTTTTTGATGTTGCATGCGGCAAACGGCGGGAATCCTGCTTCCGTTCCTTCGAATCCGTGGCTTCCGCGGAACGAAACTCCCGCAGCATAAGCGCTGGTGTTTGCGGCCGTGGACTTGGTTCCGCGCGCTTTCAGGTCGTCGCTGATGCCGTTGATGTAGCTGATTAGCTCATCCGCACGCTTCTCGTTGTCGAAGACTTCGCCCAGAAGCGTGAAGTTCTTCTGGTAGTCCTCGCCGAAGAACGTCTCCGGCACGTTGAGGCACACAACGGGAATCTTTACCTTTGATTGCAGAGCGTCTGCTTCGTCAGCTGATATGCTGTTGCAGATAATGACTTGCGGAGCAGCGTTGATAATTGCTTCTTCATTAGGGGTTACGCCCTTTGAGCCGCCTTCGCCGATAATGGGCAGATTGGCGAATTTCTCATGGTTCACATGGCGATATGCGCAGTTGATGCTGTCTTCGTGCTCGGAAGCCTCAACGCCCACTACTTTATCAACTTCGCCCATATAGCAGATGGAACGCAGCGCGCTGCCAACACCAATGACTTTCTCAACGTTGGAAGGAATCTCTACCGTGCGCCCGAGCATGTCGGTAACGGTTTTCGTTGCCGCTTGGCTGCTGGATGCCGCAGCGGATCCGCTTGAACTTGTGTTGCTTGAGCAGCCGGCAAGGGCTCCCACGCTGATTGCTGCCGCGCAAATCACTGCAAGTGCTGCAGCGGCAAACCGTGTTGATTTCTTCATTACGTTCCTTCCACTTGTTTGGTGAGCGTTACTGTTGTTAGACCATCGTAACACCTTGGTTGAAATCGTAGCACATAACCGCTACTATGGTGTTACAAATTTTTGAAAGTTACTATTTAGTCGGGAGGTAAACATGCTTTCATTGGAGTATTGGGATAAGGCGGCAGAATTTCACGGACACAAATGCCCGGGTCTTGCCATTGGTTTCAAAGCAGTGGAAGGGGCTATTGATCAGTTGGGGTTGAGCGCAGATGCGTTTCCCGCCATCGATGAGGAACTAGTTTGCGTGACGGAAAATGATGCTTGCTGCGTTGATGCCATTCAGGTCCTGTTGAGCTGCACGTATGGCAAGTCGAACCTTATTCCGCGCCTTCGCGGGAAGATGGCGTTTAGCTTCTATTCGCGTACTACGGGCAAAAACGCGCGTTTGGTTTTGAAGCCGAACTTGGGCGAGGGAAAAAGCCGCGAAGAGTATATGAACTTCCTGGTGAACACTCCTTACGACCAGCTCTTTGAAGCCAAGTCTGCCTCCGCTTTGCCGGAGCAGGCACGTTTGTTTGACTCCCAGCTGTGCTCGGTGTGCGGCGAGTCAACGGCGGAATATGGCTTGCGCATTCAAAACGGCAAGCCCGTTTGCCTTGATTGCTACGATGCTTATCAGCGCGAAGGATTTTAGTGGTCACGTGGAAAATAGTAAAGCTCTGCCGCGCGATGTTGCCATAACACAGGCGGCAGACAGGATTGCCAGCAACCAGAAGCATGTGGAGTTGCGTAACAAGATTGCGCTTATTGTTCTTCTGGTCATACTACTTTTTATTGCGGCGGCAGAGCTTGCAAGCGGTGCATCGAATATCGACATTCCCACGGCAATTGCCGCGCTGTTCGGTTCAGGCCAGCCAAGCGATGTTGCTGCCGTGCAGTCGATTCGCCTTCCGCGCGTGGCCTGCGGTATTGTGGCGGGAGCCGGTCTTGCGCTGGCGGGTGCCGCGCTGCAAAGCGTGCTGGAAAATCCGCTGGCATCATCGTCTACGGTGGGTATCTCGCAAGGTGCGGCATTCGGTGCAACCGTTGCCATTTTAGTAGTGGTGCCCGCCCTGGGCGGCACGGCTGCGGCTATCAATATGGGCACCACGGCGATTTTCGCATTTGTAGGCGCTATGGTATCAAGCCTGGTCGTTCTGGCTTTTTCCAAGCTGGGACAGATGCGCGCGGAAAGCATTATCTTGGTAGGCGTTGCCTTGTCCGCCCTGTGGTCGGGTGCGTCTACCATCTTGCAATATTTTGCAAGCGACGTTGAGCTTACACGCGTTATTTTTTGGCAATTCGGCGATTTGGGGCGCGCTACTTGGTCGCAGCTCGGGTTCATGACGGCGGTTAACATTGCGTGCGCGGTGTATTTCTTCGCGAACCGCTGGAATTACAACGCGCTGCAAAACGGCGGTCATGTGGCAGGCGGTCTGGGCGTTGACGTGCAGAAAACCCGCGTGTTGGGCGTTGCGGTGGCATCGCTTATGGCGGCATCCATTGTATCGTTCGTGGGTCTTATCAACTTCATTGGCCTTATTGCGCCGCATATCGCGCGCCGCATTGTGGGAAACGATTATCGTTACCTTTTGCCGGCGTCGCTTGTTTTGGGGTCGGTGATCATGCTGGGAAGCGACCTTCTTGCCCGCATGGTCATCAGTCCTATCATTCTGCCGATTGGCGCAATCACTTCGTTTTTGGGTGCACCGCTTTTCCTGGTGCTTTTGTATCGGGGGTTTAAGCGATGAGCGAAGAACAAAAGCTTCAACAGGATGGTGGCGCGAACTGCGCGTTTGATCAGAGCGACAAGCTGGATCAGGGCGGTTGGCCGGTGCAGCAGGGTCAGCAGACTCAGGGCTGCGAGCTAAACCAGGGTGGCCAGCAGGGTCAGGACGGCCTGCAGTCGCAGCAGCCTTTGGGCGGGCAGCCCCAGCAGCCTTTGCTTGACCCGTCCCAAGAGCCGAACGTTGTCCGCGCCCATACGCACCAGCATGCCGATGGAACGGTTCATAGCCACTATCACGTGCATAAGGGCGGGGACGTTCCCCACGAGCACAAGCCGGAACAAGCGTCTGCGCAGGAAGGCGTGATCGAACGAGATTCTGCGTGCGAAAGTCACGCTGGCGATGCGATTCCCGTGCATCATCATGATGCGTTTGCGCAGGTGGATTCACTGTTGGTGGCGCAAGGACTGAGTTACGCGTATCCCCATTGTTCGCAGCCGGTCTTTCGCGACTTGAGCGTGCAGGCGAAAGCGGGTTCCGTTTTGGGCATTTTGGGCAACAACGGCGCGGGTAAGTCAACGCTGCTTGACTTGCTCGCAGGTATCACGCGCCCTGCAGCGGGAAGCATTCGTGTAGGCAATGAGCCGCTATCAGGTATGTCGCGCCGCGAGATTGCCCAGCATATTGCGTACGTTGCTCAGCAGCAGATGGTTCCGCACTTAAGCGTCTACGATGAGGTGCTTTTGGGAAGAAAGCCGCATATCACTTGGTCAATTACGGAACGAGATCGAAAAATCGTTTCGCGCTCCATTGCTTCTTTGAACTTAGAGGCGTATGCGAATCGGTATTGCGATGAGCTTTCTGGCGGAGAACGTCAGAAAGTGTTCATTGCGCGCGCTATAGCGCAAGAGCCGGAAATCATGATTCTGGATGAGCCTACCAGCGCGCTTGACCCCAAGAATCAGCTCGAGGTTCTTGAGGCCATTCGCGCGTTAACGTTGGAAAAGCGCCTGGCCACTATCCTGGTTCTGCATGACGTGAACCTGGCGCTGCGTTTTTGCGATCGGTTTTTGCTGGTGCGCGATGGCGTGGCGGTGGCGCAAGGCGGCTTGGATGCTGTAAGCTCCCAAGCGCTCACCGATACGTATGATATACCGTTCAAAGTTGTCAACGTAGAGGGCATGCCGCTGGCAATTCCGGGCGTTTGACGGGCAATGTTGCCGTAAGCAACTCATCTGAATTTCATATTGTCGTTTTTTTGGCGCAAAAACGCTCAAATGAACGATACGGGGCAGGTTGAAGGTGCTGATTCGCGAATTTGCCCCGTACGCAAGGATGTTGAGCACCTTGCAATCATATAAAACCCCAGGTCGCAGAGATACGGGGCAGATGGGTACGGCTGTTGCCGCATTTCCACCTGCCCCGTATCGTGAATCTGGGCGTTTTCGGGTCGTTTTTTCAGCAACATTACCCACGGAGGCGCGCAATCAGCTTGTCGGACAGCGCTTTTAGCGCTTTCAGACGTGCTGCCAGACCACAGGGCACTTCGCCATCGCTTTCCTCGCAGCCGGTTGCCTCTTGGAGCGGGTGCTCCATGAAGAATGCCTGCGAATCAAAGGCATTGGCGCTGCTCTTGCGGCAATACGTGCCATCGGAAAGGATGATGCTTGCTTTTGCCGTGTCGCTCATCTGCGCTTCAAGCATCCAGGTAATCTGGCAGCGCAGGCGCGGATCGTTGATGGGGCAGGCGATTTCCACGCGACGATTTAAGTTGCGCGTCATCAGGTCGGCAGACGAAATATACATCAGGGCATCGTCGCCTTTACCGAAAAGGTATACGCGGCTGTGTTCTAGGAAACGCCCAACAACGCTGTTCACGTGGATATTCTCGGTGTATTTGGGTACGCCGGGCAAGATGCAGCAAATACCCCGGATGATGAGCTGCACTTCCACGCCCGCCTGCGATGCCTGCGCAAGCTTGTCAATAATGTCGCGTTCGGTTACGGAATTCGCTTTGATGCACACGTAGCCTTGTTCGCCCAGTTCAATTTGGCGGTCGATCTGCTCAAGCAGCAGCTCCTTAATGCCCAAAGGCGAAACGCGCAGCTGCTCGTAGGTGCCATCCAACTTGTTTACCAACATATTGCGGAAGAATGCCGAAGCGTCTTCGCCAATTTCAGGTGAGGCCGTTATCAGGCTCAAGTCGGTATAGAGCGCACTTGTTTTCTCGTTGTAGTTGCCTGTGCCGATTTGCGTGATGTAGCTTGTCTTGTTGCCTTTGCGCAGCGTAATGAGGCACACTTTGCTGTGGCATTTGAAGCCTTCGGTGCCGTAGGCCACCTGGCAGCCCGCCTCTTCGAGCATCTGCGCCCAAGTCAGGTTGTTTTCCTCGTCAAAGCGTGCGCGCAGCTCCATGAGCACCAGCACTTCTTTGCCGTGCTCTGCCGCGCGGCAAAGTGCTTGCGCAATCTTCGAGGTCTTTGCCAGACGATAGATAGTGATCTTAATAGAAAGAACGTTCGGGTTTTCAGCGGCTTCGTTCAAAAGATGCAGGAACGGGTCAATAGTGTCATAAGGGAAGTGCAGCAGGTGGTCTTTTTGTTGTACTTGCGCCATGATGGATTGTCCCTGATGCAGATCTATGGCCCATCTTCCCTTATGGGGCAGGTAGGAAAGCTTTGCCGCAAGGTCTTTGGGCAAACTGTCTGTCAGGGCATATGCGTAACTCATGGCAAGCGGGCAGCGATCCACGAACATTTGCTGCGGTTTTACGCGCGTCAGGGAAATAAGCTTCTCGCGGAAGGCTTCCGATACCGGGCAGCTCAGCTCTAGGCGCACAATTGCCAGGTGATCGCGCTGCTTGAGCAGTTTTTTCATCTGATGGCGATAATCTTCTTCGTTGTCTTCGAACTTCTCGTCATCGAAGCTGATGTCGGCGTTTCGTGTGACTGCTAAAACGCAACTTTCTTTTATGGAGTATGCATCGAACAGGGTTGGCAGCCAATGCAGAAGGATGTTCTCGGTGCGAATGTATCGCTTGCCGTCGAGCAGCATGACAAACGGCGGTAGACTGCCCGGAAGCGGCACGATTCCAACGGCCTTTTCTTTCTTGTGTTCCAGTAATGCGGCGGCGTACAGGCGCTTATTCACCAAGTGGGGCAGCGGATGGTTCGGCCCAATAAGGATAGGCGAAATTACGGGCAGTACGTCCGTGCGGAAGAATCGATTGATGCGTTTCGTTTCGTCAGCAGTCAGGTTGTCGAAGGAAACGTCGCAAATGCCGTTTTTCTCGAGCTCTTGCGCCACGGCGGTGTAGATGTGCTCCTTCATGGTCAGCAATCCCGGGATGGTCTTGTAGACCTCGTCGAGTTGCTTGTCTGCGGTCCAGCCGGTGCGACTGTCGGTCTTAAGCGGGTCGATGCGCGTGATGTCGAACAAGCTGCCTACGCGAATCATGAAGAATTCATCCAGGTTGCTGCAGAAGATCGAGATGAACTTCAGGCGCTCAAGCGCGGGTACGCTCGTATCGGATGCCTCTTCAAGCACACGACGATTGAAGCGCAGCCAGCTTAGTTCTCGGTTTTGGGTGTAAGCGTATTCGCGTTGAGTATTCTCTGACATAAGTAACCTTCTCGTACTCCGTATTTGCTAACGATCAGCTGCTGGGCGCTGAACAGGTGAAATGCATGCTGTAGAATGAGCATGCCGGGGATAAGCGTGTGAATGCGGTCCGCCTCGTGCCGCAAAATCAGGTTCGTGGCATCCTTTGTGCCGCTGCACAGAAACGCGGTGAGCTCATCAAGTTGCTCAGCCGTTATCCCTTGCCTGTTCTTGGGCAAGGTGAAGTAATGCCGCGCTAACTTTAACGTTGCGCGCGCCGTTCCGCCCACGCCCATCACCAACACGCGGGGAGAAACGTTGTTCTCGTGCGGGTCAATGGTCTGGCTAATGGCTCCCTGCAGTTTCTGAAGGGAGCCTTCACCGGGTAAAATGTTTTTCACGCAGCGCTTGTATAGGCTCAGCGATCCAATAGGGAAGCTGGCGGAGTTGGTGATAACGCCTTCTTCGAACGACACGACTTCCGTGCTGGCGCCGCCAACGTCAAGAAACGCACCGCTTTCAATGCGCAGGTCCTCCATGACGCCGGTGTAGCCCAGAAGTGCTTCTTCTTCGCCGCTGATGACATCCACCGAAAAACCGGTTGCCGCATGAATGATTGCAAGCGCTTGTTCGGTGTTCGAGATATTGCGCAACGATGCCGTAGCAAACACGGCAACGTTATCGATCTCCAGCGTTTCCAGCGTGGCACGAAACTCCAGCAGTCCGCTGCAGGCGCTTTCGATGCCTTCGGCGCTGAGTGCCCCGTCTTCTACGTAACTTGCAAGGCCGGCCATCACCTTCTCGCGGAATAAAATTCGGAAGGCGTGCCCGTCCACCTCGTAGACGGTCAATCGGATTGAGTTCGAACCAATGTCGATAATCCCTTGCTTCATGATGCTTCCTCTTGTGCATTCTTATCCATTTTGCATTTTCTTGCTTTTGAGTATACGGCGTGTTTGTAAGCTGCTTTTCAAAGGTTTGTAAAATGGAGGTAAAACGCAAGCGCGCCCCCGCCCGGTAACAGGCGAAGACGCGCTCGTTCGTTTTGACTCTGAGCCGTTTTATATGCGCTGGTCAGCTGCTTGTTCTTCTTGCTAGTCGCGTTTGATGGTGCGGCCAAGTGCCTCGAAACGGGTCAAGTCCGTCTTCGCCATACCAATGTTGGGATCCTTGCGCGCCTCGAAGCGAGGATCGGCGGGGTCATCCCACATACGCTCTGCAACAGGCTTCCATTCCTCGGCGAACGTGGTGCACTTCGAGCACAGCTCGCAGGCGCTTTCCTGTGCGGTCAGGTTCGTGCATTCCGCGCCGGAAGCCTCGACTAGCTTGGGCAGCCATTTCGGGTTCTCCAGCATGGGGCAGGGGCGCAGCAAGTTGTCGTTGAACGGCATGTTCTTGTAGTACTCCATGAAAATGGGGGACTTCAAGCATTCCAGCAGAGACTTTTCGTGGATGTTCGCGTTGGAGTAATGGATGAACACGCACGGCTCCACATCGCCCGCGGCATTGATGTGCAGGTAGCGACGTCCGCCGGCAATGCAGCCGCCCACAAACTCGCCGTCGTTTTGGAAGTCCAGCGTGAACAGTGGTTTCTTGTAACGCATATCGCGCACGAAGTTGTACAGGTGGATACGCTGCTCGACAGTGGGCATGAGCTCGGGTGCGGCATCGGAGCCAACGGGCATGTACGTGAAGATCCAGCAGAACAGCGCGCCCTGCTCAATCAACCAGTCGAAGTATTCCTCGCTGGCAATGCTTTCGGCGTTTTGGCTGGTGAAGCACGCGGAAATGCCGAACGGCAAGCCGTGGGATTTCAGCAGTTTCATAGCCTTCACAATGCTTTGGTACGTGCCGGCACCGCGGCGCGCATCGGTGGTTTCTTCGGAGCCTTCTGCGCTAATGGCGGGCACGAAGTTCTTCACGCGCAGGACGTCTTGGCAGAATTCTTCATCGATAAGCGTTGCGTTGGTGAAGCACAGAAACGCGCAGTCGGGATGCGCTTCGCACAGGCGGATAAGGTCCTTTTTGCGTACCATAGGCTCGCCGCCCGTGTAGATGTAAACGTGAGTGCCCAGCTCAACGCCCTGGTTGATAATGGAGTCAATATCTTCGTACGTCAGATTCAGGCTGTGGCCGTAATCGGCGGCCCAGCAGCCGGTGCAATGAAGGTTGCAGGCGCTGGTGGGATCAAGCAGAATGGCCCAGGGGATGTTGCACTGATGCTTCTCGCGCATTTCTTCCTGCTTCGGCCATGCCATCAGGTTGCCATCGACAATGAAGTTCTTCAGGAACTCGTTGCGGAACTCGGGATTCAAGTCGAAGATCTTCATGATCAGTTCATACCAGTTGTTCTTTTCGGCAATAACTTTTTTGAAGGTTTCGCGCTGGGTGGGGAAGACATCTGCGGGTGCAACTTTGTCCAGCATGTTCATGATGTTGCAGATGTTTTTCTCAGGATCGGCTAGCAAATAGTCCACGGTTTTCATCATGGCAGCGCGCTTGATTTGGTCGGTGGCTTTCATGACATGCTCCTTTGCTTTCAAAAGACCTGAAATTCTTCATGCCTACAAATACTCACTGTGGCATAATACACAGTGTAAATGTACTGACAAAACAGAGAAACATCAATGACCAAAGTAGCGAAAACTGGGTATTAAGTCAAATTCGTTACGATTCTGACAATTTAGTGGGGGCGATTTTCATGGTGGCAAAAGAGGCGAAAATAGTAAAAGAAAAAAAGGAAAAGACGAAGAAAGCGAAGAGCGAAGCGCCTGATAATTTCGCGTCTGATCCGCGCTCTCAAAGGACGGAAGCTCAAATTTACGCGGCGTTTGACGAGCTGCTTTCCGAAAAAGAGCTTTCTAAAATCACCGTGACCATGCTTACAAAGCGTGCTGGAATCAGCCGCAAAACGTTCTATTTGCATTACGGTTCTATCGATGATCTTGTCGATGAGCTTCTTCGCAGGGAAATGGCGAATGTCGGCGAAACGCTGCGTTCGATTCCACTGGACAAAGACGGGCGCATTGATGCGGGGGCGTTTTTATCGGTGCTGTGCGAAGAGATTCTTCTGAATTTCGACCGAAGGACAAAGATTTTAGAATGCGTCAATACCGATCGACTGGTGGATCGTTTGAAGCCATTTTTGGCGGACGTGCTCAAAGAGAATAACGCGCTGGGTCTGTCTGAAGAACTGGGTCCCTACCTGGATATTTTCATCGCATATTTCTGCTCCGGGTTTCTTGCTGTTTATCATCATTTGCTATCGACCGACCCCGAGCTTCCCATAGAGAACATCTCGATGCTTACCGGCGCTGCGGTTACCGGTGGTATTGCGGCGCTGGCAGAAAAGGCAGCCGAGCTGAAGATTGCGCAATCGTAGTTTTTGCGGCGCTTAAGGGCTGCTCAGGGGTGCTGTGTTTCGCCAATGTAGAAAAAGCGTCATGCAACGGTTGACTGAACGTGGCTTTAGGCATGGTATCTTTTTACCAATGGCTTAAGCGCCCTGGTGCGGCTGCGGAAAGCGCACTGTTGATTCGCCGTTCAGGGTTGAATATCTGATGGGCCAACAAAGCTAGCAAAGCAAGAATAGCTGATAGAGTGCATTTTTTAGGAGCTTAGCAATACTATAGCGAAGAGAGGGGCTGATGAGATGGACGATATGACCACGAATTCACCGGACCTTACTGCGACAAGCGATAAGGGTGTTGTCAAGGAAAAGCCGCATCCATCCATCCCGCTTCAGGATATCGACATTCTTAAAATTTGCGACGAGATTGCTCTGCGCAAGTACCATTTCAGCAAGTCAGGTTTGAGCGCGGGCGTTGAGCTTATCGATTACATTGCCCTTTTAGTGGTTGAAGAGGAAGCGTCTTTGGCCGAGATTTATGGTGGGCGCGTGTATCTGCGCGAGATTTCCGACAAGATGCATATACCCATACGGCAGGCGTCATCGCGCATTGGACACTTGCGCGATCGCGGTTTAGTCAACTGGGGCCACGATGGTGATGGAAGCGAAGGCACGTATGTAACCTTGACCGATTCGGGTCGGGAATTCTTGGTTGCGCAGCGCAGCCACCTGGCCAAATATTACAGCGGCGTTATCCAGCGCTTTGGCATTAGCAACCTTATGAGCCTTCTGAATCTTATGAAACAGATGGAAACCGTTATTGAGGTTGAGCTGGAGGAAGGGGGAGTCGATGATTCAGAATGATGTTTCCGCCTGCACCGCTTATGCGCAGGACCTGCTTGCCACTTGCCTGCAAAATGATAGCATCTCGCCGCGTCTTTACGAGGAATATGGCGTTAACCTGGGTTTACGCGATGAACGCGGAAACGGTGTTCTGACCGGCCTTACGAATATCTCGAAAATCAGCTCGTCAAAGGTCGAAGGTGCTCAAAAAGTTCCCGACCAGGGGCGCTTGTGGTATCGCGGCCACACTATAGAGGAGCTTATTACTTCGCTGGGTGACCAATTGGGGTTCGAGCGCGTTACGCATCTTCTTCTTTCGGGCGAGCTTCCCTCTGCTGAGCAGGAACAACGCTTCAAGGAAGTTATTGCGAGCTGTCGTGAGCTGCCGCCGTTTTTCGTGCGCGACACTATTATGGACATGCCTTCGCGCGATGTTATGAACACCATTACTAGAAGCTTGTTGGCGCTTTCCGCCTATGATGAGCGCGCGGTAGATACCAGCGTGGAAAACGTCATCCGCCAATGCATCCAGCTGATTGCGCGCATGCCTCTGCTGGCGGCGTACTCCTATAACGGATACAACCATTACATCAATTACGACAGCATGTATATCCACCGTCCCAACAAGGATTTCTCCACGGCGGAAAACTTGCTGCGCATGTTGCGCCCCGATATGTCTTTTACCTCTGTTGAGGCAAAGGTTTTGGATACGGCGCTTATCTTGCACATGGAACACGGCGGCGGCAATAACTCCACGTTCACCACGCGTGTTGTTACGTCTTCGGGTTCGGATACGTATTCCACGTTCGCTGCGGCAATGGCATCGCTCAAGGGCCCACGCCATGGTGGCGCGAATATTAAAGCGGCCGAAATGATGGACGACATTCGCGAGCACGTGCGTGATTGGGAAGATGAGGATGAGATTCGTTCCTATCTGGGTGAAATTTTGGACAAGAAGGCGTTCGATCACCAGGGCCTCATTTACGGCATGGGCCATGCGGTTTATACGCTTTCCGACCCGCGTGAACGCATTTTCCGCGTTTACGTTGAAATGCTGGCTAAGGAAAAAGAGCGCACGAAGGATCTTGATTTGTACCAGGCGGTTGAACGGATTGCTCCGGCGCTTATATCGGAACGCCGCCGTAACGGTAAGGTGACCAGCCCCAATATCGACTTCTACAGCGGATTTATGTACGAGATGCTGGGCATTCCGCGCGAGCTGTACACGCCCATTTTCGCCACAGCCCGCATTGTGGGTTGGAGCGCACATCGCATTGAAGAGCTGATTACTTCAAGCAAGATTATTCGTCCGGCGTACATGAGTGTCTCGCGGTAGGGGCTTCGCCCTTCGCCGTGACAGCGGCACGTGCTCGGCTTCCGGGGGCTTCGCAGGGGTGGCAGCGCTGCGTCGCGACGTCCTTCGCCATGGTGGCGCAAGGTGCTTCTGCTAGGCGCCTTTCGTGGATGATGCGGGCGATGCTTTTTGGTGAAAAGGAGAGATGAACGATGGTAACGGAAGCGTCGGAAACATCGGCGATTGATTCAATAGCGGGGCTGGCCACAGGGCTGGTTTCGAATGACGCATCAATGCTCAATGAGTTGCGTCATGCGTTATCGGCGCAGGCACCCCAGCTCACGGCGGCGTGGGCAACCGAGCAGCTGCACGCGTATCGCAAGCTCATGGGGTATTATCGGTGCGCGCTGATGGAAGTTGAAACGAAGTTCCGTGTGCTCAACCAGGACTTGTCGATTTTTGCCGAGGGCAACCCCATTGAGAACATCAAAAGCAGGGTGAAGTCGCCTGAAAGCATTGTGGGAAAGCTCATTCGCAAGGGATATCCCATTACGCCGGAAGGCATTGAAGAGAATCTGTTCGATGTGGCAGGTGTGCGTGTTATCTGCACGTTTCTTGACCAAGTGTACGATTTAGCGGATGCGTTTGTCGGACAGGATGACATTGAGCTTTTGGAGAAGAAGGACTACATTGCCAATCCCAAGCCAAACGGATATCGCAGCCTTCATCTTATCGTGCGCGTGCCTATCTTCCTGCACAGCGAGAAACGCATGATGCCCGTTGAGGTTCAAATGCGCACGCTCAGCATGGATTCATGGGCGAGTTTCGAGCACAAAGTTTGTTACAAGAAAGATAACCCCGCGCTTGATGATGAAGTGCGACATGATTTGCGCACGTGTGCCGATTACAGCGCCGAGATTGACCGTATTGCCTCTGATTTGCATAAGCGGGTGGCTCGCTAGTGGCTTGGTGGCGACTCGGTATCGGCTGATTTATTAGGTGTTTGACCTGCGATTTTATTGCGGCGGCGCTTCTTTGGAAGTGCCGCTTTCTTCTTTAGTCTTGGCGGCGGTTTCCGTGCCGGGGCGCAGATTGCGCGGTGCCGTTGCCGGCGGCGTTTCTCGTGTTGCGACGGATGCCGTATCGCGTGCTGCGGGGAGTTTCGTGGCGCGCCGTGCTCTGTGCGCCTGTGTTGCCGTTGCTGCCGCTGTTGGCGTTGCCGACGTTGCCGCCATGGCGAGCACTGCTGCCGTTGTTGGCGCCGGGTCGAGTGCTGCATCGTGTTTCGTATGATGCATTGTGGGGAGCGCTGTGCCGTGCGGATGCAGTGTCCGAAGTGGCCGTTGCGGCCCCCGAAACGCCACCGCGCGCCTGACGGTTTTCTCGGCGTGCCGCCACGCGCGCGTCAATCGGGCTTTGCGCGGGTTCTTCTTCGGCGCCTTCTGCTTCGCTTCCCAGGGTTTTGTCAAACCTAATGCGGAAGTAGATCCACAGCATAAGGATAAACAGCACGGTCATGGTAATCAGGTAGCTGGTAACGGCACCGTTCAGGCCGGCGTAGTGGATAAGCAGCATGGGCGTGAACAGCGCAAGGATGAACGCCACCAGATACGCGATGATGACATCGTGCTGGCGCCGCAGGATGGTAATCACCTGATACAGAAAGTCGATGCCCGCAATAATGCCGCCCGATATAACCATGATGGTGGACGCTTCTCTGAACTGGGTAAAGTCAATACCGTACAGGAAGCTGAAGATAGTCAAGCCAACCCAGTGCATCAGAAGTGCCACGACAAAAGCGAACGCGGCAATACCCAAAAGCGCGGCGACGATAATCAGGTCGAAGCGGCGGCGCTTTTCGGGGTCGTGCCACGTCTTCGCCATTTTTACGAGCATCGGTTTGTAGACGGTTTGCCCCGTGAGCAGGATAAACATGGCAGGGAAGTACAGAACGTTGTAGTAGAGCTGGTTGTCGTAACCAAGCATGCCTTCCATTACGAATTTCGGCATGTTGTCGATGAGCGAATACATGAATAGCGCGGCGAACAGGGGCCAGCTTTGCTTGAACAGGCTGAGCACCGCCGTGAATCGGGGGCGCGCCGAGCGCTCGGTTTCGAAGTAGGCAAGCGGTATGGTCAAGAAGAGCGTGGATGTGCCGGCGAACACCGCCATGACAACACTTGCGGTGGGAAGCGAGCGCGTGATAAGCAGCGTGATGGTGAAGGAGACAAAGGAAAGCAGCGCGCGCACGAAAACGCTCACGCCGCCCAGGTACATTTTTCCGACTTGCTGCAGGCGGCCTTCGTAGACGTCGGCCAGGCCGTCGATTGCTTTGTAGACAACCAGGCTTACGCACAGCGTGCTCATTGTTTGGTCGTAGCCGCGCACGGCGCAATATGTGGCGCCAATCATAATGGCAAGCACGCACGTGATAACGCGGCTTATCTGGTATTCCGAGAACGCATAGGTTTCAGAGACGTCGCTGACCTGGTATGTTCTAATGCCGAAATGCGCCACAATCAAAAGCAGCATGGCAACAACGTAGGCCATGGAGAACATGCCTGCTTGTTCGGCGCCGGAAAGCTGTGTGACGATGATGGTCAAGGTGGGGAAGACCACACCCCACATGCCCATGCCGATGATGTTCCAAATGTAGTCGCGGCTGGTTTGGTTGGCCTCGAACTCCTGATCTTCCTCGTGGAAGGATCGATCGCGCGCGGCACCCAGCAGGCGGTTGCACCATTGCGTGACAACGCGCGCAAGGAAGCTGGGCTTGTGCATTTTCTGCGGGCGCTCTTTGCGGGGCCGGTTATTGATTTTTTCTCTCAGCTGCGTCAATACTTGCATAAATGATTACTTTTCGGGTTTTTGGTTCGGGCTGTTCCGATTCAATTGCCACTGTTGTGCTTGAGTTTATCGGGGTATGATACCACGCGAGCTTGGTTTGGGGTGCATTTGGCTGCAGCTTCAAAAAACGCCCTTCAAAAAAGCGAAGGGCGTTCATATTTTTATGCGCGGGTCGGTGCTTTTTGCGTAGTTTCCAGCCGCGACGTTGGCGCGTTCGTACTGCTGAGCCGCATGTTCTTGGGCTGCGTGCGGTTGGGGCTGCTGAGCGCTCGCGCCTGCGCTGGTACTGCTGTCCCTTTGCCCGCTCCCTCGCGCGGGTGAGGGTTGGTATCACGGGCGCCTGCCGGCGTTATTGCGCCGCTGCCAGCTCCTTTAGCTTTTCCAAGTCGTTTGCATCCGGGTGTGAAAGCGCACTGTCGAAGTTTTCAAGCAGGGCGTCCAAGTTCGGCTTGTGGCCGTGCTCTTCGATCATTTTCACGTAGCGCTCTTTCACGGACAGAGGCATTTTGCCCTGGCACATGTATTCGCCGACAATCGTGTTGCTGGGGTCGATGGATTCTTTCGTGCTGGTCAGAATCTTTTGGTAGTACTCTTCGCTTCCGCCGAAACCCGCCGTTCCGAACAGGAAGATTTGCTTGTTCTGGAGCGTTTTCAGTAGGTTCAGGGTGTTTTCGTCTGCGGTGCCTTTGTCGGTCCAGAAGCCGATGAAAAGCAGTTCCGATGTGGGGTTTTCCACGTCGGAACTAGTGCCGAAATAGTCGCAGTTTTCTTGCGGCAGTGCGTCGCGGATGGCGTTGGCCAGCAGCTTTGTGTTGCCGGTCACGCTGCTAAAGATGATTGAATAGCGTTTGTTCGTCATGGGTGCGGCCGCCTTTCGTTTGATACTGTTTCATGTTGATGCGAAAATTATAGCCCCGCGTTTTATTTGCTGAGTGCCGCGTCGTGCTTTGGGCACGTGTTTGTTGCTTCTTTTGTTTTTGCCGCGAGGCATCGGTGGCCCCGGGCGGCGTGTGCTGCGGGCTAAGGGTGCCGCAACGCGGCGGCCCCTGATGGTTCGTGATAGAATGTGTGGCAAAAGGTGCGTGTTTTCTAGGCGCGACTTGCGCGGATGGTGGGAAAGGCTTCGCGCGCCGCAACGTTTGGCGTCCGGTTCACGCGGTGTTTTTATGCGGGTGCGCAGCTTACGCGGGTGGCAAAATCGCAGATGAAAGGGGAATCGTTATGGCAAAAATGCCTCAGGATTGCATGGATTTAATCAACAACGTATATGCTGCTGCCGTAGCCACGTGCGATGCGAATGGTGTGCCCAATGTGGTGTGCTGCTCAATGAAGCAAGCGTACGGCGATGAGACGATTATGATTTCCGATCAGTACCTGAATAAGACGTTGGCGAACTTGCGGGAAAACCCGAAGATGTCTGTGAGCGTGTGGGACGAAACGCATGGTTATCAGGTCAAAGGTACTGTGGTGTACGAGAATGAGGGACCGCGCTACGAGGCCATTGCCGCGCAGGTGCATCAGATTCTGAGCTCCATGGGTTACGACTATTATTCCAAGGGCGTGTGCTGGATGCATGTCGAGGAAGTGTATTCCATTACTCCCGGCCCCAATGCTGGAGCGCGATTGGTGTAGCTGGTTTGGCAAGGGGTGCGTTTTTGCGGTGTGCTGGGCTTTTGGGGGCCGCATGATCCGATCCTACGGGGCATGTTGTCGCTTTTTCTGTCCGAATGTGCAAAATATTCCTGTTCGGGGTAGGTGGAGAGAGCGTTGAATCTTATTTGTCTGCCAGCTATGATTTGCGACCTGGGGTTTTGTCGATTTGCCCTAACCTAAACGGCGCCAGTTGAGCCACAGGTGCCCTGTGAAGTACCCCGAACAGGAATATTTTGCATATCTGGCTCCAATTTCCGACAAGATGCCCCGCGTGCGTGCAGGACGGGACGAATACGCGCGATTGCGTTCGAAGCTGCCCCTTGCTGGAAAGCAGTGGACAAACTTGGGTAAATTGACGATAAGCGGCGGCCGAGGCGCCGTTTTTTTGTCGAAGCACACTTTCATTCCCCAAAATTGAAAACTTATCACTTTTGGGGATTTGGGCTACTTAGCCACTCAGTGGCGTCCACGATTCGTATTCCCTCGTGCTGGTATTCGGGCTGGTAGGTGCGTGCGATCAGCATTTTGGGGAAAGCGTCCTTTATCGCCAGTAGAGGGGACACTTCGCGCTCGAACGTTTTCTCCTCAGAAATATTGTTCGCAACCTGAATGTAGAGCTTCTCGCCCCGTTTGATTGCGACGAAGTCGATTTCCTTCTTGTACAGAACGCCGACGTAGACCTCGTAGCCGCGACGCAGAAGCTCCATGGCCACAATGTTTTCCAGCACGCGGCCGTAATCCATGTTCTTGGTACCAAGGCGCGCGAAGCGGAAGCTTTGATCGACAAGGTAGTATTTGTCTTCCGACCTTAGGTATCTTTTCCCGCGGATATCGTAGCGGCGGAAGCGATAGAAGGCGAAGGCCTTGCACAGTGCATCCACGTACTTGCCGATTGTCTTGTGGTCGGCTTTCATCCTGCTTGACTCGAGCGTGTCGGCGATAGAGCGAATCGAGGTGAGATTGCCCACATTATCCATAAGGTAGTCTATGAGGGCGTGGAGCAGCTGCTCGTTTTTCAGCTTGTATTTGCTCACGATGTCGCGGACCACCAGGGCGTTCAAGACCTCGGAGTTGATATAGCGGCGCTTTTGGTCTTCGGTTCTGTACAGATACGATCCCGCCATTCCCCCGTCTGAGATATATGCGGTCAAGCTGTCGTAAATGTTTCGAGACGGGAAGTACTCTAGATATTCTGCGAACGAGAATGGGTAGACGGCTATTTCGTACGTTCTACCTACAAACAGAGTTGCCAGGTCGCTGCTTTGCAGAAACGCGTTTGACCCAGTGACGAATATGCTGTATTTCTCTCGGGCATGCAAGCTGTTTATGGCTTTTTCGAAGGAGGTACACATCTGCACCTCGTCGATGAGCAGGTAGTTTTGCCGATCGAGCATATAGCGTTCCTCGACGTACGTCTCCAAGGCGTGATAGTCCATGATATCCTCGAAGTCGGTCAGGTTGTAGTTGATGTGGATGATGTTGGCGTCTGGCTGCTGTTCGACAATCTTTTGCGCCAAGGCCTCCATAAGCTTAGACTTGCCCGATCTGCGCACGCCAGTGATGACCTTGATGTCGGGTGCGTCGATAAGCTCTAGCATCTCCGAAAGATATGTCGTGCGCTCTATAAGTTTCATGACTGTCCTCCGTGGTTGCGATAGTTCATTCCCCAAATTTAAAAAAATATGCATTTTGGGGAATTATACTTTTATTTCTTATGTTTGGCATGCAGGTTAATGGTTGAGCTCACTTCGAAGACCCGTCGTTTGCAATGCGCAATTCAAGATA
>CAKUOV010000023.1 GCA_934670115.1 uncultured Eggerthellaceae bacterium
CTTATCAAGAAGTTCGGAGGCCGCTAGATGAAGTGCACGTTTGATATCACAGGCATGACGTGCTCGGCGTGCCAAGCGCGCGTTGAGCAAGCGGCAACAAGCGTTTCAGGCGTTGAAAGCGCTGTGGTAAATCTGCTCAAAAATACACTCGACATCGAGTGCGAAGAATCCGTTCAAGTAACGGCTCAGGTGGTTGCTGCAATCGAAAAAGCGGGCTACGGTGCTTTTCCGCGTTCTGCGCAAGGCGGTGCAGCGGCTTCGGGCGCAGGTTCTTCCGCTTCGGGCGCAAGCAAGCAAAATGCTGCGGCTCAAGAAGCAGCGCGGGTGAGAATGCGCCTTATTGTGAGCTTTTGCTTCACTGTTCCGCTATTCTATTTGAGCATGGGGCATATGTTTGGCTGGCCTCTGCCTGCCTGTTTTTTGGGCAATCAGAATTTGATGGTGTTTGCGCTCACGCAATTTTTGCTGCTTCTGCCTGTCATCTTCGTCAATTTCAAGTTTTTCCGCGTTGGCTTCAAAACGCTTGCGCACAAAGCGCCCACTATGGATACGCTTATCGCGCTTGGCTCGGGCGCATCTACGCTTTACGGTATTGCAGCGCTTTATCGTATGGCGGCGGCGCTGGGTGCAGGCGACACAATGGCTGCGCACCACGCATCGATGGATTTGTACTTTGAATCAGCCGCGATGATTTTGACGCTTATCACGCTAGGAAAGTTCTTTGAGGCGCGCGCAAAGGGAAAAACGACCGATGCCATTACATCGCTCATGGATCTTGCGCCTAAAACAGCGCTTCTTGTTGCCGATGATGGTACGGAATCGGAGATCCCCGTCGAAAACGTGCAGGTGGGAGACGTGCTTGCGGTGAAGGCGGGCCAAGCGGTGCCCGTTGATGGCGTGGTGGTCTCGGGCAACGGAACGGTAGACGAGAGCGCTATCACGGGCGAAAGCGTGCCGGTCGAGAAGCTGCCGGGCAATGTTGTTACTGGTGCCACGGTGAACACGGCCGGGTATTTCACCATGCAGGCGAAACGCGTGGGTGCCGATACCGCGCTGGCGCAAATCATTGCTCTTGTTGATGAAGCGACCAGCACGAAAGCGCCTATCCAGCGCATTGCCGATAAGATCAGCGGGGTTTTCGTTCCCATTGTTGTGGCGCTTGCCGTGATTGTTTTGGTGGTGTGGCTGGTTATCGGCGATTCTGTATCTGAAGCGGTGAATCATACTATTAGCGTTTTGGTCATCAGCTGCCCATGCGCCTTGGGCTTGGCCACTCCGACTGCCATTATGGTGGGAACGGGGCGCGGCGCGAAAAACGGCATTTTGATCAAGAGTGCCGAATCGCTGGAAACCGCTCACGATGTTCAGACGGTTATCTTCGATAAAACGGGAACCATCACCACCGGCGTTCCAGAAGTGACCGATGTGCTGTGCGCTGCAGGTGTGGAACGCGAAGAGCTGCTGCAGCTTGTTACATCCGTTGAAGCGAAAAGCGAGCATCCCTTGGCACAAGCGCTTTGTCGCTATGTCGCTGAGCAGGGAATACCTGCAATGGCTGTCCAGCAATTCACCCAGATTCCCGGCGGTGGTTTGCGTGCTCGTTTGGCGGGAGAAGACGTGTTGGCGGGAAATGAGCGCTTGATGAACGAACGGGGCATTGAACTGGGCGCGCTTGCGGATAAGGGGGATGCGTTGTCCCGAGCGGGAAAAACGTCGCTCTACTTCGCGTATGCAGGTTCGCTTGCCGGCGTTATAGCACTGGCCGATGCCGTGAAGCCAGAAAGCGCTGCGGCTATTGAGTCTTTGAAGCAACAGGGCGTACGCACTATGATGCTCACGGGAGACAACGTTGCCACGGCAAACGCTATCGCGCAACTTGTGGGTGTGGATGATGTGGTGGCTGGCGTATTGCCCCAGGAAAAAGAAGCGTACGTTCGCTGCGCCGGCAAGCAAGGAAAGGTTGCCATGGTGGGCGATGGTGTGAACGATGCCCCCGCTCTTGCCCGCGCCGATGTGGGAATCGCCATTGGCGCAGGAACTGATATTGCCATCGAAAGCGCCGATATCGTTCTTATGAACAGCAGTTTGACCGATGTTGTCAACGCGTTCGACTTGAGCCGTGCCACCTTGCGCAACATCAAGCAAAACTTGTTCTGGGCGCTTTTCTATAATGTGATTTGCATTCCCGTTGCCGCGGGCGTTCTTGTGCCGCTGGGGATTACGCTTAATCCCATGATTGCCGCTGCGGCCATGAGCTGTTCGAGCATCTGCGTAGTAAGCAATGCGCTGCGCCTGCGTAACTGGAAGCCAGCGAAATCGCATAAAAAACTGCATAAATAAAAGCCATGGGAATAAACAAAAGGGAAAGGAAACAAAATGGCTCTGTTCAAGGAATCAAATACAACGGTGCTTCATGTAGGTGGCATGCATTGCCCGAAATGCGTTGCGCGCGTGAAAGATGCGCTTGAAGCGGTTGATGGGGTGACGTCGGCTGACGTGAATCTCGAAGAAGAACGAGCAACGGTTGAGGGATGTGCGAATACCGATCAGCTTATCGCCGCTGTTCAGGCCATTGATTTCACGGCTGAACTTGCGTAGTGCTCGGTAAAGGATGGTTTGCGGGCGCTATCTGCTTCCAAATACGCGCACGCATGTGGAAGAAGCGCTTTTGCCGAACGTGCCCCTGCACGTCTTCCGCTTCCGCAAACTTTTCGCAGATTGCGCTTGCCTGCGTAACAGGGGCGGGAATACGCGTATAATGAGGCAAGCCCTTTAAAAGCGGTACCGAGAGACCGACAAGGCTCATACTACCATTGTGTTTATAAGGGTCTTCGCGTAAAACGCGCGGGGACCCTTTTTCGTAAACGGAAAGGAGCGTGGTATGGAAAACGGAGACGTGAAAAGCGTATGCATGGACGCCGATGACGTCGAGCGCGCCCTAACGCGTATCGCCCATCAGATTTTGGAGGCGAACAAAGGCTGCAAAGATTTGGCGCTGGTGGGCATTGTGACGCGCGGCGATGTGCTAGCGCGCCGCTTGGCGGAAAAGATTCACCAGATAGAAGGGGTGGAAGTTCCTTTGGGGGCGCTTGACATCAGCTTCTATCGCGATGACTTCAGCATCTATATTGCGCCGCAAGTTTTGGGCAGCAACATTCCGTTTGAGCTCGATGGCAAAAAAGTCGTGCTGGTAGATGACGTGCTCTTTACAGGTCGCACCATCCGTGCCGCGCTTGATGCCCTGATGGATTTCGGGCGTCCTGCCGCTGTTCAGCTGGCCGTTTTGGTTGACCGTGGTCATCGCGAGCTTCCCATTCGCGCCGATTACGTGGGTAAAAACGTTCCTTCCTCGCGCTCCGAGAACGTGCGCCTTTACCTGGAAGAGACCGACGGTCGCACTTGCGTTGAGATTTCCGAACTTGACCAGGGGCAGCGTGCCCATAGTCATCCCGTTTCGGCGGAGAAGGGAGCCGAATAATCATGGCATTCAACCACAAGAATCTCATTGATATCACGGAATATTCCGCCGAGGACATTATGACCATCTTGCGTACGGCGCAAAGCTTTAAAGCGGTCAACGAGCGCCGCGTGAAGAAAGTGCCCACGCTCAAGGGGTATACGGTCGTGAATATGTTCAACGAGCCGTCAACGCGCACCAGAAGCTCGTTCGAGCTGGCGGAAAAGCGCCTGAGCTGCGATACCATGGCGTTTGGCGGCACGTCAACGTCCACGGTAAAAGGCGAAAGCCTGGTGGATACCGTGAAAACGCTGTGCTCCTATAAGATTGACTGTATTGTCGTGCGCGATAAACACGCTGGTGCGCCGTATAAGATTGCGCAAACATCGGGCCTTCCCGTTATTGATGCGGGCGATGGCAAGCACCAGCACCCCACGCAAGCGCTGCTGGACCTGTACTCCATTTGGGAGCGCAAAGGGTCGTTCGAAGGTCTGCACGTGGGTATTGTGGGCGATATCAACCATTCGCGCGTGTGCGGCTCGCTTATTCCCGCGCTGAAAATCATGGGAGCCACCGTTACGGTTGTCGCTCCTGCAACGCTGCTGCCGGCGCGCCCTGAAATCTTAGGCGTCGATCACGTAACGGCGAATATCGAAGAAGCACTGCCCGAGCTTGATGTGGTGTATATGCTGCGCATTCAGATGGAGCGCATCGAAGATGCCCCGTTTCCCAGCTTGCGTGAATACAGCTTGCTGTACGGCTTGAGCAAAGAGCGTGAACGGTTCATGAAGAAGGATGCTATCATCTGCCATCCCGGTCCTATCAATCGCGGCATTGAGCTTGATAGCTACATGGCCGATCATCCGGAGCGATCGGTGATTTTGGATCAAGTGTATGCGGGCATTTTGACGCGCATGGCGGTTTTGTATTTGCTGTTGGGAGGCAACGATGGCTCTGATTCTTAAAGGCGTGCGGGCGGTTGACCCGCAAGTAGACCTTGATAGCGTTTGCGATGTGCTTATCGAAGACGGAAAGATTGCCCAGATTGGTGAAAACCTTTCCGTTCCGGGCGCTGAAGTGCGCGATATGACGGGGAAGGTCCTGGTTCCGGGCTTGGTGGATATCCATGTGCATCTGCGCGAACCGGGCTACGAGTTCAAAGAGGATATCCATTCCGGCACGCGTGCCGCGGCACACGGCGGCTTTACGGCCGTATGCGCCATGCCGAACACGCTTCCGGTAACCGATACGGCTTTAGCGGTGGAGTACACAAAGGCGCGCGCGAAGGAAGTAGGCGCTTGCCGCGTGTATATCTCCGGCGCATGCACGAAGGGCCTTAAGGGCGAAAGTTTGGCGGAAATGGGCGATATGGCTGCTCATGGCGCCGTGGCGTTCACCGATGACGGCCGTGGCGTTCAGGGGGCTGGCATGATGCGCCGCGTTATGGACTATGCCGCGCAGTTCAATCGCGTTGTTATGAGCCACTGCCAAGATGAGGACCTGGTGGGAACAGGTCAAGTGAACGAAGGTGTTGTCTCTACGCGCCTGGGCGTTGCTGGCTGGCCCGCAGAAGGTGAAGAGCTGCAGATTCAGCGCGATATTGCGTTGAGCCGTTTGACGAACTGCCCGCTTCATATTCAGCATATCTCAACGGAGCGCGGTTTGAATGCAGTTCGTGCTGCAAAGGCGGAAGGCTTGAAAGTGACGTGCGAAGCAACGCCGCATCATTTGTTCCTTGACGAAGACATGATTGGCGTTGATTACAATACGAACTTCAAGGTCAATCCTCCGCTGCGCACGAAAAGCGACTGCAAAGCGCTTATTGAGGGCGTGGTTGATGGTTCCGTTGACGTTATTGTTACCGACCATGCGCCTCATGCTGCTTACGAAAAAGATCGCGAGTTCGAGCTTGCGCCGTTTGGTATGACGGGCATTGAAACGTCGGTTGGCCTTATCCTGACGAATCTGGTAAATCCCGGCGTTATTACCTGGCAGCGCATGGTTGAGCTCATGGCTGTTGCGCCGCGTGAGATTCTGCGGGTGGATCCCGTTACGTTGACGGTCGGAAGCGTTGCCGATGTGACGATTATCGATCCGAATTTGGCATGGACGGTTACCGAGCAGGATTTCCAGTCCAAGGCAACGAATAGTGCGTTTATCGGGGCAAACTTGGTCGGACGTGCAACGGATGTATATGTTGGTGGTCAGCCCACCATGATTGATTGCACGGTGGTTGCATAACACGAGCCGGATGCCGCGCTGCGGCGGTAAGGCGGCGCGCGCCATTTCCGCACTGTACTTATTCGCAGCAGAGCAGCAAGGAAAAGGAGGAATACATGACTCTGATAGATGAGAAGGCGACAGTCCTTCGCAACGATAACGTAGGGCCGCGCCTCTACCTCATGGATCTGGAAAGCCCCCAAGTGGCTCCGCTTGTATTGCCGGGGCAGTTTGTGCATATGAAGCTCAATGGCTTCAGCGAGCATATTTTGCGTCGTCCTTTCTCTATTCTTGACACCGATCCCGAAGCGGGTTGCATGACCATCTTGTATCAGGTGGTAGGTGAAGGGACGCAATTTATGACTTCGGCTGCTCCGGGTCACGAATTCGATGTCATTGGCTCAATCGGCCGCGGTTGGGATGTTCCCGAAGCGGGCAAGCGCGTATTGATTGTTGGCGGTGGCGTGGGCGCAGCCCCGTTGTTCATGTTGTCTAAGCAGGCGAAAGCTGCGGGCGCAACGGTGGATGTTGTCATTGGTGCTGCTACGAAAGATGCGCTGGTCACGTATGATTTGTACAAGCAGGTTCACGGCGACGCGTTGCATTGCGCAACCGACGATGGCACGTTTGGCTGCGCTGGCTTCTGCACGGGTCCTGTGGAAGAGCTGCTTGCTGAAAACGCGTACGACATGGTATATGTCTGCGGGCCGGAACCGCTCATGCGCATTATTGCGCAAACGGCAGCGCGTGCAGGTGTTGCGTGCCAAGTATCCATGGAGAAGCGCATGGCGTGCGGCGTGGGAGCTTGCCTATCGTGCATTGTGGAGACGGTGGATGGCCGCAAGCGCGCCTGCGTTGACGGTCCGATTTTCGAAGCAGAGAAGGTGGTGTGGTAATGGCAGTGAATACCCAGGTCAACCTTGGTGGTCTTATCATGCGCAACCCCGTGACGGTTGCGTCGGGCACGTTTGCTGCGGGACGCGAATACGCCGACTTCGTGGACCTTTCGCGCCTGGGCGCCGTTACCACCAAAGGCGTCTCTCTGAATGGTTGGGCGGGGAACGATGCCGTGCGCATTGCGGAAACCCCCAGCGGTATGCTGAATTCCATTGGCTTGCAAAATCCTGGTGTCGATCATTTGATCGAAGGCGATATTGCCTGGTTGGCAACGCAAGACGCTCCCTGCATCGTGAATGTGTCGGGTCACTCCGTAGGCGAGTACCAAGCCGTTGTGGAGCGTTTGGAAGACTGTCCCCATGTGCATGCCTACGAGATCAACATCAGCTGCCCCAACGTTGATGCGGGTGGCATGACATTTGGTTGCGTTCCCGAGAAAGCGTCCGAAGTGATTCGCGCCTGCCGTAATGCCACGAAGCGCCCCATGATCGTGAAGCTTACGCCGAACGTTACCGATATCACGGAGATTGCAAAAGTAGCGCAAGAAGAAGGCGCCGATGCGATTTCCCTGATCAATACCCTGCTGGGCATGGCGATTGACGTGAAACGCCGCAAGCCTGTTTTGGCTCGCGTGGTGGGTGGCCTTTCCGGTCCCGCGGTCAAGCCCGTTGCGCTGCGCATGGTATGGCAGTGCCATCAGGCAGTTGATGTGCCCATCTTGGGTATGGGCGGTGTGACTACGGGCACCGATGCCGTTGAATTCATGCTTGCCGGTGCAACTGCCGTTGCGGTGGGCACGGCGAATTTCATGAATCCGCATGCTACTATCGATGTTGTTGAGGGTATTGAGGCGTACTGCGAAGAGCAGGGCGTTTCCGACGTGAACGAGCTCATTGGCGCTCTTGAGTGTTAGAAAGAGGTGCATCTTATGCAAAACTACAAGGAACTTGAACCGGCCGATCGTGTGATTATCGCACTTGATATGGAGGCGCAAGAGGCGCTCGACTTGGCGAAAAAGCTTCAGGGCGAAGCCCGTTGGGTGAAGATTGGCATGACGCTGTTCTACAAGGAAGGCCCTGCATTCGTGCAGAAATTCAAGGACATGGGCTACAAGGTGTTCATCGACTTGAAGCTCTATGATATTCCGCATCAGGTGCAAGGTGCTATTGGGTCGCTTGTTTCCATTGGCGCTGATATGCTTACCATGCATGCTTCAGGTGGCGTTGAGATGATGAGCGCCGCTCAGAAGGCGGTAGAGCAAGCGGCGGGCAAGGGTGATGTTCCCATCACGTTGGGCGTTACCGTGCTGACCAGCATGGATGACGCAACATTGGCTGAGATTGGCGTTAATCGCGCTGCTGCCGATCAGGTGAATCTGCTTGCAGCTCTTACGAAAACTGCCGGCGTCTCTGGCGTTGTTTCTTCTCCTTGGGAAGCAGAACAACTCCGTGCACTGCTGGGAGATACTGCTGCCATTGTAACGCCTGGCATTCGCCCTGCTGGTGCTGATGCGGGAGACCAAAAGCGTATTGCAACTCCTTCCTTTGCCGTTGAGCATGGCGCATCGCATCTTGTTATTGGTCGTCCTATCACGAAAGCAGTCGATCCCGTAGAAGCGTTTCGCAGCATAATTCGCGAACTCGAGGGTGTTTCGGCGTAAATTTTTTGTCCGATTCTTGTTCATCCCATTATTTTTATTGTATGAGCTGGGTATTTCGTGTAATATCTAGATTTGCATTCTTGAGGTGGCTTCACAGAACGCCTCGCAGAAGTAATAGGCGGGTTGAATTTTGCCCGTGAGATAATTTGAAAAAGGAGATTAGAATGGCAATTCCTCAGTTGACTCCCGAAGAGCGCGCACAGGCACTGGAAAAGGCTAAGCAGGCTCGCGCAAAGCGTGCAGAAATTCGTGAGCAGCTTAAGTCGGGCGCTCTTACCCTTGCGGAAGTCATCGCCATGAAAGATGATGAAATTGTTGGTCGTATGAAGGTTTCCACCCTTATCGAGACTCTTCCTGGCTATGGCAAGGCCAAGGCCGAGAAGATCATGACTGAGCTCAACATTGCTGATAGCCGTCGTCTTCGCGGTTTAGGCGAGCGCCAGCAGGCTGCGCTTCTGGAGCGTTTGGGCTAATCGTGCCTTCTAAGCTTTTTGTAATTTCGGGGCCATCGGGTGCCGGTAAAGGCACCTTGGTGGCTCGTCTTGCGCAGGAACTTCCCTCTCTTTGGGTTTCGGTTTCCGCGACTACTCGTGCGCCTCGCGAAGGCGAGATTCCTGGTATTTCGTATGTTTTCATGACGAAAGAGCAATTTGAGCAGGGAATTTCGGAAGATGGCTTCTTGGAGTGGGCTAAATATAATGATAATTATTACGGCACACCCCTTGCACCTATCAAAGAGCACCTTGCCGCGGGCAACTCAGTCATTTTGGAAATTGAAGTTCAGGGCGCCTTTCAAGTTAAGCAACTTTTCCCTGATGCGTGCTTGGTCTTTATTGAGCCGCCCAGCATGGAAGAGTTGCGTCGTCGTCTTTCTGGTCGCGGTACTGAATCTGCTGAGGTAATTGAAGCGCGCATGAAAACGGCGGAAAAAGAGATGGAACGTCGTTTCGAATACGATGTTCGTCTAGTCAACGATGATCTGGACGAAGCAACGAAAAAGCTCGTTGCTATCGTTCGTGACTAATGTATATGATTTTGGAGCAAATGTTATGAGCTTGATTGAACCTAAAATCGATGAGCTTTTGGAACGCACGGATAATGATCGTTTTCTGCTGTGCACCATTGCTGCGAAGCGTGCGCGCGACATCAACGATATGATGCGTGGTCAGCGCGATCGTGCTGCCGCTCAGTCTTTGTCGGTGCAGGTCGCTCGCGCTGCAGATAAGAAGCCGCTTTCTTTGGCGTTCGCTGAAATTGCCGATGGCGATGTTTCTTACGACCCCGCCACTATCGACTTGAAGGCGAATTAAGCGTTATAGTAAGGATAAGGATGACTGATTTTCAACGAATCTGTCTGGTCCACTATCACGAAATAGGCCTCAAAGGCAAAAATCGTGCATCTTTTGAGATGCGATTGCTGAAAAACATTGAATCGTTGCTGCAGGATTATCCCGTGGTGACGATTCAGCGCATTTCTGGGCGTCTTTGTGTCTTTCTTCGCGAAGGGACCGATTTAGAGCTGCATACGCGTGTCGCGCACTTTATTGCGACTGTTCCTGGTGTGGCACGCGTTTCTTTTGGCTTCAAGTGTCCTCGAAGTATTGAGGATATGACGGCGGCGGGTATTGTCGCTATGAGTGAGTCAGGTAGTTTTGCCAGCTTCAAAGTGGCCGCGCGCCGTAATCACACCGATTTTCCAGTGAACTCTATGGAAATGAACCGCATTATCGGTGGTGCTTTAAGTGATGCGTTTCCGCAGGTCAAAGTTCAAATGGTGGAACCTGATCTGACGGTTGGCGTTGAGGTTGTGCAGGCCTCTTCGTATGTATATGCGCACAGCATTCGCGGTATTGGCGGTTTGCCCGTTGGCAGCTCGGGGCGTGTGATGTGCCTGATGTCATCGGGAATCGATTCGCCAGTCGCGCTTTGGCGCATGGCGCGTCGTGGCGCTGTTTGTATGGGCGTTCACTTTTCGGGACGTCCGCAGACATCGGATACCAGCGAGTACTTGGTGGATGATATCGCACACGTTCTTGAGAAGACGGGCTGCATTGCGCGTGTTTACGTGGTGCCGTTCGGTGACTACCAACGTGAGATTTCGCTTAAGGTACCGCCGCGTCTACGTATTATCATGTACCGCCGTCTTATGTTCAAAATCGCAGAACAGCTTGCGCGTAAAGTGCATGCAGGCGCGCTGGTGACGGGCGAGAGCTTGGGACAGGTTGCGTCTCAGACGCTTGAGAATATTCGTGCGACCGATGTTGCCGTTGAGATGCCGGTGTTCAGGCCGCTTATCGGCACCGATAAGATTGAGATTATCGATGAGGCGCAAAAACTCGGCACGTTCGAGATCTCGTCACAGGATGCGCCGGATTGCTGCACGCTCTTCATGCCGCGCAGTCCTGAGACGCATGCGAAACTCGAGGATGTTCTAGAGGCCGAAGCGCTGCTGCCGCTTGATGAGTGGATTCCTGAAATCATGAGCAAAATCGAGCGCCATGATTACGATTGCCCCGCGTGCAAGTAGTTTCGAGCGTTTGTCAACTTTTTGATAGCGAAAGAACCTGATTTGATAGCATTTTGATAGCGTTTCAGGCTGTTTTGATAGGTTTTTGTCAATATGCCGCTCTATCCTTTCCCCGTCACGAAGGAAAGGGGAGCGGCATATGTTTTCTCTGCTTAAAAGATTCCAAGCGAAATTAGTTCGCTTTGGTCGTAAAAATGAACCTCGAATAAAAGTTATCGCAGGTATTTTGGTCGTATCTGCGCTCTTTGCGTTTGGTTTTTTCGGCACGGCGGATGCTCAGAGTAGCGTGCTTGTCAAAGCAGACGGCACGGTTGAGGGGGCGGCGGCTTTATCGAGCGTGGATGCGTCTAATGCAAACAATGTTGATTCTAAGCAAGGTGAAAGCGCAGATAAAGCTGATGAAAAGCAGCTCTGCGTATATATTTGCGGCCAAGTAACCGCACCGGGTGTGTATTATGTAGCGCAAGGGGCACGCGTATGCGATGTTGTCGAGTGTGCCCAAGGTTTTCTTGAAAACGCATCGCTTGAATCGCTTAATCTTGCGCGCCCCGTAAGCGATGGAGAACAGATAATCGTACGAGCAATCGACGAGTCATCTTCCGATTCGGCGGGCCGCGGCAATGCCTCTTCGCAGCTTGTCAACATCAATACCGCAACGGCGGCGCAACTCGAGCAAATACCGGGAATCGGCGCTGCATTCGCTCAGCGCATTATCAGTTATCGTGATAAACAGGGATCATTCAAGACAATCGATGAGCTGAAAAACGTATCGGGCATTGGCGATAAGAAACTTGAATCGATTCGTGCCTACGTTTGCGTGTAATACGTTATGCTCGAAAGCAATCAGGGGTTTTGCATTGACCCCGTAGCGAAACGCATGCGTCTTTCGCCTCTTTTGCTGTTATCGCTTGTGTTTTGGGCAAGTTGCGCTGTGTCGTTTGAGTCCGCGCGCGGCATGGATGCGGCACAGTTGTTCCTGTTCGGCTCGTGCGGCGCTGTTCTGGCGTTTGGTGCGGCTTTTTGGGCAATAAAGATCCGCGTTGTGAACGCCAAGCTATTCTTTCTTGCTGCTTCAATGCTGCTCGCTGGTGTTACCTGCTCTTTTGCGGGTGCGGTTGGTATCGAACATGCTTGCGCTCAATTTGATGTGAGTGATAAAAGCGAATCGGCACAACAAGAACTTTCTTTCTTCGTTTTGAATGATGCCCAGGAAAACTCCTATGGTGTTTCGGTTGAGTGCTTAACGAAAACCCCTGATGGAAGTATCGCCAAGATGCGCCTTTATGCGAAAAAGGGAAATCGGTTTTTCTATGGTCAATGCGTGACTGCGCAAGTTGCTGTTTCGTTGCCAAAAGAATCCCAGGAATCTGCGTACTGGTCGAAGGGGATTGCCGCAAAAGCAGACGTAAAAAGCGTGGATGACGTTTCGTGGGTAACGCCTTTTGCGGAAAAGCGCGCATTATTCATTCAAAATGTGAGCGAAAGACTCGGGGAGTCATCGCAGACGGGTTTACTGTTGGCGCTTGCTTGCGGGTATCGCGGACTTTTGCAAGGAGAATCGCTCTATCGCGATTTTCAAGTAGCGGGTTTAGCTCATATTGTTGCCGTAAGCGGTGCTCATTTGAGCTTGGCCATAGCGTTTGTGACCGTTTTGTTTTCGCGTTTACACGTAAAGCGAATGTATCAAGCGCTGTTGTCGGTGCTGCTTGTTGTGCTGTTTCTTTTCGTGTGCGCGTTTCCCCTTTCGGCGTTTCGTGCCGCTTTTATGTCTCTTTTAGCGTGCATGTCATTTTTTGCGCGAAGACGAGCCGCTTCGCAAAATGCTTTAGCGCTCTGTATCTTTACCTGCCTTTTAGTTGATCCTGCGATATCTGTTTCTGCCTCGTTTGCGCTATCGGCACTTTCTACGCTGGGTATCATTGTGTTCGTGCCGTTTTTCACCAGGGCATTTGGCAGAACAAAGCAGAGGACCTTTTCATCGAAAGCAAAGGCGTTTGTCAAAGAAAGCGTTTCCCTTACGCTTTCGGCAAGCATCGCAACGCTTCCTTTATCTGCAGCGCTTTTTGCACAGGTTTCGCTTATCGCTCCGCTTTCAAATGTCTTGCTCGGCTTGCTCTTCACGCCGCTTTGCATCAGCGCGCTGGCATGTCAAGCTCTCTTTTTGGCATTTGGCTCTTTACCGGGAGTGGTTCTTGTGATCTGCCAGGGATTATGCAGGGTTTTCTCTTCGATGGTAAGCATTCTTGCAGCGTTTCCTTATGCGGCGATTCCGGCTGAATTGTCAATTACGACTGCCGTTGCCTTAAGCACTTTTCTGTTTATCGGCATTATTTCGTTGCAACGAGGAGCACTTGCGCACGTGATTTCAAATCTCCAGGCTGCTCAGAAAGCAGACCCGCAACGAAAGCTGCTTTTCTGCGGCGCTTTTGCGACGATTGTTTTGGTTTCGATTATTGTTTCAGCAGGAAGAAGTGGCGAAATTTATTTGGCTGCGCTCGACGTGGGTCAAGGGGATGCGTTGTTGCTCCGTGATGGAAAAACGGCGATGCTTGTTGATACAGGCAATCAGGATACTCAGCTCAAACGGGAGCTCGCGAAGAAAGGCATCCGCCAGCTTGATGCCGTGTTTATCACGCATCCCGACAATGATCACTGCGGTTCGCTTCCGGCGCTCTTGAGTGTAGTGCAGGTGGAAAAAGGATGCGTGCCCGCACCGATGCTTAAATGCGCATGCGATAAATGCGCGGGGGTTCGGGATACGTTTCGCACTGCCGGCGTTCCTTTAGTTGGAATGGAAGTGGGTGATTCGGTCTGCGCAAATCACGTTTCGGCGACAATGGTTTGGCCGTATGTTTACGCTCAGGAAGGAGGAAACCAGGATAGTCTTTGCTTGAGCGTGGTAGTTGATGTGGATGGTGATAGCGCAATTGATTATACGGCGCTTCTCGTGGGTGATGCTGAACGTGAAACGCTTCAGCGTATGATAGAGCAGGGGAATATTGGCAAGACGGACATTTTCAAAGTGGGCCACCATGGCTCTGCGGTATCTTGTGACCAGGATACTCTTGACGTGCTTTCGCCCTGTATTGCCCTTTTAAGCGTTGGCGCGTATAACCGCTACGGCCATCCTAATTCAGAGGTTCTCTCGTTGCTTGAAACGAATCAAGTCGTGTCGACAAGAACCGACGAGCAAGGAACAATTACCTGTTTCTTTGAGAAAGAAGGCATACGGGTGACAACAAGCGGATAAAATAGCGTCATGGCAAAAGAAGCAAACATATTACCGATTCATCTTGCGGTTGGAGACGACGATCTTAAGCGCGCAGAAGTGCTTGAACGCTTGAAGGCGCGCATGGAACATGAAGACGACCTTTCCTTTGACTGCGATGACTTCGATGGAGAAACGTGTACTGGTGCAGATATCGTTGCGGCGTGCGAGACGATTCCCTTCATGGCAACTCGTCGTCTTGTTCTCGTGCGCAACGGACACAAGCTAAGAAAAGCTGATCAAGACGCCCTGACCGATTATGCGAAGGCACCTAGCGAGACAACGGTGCTGGCGCTTTCGTTCGAGAAGCTTGCGAAAAACACGAAACTCTATAAGGCGATTTCCGCTTTGGGAAAAACAGCTATTATCGATTGCGCGCTGCCGAAAGGGCGCGAGTTGCAGCGGAAAGTTGCCGCCATGGCAACTGCGCACGGTGCGGTTATGGATGATGCTGCCGCCACGCTCCTTATTGAGTACGTGGGCACCGATACTATCTTTCTTGACAACGAAGTTGAAAAGATCGCCCTTATTTGTGCTGATAAACAGCGTATTACCGTAGCCGATGTCAAAGAATATGCGGAAGCAACCGCCGATGCGAAACCTTGGAAATTTCTTGAGCCTTTTTCCGATCGCAACTTGGTTGCGTCGTTGCAATGGCTCGATTCCGCGCGTGGCGTTTCACCTCATGCGCTTGTGCCGCAATGCGCACAGCGTCTCCGTGAGCTTATGTGCGTGAAGTCCCTTGAAGCGCGTGGTGCTGGTCAAGCAGCTCTTCTTTCCGAATTGGGGTATTCGTCTGCGGAATCGTGGAAGATAAAGAATCATACTCGCTATGCACGAAAGTTTTCTTCAGGTGAATTGAGAAGCGCGCTTATCGCTTTGCGTGATACGGAGCAGGCTATGAAATCGGGTGCACAGCCCGATGAAGCATTTCGTTTGTGGGTGGTGAAAGCGCTTTCTCGATAAAGCGTTTTTTGTTGTGGCGCTATGGGTTTCGAATTTGCCGTTGAAGCGTCTGGCACAACGCCACCGCTCATGCAGGGCACCAGCGGCCTTTTATCCTGCTGCAGCTTTCTCGATTCCCGGAAAACGAAGAAGCCGCTCGTGATGAGCGGCTTCTCGATAGTGCCCGATAGGGAGAGGTGCTTATTCAGCAGCTTCTTCCTCTGCAGCAGCCTGAGCAGCCTCTTCGGCAGCCTTCTTCTCGGCCTCTGCCTTTTTCTTAGCAGCCTTGGCCTCGGCCTTCAGCTGAGCCTCGCGACGCTTTGCCTTCTCGGCGGAAGCAGCAGCCATGGCTTCTTTGCGAGCAGCCTTAGCGGCGGCCTTCTTGTTGCCGGTAGCAGCCTGCTCCTTCTTGGGGGCGGGCTTGTATGCGGCGCGCACTTCGTCGGTCACAATGGTGTTGGCCAGGGCCATAACGCCAGACTTACGGTTAGCAGCCTGGTTCTTGTGGATAACGCCCTTGGAAGCGGCTTTGTCCAGCAGACGGCATGCCTTCAGTGCGGATTCGTAAGCAGCCTCGGCGTCCTTGGCGGCCACAGCATCGCGCACGCGACGAACAGCGGTCTTCAGCTCGGACTTAACGGCGCGATTGCGCATATGAGCTTTTTCGTTGGTGATGATGCGTTTCTTCTGGCTCTTGATGTTTGCCATGGGAAATCCTTTCTTCAAAAATGATGTTTGCTTTCGCTGTGCCCAGTAATAACATACGCGCTATGGACGTATCGCACAGATCGGAACAACGCATCACTTGAAAAAAGGCAAGTGAAAAGACCCCGAAGGGTTATGCGTTTGAGGCGAACAGGATTTCTCGCTTCTTCGACCAATGCGGTCTTCCAGCAATTGCGCATCCTCAATGCAGCCAGTCTGCGGATTTGGCGATAAGTTCATCGCGCGTACGTATTGCTAGACACAACATGCGATAGAATAGCAAAGAACATTGGCCCTGTCACGAAATTTTTTGCACAAATCGCTGTTTTTCCTTATAGAATAGGCGTTCAGGCAAAAAGTAAAGGAATAAAGCAAATACTTATGGCAACAGATTTGAATCATATCAGAAATTTTTCCATCATCGCCCACATCGATCACGGTAAATCGACCATTTCGGACCGCATCCTTGAGCTTACGGGCACGGTTGCGCACCGCGATATGAAAGAGCAGCTGCTTGACTCTATGGATATCGAGCGTGAGCGCGGTATTACCATTAAAAGCCAGGCGGTTCGCGTCGAATATACGGCCGACGACGGCGAGGTCTACCAATACAACCTTATTGACACTCCGGGTCACGTTGATTTCACGTACGAAGTTTCTCGCAGCTTGGCAGCGTGCGATGGCGCGGTATTGGTGGTTGATGCAACGCAAGGTGTTGAGGCGCAGACGGTGGCAAATGCTATGCTCGCCATGAATTCCAATTTGGAGATTGTGCCGCTTATCAACAAAATCGATCTTCCTTCCGCTGATCCCGAGCGCGTGCGCGCTGAAATCGAAGACGCTCTGGCAATTCCCGCCGATGATGCCGTTTTAGCAAGCGGCAAAACGGGCGAAGGCGTCCATGATCTGCTCGAAGCCATTGCGTACAACATTCCCGCACCAACCGGAAACGCCGATGCGCCGTTGAAAGCGCTCATCTTCGACTCGTATTTTGACCCGTATCGCGGTGTAGTTGCGCTCATTCGCGTTGTAGACGGTCAAGTGAAAAAAGGCGACCGCATTCTTATGCTGGCAACGGGAACCGAGACGCTTGTAGAAGAAGTGGGCGCACGTCGCCCCGTTGAAACTGCGTTGCCAGCGCTTTATACCGGCGAAGTAGGATACCTGGTTACGGGCTTGAAATCCGTCAGCCAGGTAAAAGTGGGCGATACTATCACGCTTTGCTCGAATAAAACCGCCGAGGCGCTGCCAGGATACCGTGAAGCAAAACCCATGGTCTTTACCGGCCTGTTTCCCATTGATAACGACCAATACGAGCCGCTGAAAGAAGCGCTTGAGAAGCTGGCGCTCAACGACCCTGCCTTGGTATGGGAGCCCGAAAAATCGCATGCGTTGGGATTCGGTTTCCGTGTTGGCTTTTTGGGTCTTTTGCATATGGAAGTCATCAAAGAGCGCTTGGAGCGCGAGTTCAACCTGGATCTTCTGGCAACGGCTCCCAGCGTTGAGTATCGCGTGCATCGACAGGGTGGGGAAGTGCTCTCTATCCGCTCTCCGCAGGAAATGCCTGATCCAAGTGAAATCGATTTCATTGAAGAACCGTTCCTAAAGGCGAAGATTATGGTTCCGCCCGATTTCGTGGGCGCCGTTATGGATTTGACGGTAAGCCGCCGCGGTCAATTCATCAACATGAATTACCTGTCCAGCACCACCGTCGAGTTGATTTGGCGCATTCCGCTGTCGGAGCTTATTATGGATTACTTCGACAAGCTGAAGTCCTACACGAAGGGCTACGCGAGCCTTGATTACGAATTCGAAGACTATTTTCCCAGCGAACTGGTTAAACTTGATATCCTGCTTTCAGGCAAACCGATTGACGCGCTGTCGTTTATCGTGCATAAGGACAAAGCGTATGATCGCGGGCGCGTGTTGGCGGAAAAGTTGAAGAGCATCATCCCGCGCCAGCTTTTCGAAGTGCCCATTCAGGCGGCAATCGGCGGTCGCGTGCTCGCGCGCGAAACGGTTAAAGCTAAGCGCAAAGACGTTTTGGCGAAATGTTACGGCGGCGACATCTCGCGTAAACGCAAGCTTTTGGAGAAGCAGAAAGAGGGCAAAAAGCGCATGAAGGCCATCGGTAACGTTGAAGTGCCCCAAGAAGCATTTATGGCAATTTTGAAGGTGGATGACTAGCTCGGCATGACTACTTCGTTTTACCGCGACCAGCTGCAATGCTTTCTTGCTGATAAGAAAGTGATTTTAGGTCCCATGGCGGGCGTGACCGATACGGCAATGCGAACGCTGTGCTTGGAGCAGGGCGCTGATATGACGTATACCGAAATGGTGTCGTCGAAAGCGCTTTCGTTTGCGAACGAAAAGACGCAAAACTTGCTCGATTTAGCGCCGGGCGAAGAAAAAGTTGCCGTTCAGCTGTTCGGGCATGAGCCGCAAACTATGGCACGGCAAGCAGCCTGGGTTGAAGAGCGTCTGGGCGATGCTCTTGCGTACCTTGATGTGAACATGGGCTGTCCGGCACGCAAGATTTGCACGAAAGGTGACGGATCTGCCCTGATGAACAGCCCTGCGCTTGCCGCGGAAATCGTGCGCGAGATGGTTGCTGCGGTTGATCACGCGGTGACGGTGAAATTCCGCTGCGGCTTCTACGAGGGCGAAGAGACAGCCGTTGAATTCGCGCGTTGCATGGAAGACGCGGGAGCTGCCGCCTGTGCGGTGCACGGAAGGTTTGCGCAGCAAATGTATCGGGGTACGTCCGATTCGGGCGTAATCGGACGCGTGAAAGCGGCCGTGAACATTCCCGTCATTGGAAACGGCGATGTCAAGAGCGGAGAAGATGCGCAGCGCCTGTTTGCAGAAACATCGTGCGATAGTGTGATGATAGCACGTGCCGCCCAGGGTAATCCTTGGATATTCGCGCAGGTCAAATCGGTGTTGCATGGAAACGATCCGCTTGCGTTGCCCAGTGCCCAAGAACGAATCGACATGGCGCGCACGCATGCACGCCTGCTCTCGCAACGTGAAGGTCGCAATATCTGCCGTATGCGCAAGCATGCCATGTGGTATATGGCGGGACTTCCCGGCGCCAGTACTGCCCGCGCGCGCATTAATTTATGCACGACTCTCGAGGATTTCAACGAAGTATTTGATGAGCTGCTTGAGAAAACGAAACAGTATCAGATGGTGCAAGCGTCAAAAGAAGGTGCTCTTATCTAATGGATTCGCTTAGCCGGAACCGTTTGCGTTCTGCTGTTTGCCTTGCAGACAAGGAGTAACGAAATGCCCCACGATCCCTATAAAGCGCTCTATCTTCATCTTCCGTTCTGCGTGAAGAAATGTAACTATTGCGACTTCGGCTCGCGCGCCATCAGCGCAGATGCGCCCGAAATCGATACTTACGTTGAAGATCTTGTGTTCCAGATTCGCCGTGCTTCAAAACAGGGGGAGCTCGCCAACATCGAAACGGTCTATCTGGGTGGCGGCACGCCCAGCCATGTGGGCATTGCGCGTTTGTCGTCGCTTCTGTATGCAATTTCTCATTTCATGCGGCTTGAGCCCGACATGGAATGCTCCATGGAGGCAAATCCGGAAAGCATCAACGATCGCTTGATCAACGACATTTGGGCGTTGGGCGTGAACCGACTCTCCATTGGAGTGCAAAGCTTCGACGATGATGTTCTTGCCCTTTTGGGACGCGCGCATTCTGCGCACGACGCTTGCGTGGCGGTTCGTACCGCCAAGGAGCGTTTCGATAACGTGAGCGTTGATTTGATGTGCGGAATCCCGGGGCAGTCGCTTGAATCGTTTGAGGCATCTGTCGCTCAAGTTATTGACCTGGGTGTTTCCCATGTGAGTGTCTACCCGTTGACTATTGAGCCAGGCACCGCGTTCTATCACGATGTGGTGACGGGTGCGCTGGAAGAGCCCGACGATGATTGCGAAGCGCAGCATATGGAGCGCGCTGAAAAGCTTCTGCGTGCCGCAGGCTATGAGCGCTATGAAGTGGCAAGCTACGCGAAACCGGGTTTTGAGTGTCGGCACAACACTGCTTACTGGACGGGCGTTCCTTATCTGGGATTGGGACGAAGCGCTGCGACGATGACGCAAAATAGTGAGCGACGCATGCGGAAGAAAGACGGTCTGATAACCGATGATTTGAACGCATCCCAAATGCGCGCAGAAGATCTGATGCTTTCCATGCGTATGGCACAAGGTGTTTCGCTGGAAGCGGTGAAGCAAGCTCAAGGGCTTCTGCCGCGCGTGCACGAAACATTCGACGAGTTATGCGCATTGGGGCTTTGCGTCTGCGAAGGCGGGCGTTATAAGCCAACGAAAAAAGGGTGGCTTTGCGGAAATGAGCTGTACGGGCGCATTTTCGACTTAGCACCGTAAAAAGAAGTATGATTTTACAGCTTCAAGCTGGCTGCAGTGCGCGAATCAAACGAAATGAATTTGCGAAATGGTAACGGTTCATCAAATATGGGGTGAACCGTTCTTGCTGAAATGACAGTGCTGCTACAATAAGGCAGTTTGGAACATTCATATACTCGTATAGAGGGGAGGGAACATGCTTTCGGATAGGCGCCAGCGCGTTTTAAGCGCGCTTATTGAAGAATACGTCTCATATGCTCTGCCCGTTGGCTCCCGAACCCTTATCGAGCGCTATCCTTTGGGCGTGAGCTCTGCTACGGTGCGCAACGAGCTTTCAAGGCTGGAAGATGACGGCTATTTGCTGCAGCCTCATACGTCGGCAGGTCGTATTCCTACCGATGCAGGTTATCGTGCGTTTGTGGATGACTTGATTGAGCGCGATCTTGTTCCGCATGACAATTCTTATGCTCACGTTGTCGAAGAGCTTGCCAAGACATCTTCTGAGCTTGATGACTTATTCCAGCAGGTTTCGCTGCATCTGTCTCGATTCACGGACTGCCTTTCGGTTGTGCTTGCACCCGCGCTTTACGACTTCCGCTTGAAGCAGATTTCGCTTGTTTCGCTTTCTGCCACGCAGTTTTTGTGCGTGCTTGTCACTGAAGATGGCGAAGTCCTTAATCGTCATGTTCATAGTGCGTATGATATCGATCCCGAGGATTTATCGCGTGTGCAAGTTTATCTGAACCAGGTCATGTGCGGACGTTCACTTCACAAGCTTGAGCGCGGGCTTTCAGATGCTATGGGTGCGGCGCTTCGCGATCCGCTTGTTTCGAAATGCACGAACGAGATTCTGGCCTGCTTGCATGAAGGTTCAGGCGTTCGAGCGCACAGCTTGGGAATGAGCTCTCTTTTGTCTAAGCCGGAGTTTTCGCATTCTCGGTCTATTATTCCCGTGATGCACATGGTGGAAGACGATGCTATGCTCCTTGAGATTCTTGACCGATGCGTTGCTGCCGGTCAAAGTGATATTCCCGCGGTAAGCATTGGAAGCGAGAACGAATCGGAAGATCTTTCGGGCGTGTCGGTTGTTGCGGATAAGTTCGGCACGGGTCCTCATCAGGGCATTGTTGCGGTGATCGGTCCAACGCGAATGGATTATTCTCGTGTTGTTGCGGCCGTTCGCTGTGCGCGTGATGCGTTGTCTGAGAGATAATGCTTACAATGATTGTAATAGCGCAGATAATTTGAGTAGATACAACATAAGTAATTTTGAACTGAAAGTTTGTAGAAAGGTTTGTAATGGCTGCTGATCTGTATGAGGTCCTTGGTGTTTCTAAGGACGCAACGGATGATGAGATTAAGAAAGCATTTCGTAAAAAGGCGCGTCAGTTCCACCCCGATGTGAATAAAGAGCCCGATGCGGAAGAAAAATTCAAAGAGATAAACGAAGCGTACGATGTGCTTTCCGATCCTTCGAAGCGCGCTCAATACGATCGTTTTGGATCGATTCCGGGCGCTGCGGGCGGCAGCCCCTATGGCAATGGCGGCTTCGACATGGACGACATGTTCGGTGGCTTTGGCATGGGCGATATTTTCAGCAGCTTCTTCGGTGGTTCTGCAGGCGGACGCACAACAGCCAGCAAGAATGGCCGCGATATGGGCGTGGGCCTGCGCTTGACTCTTGAAGAAGTGGCTACGGGCATTAAACGTGAAATCGTGTACGACCGCTTGGCTCCGTGTCCTGATTGCGCGGGAACCGGTTTAGGCGAAAACGGTCGCGAAGTCACGTGCACGAACTGCAACGGTACGGGTCGCGTTACCAGTGTCCAGCAAACGTTTTTGGGAGCTATCCAGACCGCTTCTACCTGCCCCAAATGCAATGGCATTGGCAAAACGGTTGAAAATCCCTGCCCTGAATGCGAAGGTCAGGGACGCGTTCCCGATCGTCAGCGCGTGTCGGTGGATATCCCTGCCGGTATTCGCGATGGCCAGCAGCTGCGCATTTCCGGTTATGGCGAAGCAGGCATGAACGGCGCTGCGGCGGGCGATTTGATTGTGACGTGCCGCATTCAAGAGCATGAGTTCTTTGAGCGCGATGGAGATAACCTGCATGCGCGCGCGAATATTTCCTTCATCCAAGCTATTCTTGGCGCTGAAATTGAAATCAACGGTATCAAGCCCGATGAGAAGGTCAAAGTGCGTATTCCCGAGGGCTGCCAAAACGACCAAGTCGTGCGGGTGCGCGGCTTTGGCATGCCGCGCCTGCGCTCCGAGAATCGTGGTGACTTGTATGTGCATGTTGGCGTTGTCATTCCCAAGAAGGTAACGAAACACCAGCGTGAACTGCTTGAAGAGTTGGCCGAAGATATGGGTGAAGACGTTGCTGCGCCGCGCTCCACCCTTGAAAAGCTTCGCGACGTTTTTGGCGGTTAGTCCATGTCGCTTCCTCATTATTTCCTTCAAGAGCAAATCATTTCTCGCGAAAAGCAGGAGTGCTTTGCTCTTGCTTTGTCTGCGGACGATTTGAAGCATATGAAGGTCGCACGCGTTGCGCCGGGCGAGCATATTGCCGTGGTTGACGCGTCAAGCGATTATTTCGAGTGCGAGCTGGTAGATTACGAAGCGGGCGCGCCGCTGGTGCGCATTTGCCAAAAACTCGACGGCGCACGGGGGATTCCGCACGTAACGCTTGTTCAGGGGCTTGCGAAGGGCGAGAAAATGGAGCTTGTCATTCGCCATGCTACCGAGCTGGGCGTTGAGACCTTCGTGCCGCTTAAATGCCAGCGATGCGTTATGAAGCTCGATGACAAAAAGGCAGCCGACCGCGTTAAGCGCTGGAATGCCGTGGCGAAAAGTGCAGCTATGCAATCGGGGCAAACACGTCTTTCACGGGTAGATGTACCGGCGACTATCAAGCAGTTTGTCGCATCAGCCGCTTGCTATGACGCTCTTCTTGTTTGCTGGGAGGAAGCTCCTACTTCCCAACGTATTTCGGACGCTTTGACGACCCTTGTTGAGAAGTGTGGCAGGCGTATTGCAGATTTGAATATTGCTGTTGTGGTGGGTCCCGAAGGCGGGCTTGCGTCTGATGAGGTTGAGCTTCTTCTTTCTTGCGACAATGCGCACCTTGTGTCGCTGGGTTCTTCTATTCTGCGTACGGAAACTGCAGGAATCGTTGCGCCGGCCTTGGTTTTATATTCTTTGGGCCAGCTGGGCGGATGCATTCTTGAGCGCTCGATGGGAGAGGCGCATTAATGCTTTTTCATATGGTAAACCTTGGCTGCAAAGTAAATAAAGTTGAATCGGATTCGTATGCCGCGCAGTGTCTTTCTGCGGGCCTTGCCGAAGGTTCGCTTGAAGCAGCAGATTTGATTGTGATAAACACGTGCGCCGTAACGGGCGAGGCCGAAAAGAAAACGCGCAAGACGGTACGCCATGTTTGCAATAAAAACGATCATGCAAAAGTGCTGGTCACCGGCTGTTCAGCAGCACTTCATGCCGATATTTATCAGGAGATGTCGCCCCGCATCGTCGTTTTAGGGAAGGCGTTTACCGCGGAGTATCTGAGCGACTTGCTTCGAAGCGATTCGGAGGACAAGAGCATTTTCCAGCAGGAAAATGCTCAATCTGTTGCTGCTGTACCTGTTTTGCCGGTCGGTGAAGGGTTCCGTACGCGTGTTGGCATTAAAGTGCAAGACGGATGCAATAACGAATGCACTTACTGCATTGTTCATGTGGCACGCGGCAAGGCAACAAGCCGCCCAACACAGGAAATCATTGATGAAGCGCGCGCTTATAGCGCCCTTGGGGTAAAAGAGCTTGTGCTTACCGGTATTAACCTGGGTTCATACCACCAAATCTACCAGGGAAAACCAATCGATCTTGCAGGTTTGCTTACGCTTCTTCTCCAAGAAACGGAAAACGTTGATTCCATGCAGACGGATGCGCAGTGCGGCAACGCTGAGCTTGCGCCAGCGCCGCGTTTTCGTATTGGAAGCGTGGAACCCATGGATGTAACCGACGAACTTATCGACGTGATGGCGCGCGCGAACGGACGCATTTGTCGCCATCTGCATCTTCCGTTGCAATCGGGTTCGACTGATATTCTTGCACAAATGAACAGGCCCTACACTGCAAGTGATTTTCTTGGGTTGGTTGATAAGCTACGTGCAAACATACCTTCGGTTTCGCTCTCAACTGATATCATCGTTGGATTTCCGGGCGAGACTGAGAACGACTTTCTCCAGACTTGCTCCGTTGCGCAGGCGTGCTGCTTCAGCAAAATCCATGTTTTCCCTTATTCGAAAAGGGAAGGAACACCTGCAGCCCAACGTGCGGATCAGATAGCGCCATCAATTAAGACGGAGCGCGCCGCGCGTTTGCGTAATTTAGGCGATAAGCTGTCGCATCGTGATTTCGAAAGCCGAACGGGAACCACCGAATGGGTGCTCATCGAATCGAACGGCACGGCAATGACGGAAAGCTATTACAGCGTTTCTTGCGATAAGGCGTGTGAGCCGGGTTCGCTGATTCCGTATTTATTCTAAGAATCACCTGATAAGACCGCTTTCCTTGTGGGACGTGGTACAATTTCGCCCATAAACAAACAGGCAATGCGAAAGGCAGATTGCATACGTTATGGACATCATCATTGATATCAAGCATGGCGAAGACGCGTTAAAAGACATCGAGATCGAGAAACTATGTACATTTGCTTTGGATTATCAAGATGTTCCTAGCAATGCAGAAGTTTCCGTTACGTTTGTCGATGATGAAGAGATTGCCGTCTTGAACAGCGAGTACCGCGGAAAAGAGGGTCCCACGGACGTTTTGTCGTTCGAATGCGATGCGCTTGACGATGAGTTCATGTTGTTTGAGGACGATCAATTTGAAGAACCGGTCATCACGTTAGGCGATATCGTTATTGCTCCCGATGTTGCGGCCCGTCAATGCCTTGAATATGGAACAACGTTTTCCCAAGAGATCAGCTTGCTTCTTGTTCACGGGCTTTTGCACTTATGCGGCTACGACCATATGGTGGAAGAAGAAGCGGTTGTTATGGAGGGGCTCGAGAAAGAGATTCTTTCTGCGTGGTATGGTCATGAGGTTTCGTTTCGATGAGGCCAGACGGAACGCGGCAGACTTTTGCGCAGGCTCTTTCGAACGCTGCTCGCGGCTTGCGCTACGGGGTGCGTTGCGAGCGAAATGTACGCATCGATTGCTGTTTTGCCGTCTTAGCTCTTGTACTCGCAGCGGTATTCCGTGTTTCTGCTGAACAATGGCTTGCTATCGTTATCTGTATTGCTGTCGTTGTGGCGTTTGAGCTGATGAACACCGCTGTTGAAGCATTAACGGATCTTGCGTCTCCGCAGCTTCATCCTTTGGCGGGGCGGGCGAAAGACTGTGCCGCTGCGGCGTGTCTTGTTGTGTCGGCCGGCGCACTTGTTGTTGGAATGATTATTTTTGTACCGTATGTAGTTCACATATTTCTCTGAAAGGAATTTCGGTGAGCGAGAAATTAACATATAGCGACCTTGAACAAGAGGGTTTTCGATCGGGCTTTGTTGCTTTGGTTGGACGTCCGAATGCCGGCAAGTCAACGCTGCTCAACGCTTTGATTGGTAAGAAACTTGCTATTACGTCTGATACGGCTCAGACAACGCGGCATCGCTTTCGCGCTATCATTACGCGCAAGAATTTCCAAGCGATTCTTGTTGACACGCCGGGTCTGCATAAACCCATTGATGCGCTGGGTGAGGAGCTTAACGTTTCCGCTTTGAAAGCGCTTGAAGACGTTGATGTGGTGGTTATGCTTATCGACGCCACGCAGCCTATTGGCTCGGGCGATGAGTGGGTTGCAAAACAGGTGGCGGCAGCGCGTGGTGCAAAACGCATTTGTGTCTTGTCCAAGACCGATATCGCTACAGAAGACCAGATAAACAAGCAGCGTGAAGCAGCTGATAAGCTCTGCGCTTGGGATGCCATGGTGGCGCTTTCGTCAGTTTCGGGCAAAAATATCGACGCATTCCTTGAGGAAATGCTGTACTTCCTGCCCGAGGGTCCGGCATGGTTTCCGCCCGACATGGAAACCGATCAGCCGCTTGAAGTGCTTATTGCCGAGTTTATCCGCGAGAAGATCCTGCGTTCATTTGATGACGAGGTGCCGCACGCTATTGGCGTTCAGTGCGAGGAGTTCGAATACGACCGCAAGAAGGATCTGTATCGCATTTTCGCAAACATTTACGTGGAGCGCGAAAGCCAAAAAGGCATCATCATTGGCAAGCGCGGTGCGTCCATTAAGCAGATTGGCTCCGAGGCGCGTACTGATCTTGAGCAATTGCTTGGTTGCCGCGTGTGGCTTGATTTGCGCGTGAAAGTTAAGAAGAACTGGCGCAAAGATGCGAACCAAATTCGCCGCTTTGGTTACGGCGAAGGTGCGTAATGTTGCATTTACGCGGTTCACGTGGCGATATGCGCTATACTTTTTGTTGAATTTACAGCTTTCAAAGATTTGCCTTGTGCAGCTTTGGGTTGCGCAAGGCAAGCTGAGCGAAACAGATGTTGAAGGATACCTTATGATTTGCCCAAAATGCAGCAGCGAAAACAGACCAGGGGCTAAATTTTGCGATGAATGTGGCACCACGCTTTGCGATGCCAACGTGGACGCTTCGGTTGAGCAGGCGCTTTCCAAGGATTCGGCCGCCCAAACGGTGGTGCTTCCTGTCATTGAGCCTTCCTATGCGTGTGACCAGGAACAACCCAAAGATACGACCGAAAAGGACTTTGATTACTCTGATCCCACGTTTTCTTTCGACGAGCTTCCCGTTGCGGACGAAGTACTCGCTGCTTCGTCCGGAGAATACGAAAACGACGGTTCTGCCGATGAATGTGCGACTCAAAATAACGCCGAAGAAGAGGTTCCATCGGCGTTATCTGCCGAGGCTACGATTGACTTGAAGCAACTTCGTGAACTGCTTCCGGAAACAGAGCCCGAAAACGAAGCATTTAGCGGGCTTGAGCAATCGAATTACGAAGAAATGGCTTTGGTGACCCCTTGGGAAAAGGGCGCCACTATGAAGATGAAGCCCATTGAAGCAACGGGCAACGCCAAGGCGGACAAGCAGCGCACCTTTGTGTCGGGTGAAGATGACGTGAAGCCCCACAAGAGCAAGAAACCGCTCATCATTGCATTGATTGTGGTTCTGATTGCGGCAGCGGCTGCGTTTGGCACGTGGTACTTTGAACTGTGGGGTGGCTACAAAGTGCCCGATGTTGTTGGTATGAGCCAGGAATCTGCCCAGAGCGTTTTGACCGAAAAAGGCTTCAATATTCGCGTTGAGCAGGTGAAATCCGATGATGAAGAAGGTGTTGTTCTGCTCACCGACCCGCAAGCGGGCGCGCGCCTGAACGAAGGCGGTGAAGTAGTGCTGCATGTATCGGTTTCTCGTACCATGCCTTCTATTGTCGGTTCAACGAAAGATGATGCCGATGCAAAACTTAAAGCGGAGGGCTTCGTCAATATTACATATAAAACGGAAAAATCGAACGAGCTCGAAGCAAGCGTGCTGAGCGTTTCGCCTGAAGTTGGCTCAAAGCTCAAGGCTTCGTATCCGATAACGGTTGTGGTGGCCGAGCCGTATCGTGTCCCCGATGTAGTGGGGAAGGGTAAAGATGAAGCCACGGCTCTTCTTGAAGGAGAGGGTTACACCGTTGCCGTTAAGCGTGTGTATACCGAGCAGGAATCCGAAGGCACCGTTTTGTCAACTGATCCGCAGGCCGACGAAAAGCTTAATTCGGGAGAAACAGTTACCATTTCCGTTGCCGTTTCGCGTGAGCGAGAGTTGGTGAGCGTTGCACAAGGAGCTTTTGCGTCGGGCACGCGTCATACCGTGTCAGGCGTGAATTACGAGGTGAGCTCCTTGTCATCGGTTTCTTACCAGGGAAATGACGTTACCGCCGTGCATGTTACAGCTCGTCCTTATACTGTGTTTCTTGGGGTAACCATGTTCCTTGATCCGACCGATTATACGTGGACGGTGTCGTGGACCTCGGACAACCAAATTGCTTCGATTTCCTAGTTCGCATGCCTTCACAGATAACAATCACCGGTGTTGTTCTGAAAAAAACGAAGCTCGGTGAAGCTGACCTTATTGTCACGCTGCTTGCAGAAGACGGTTCGTGCGCGCAGGTTGTTGCGCGGGGGGCGCGGAAGCCAAAGAACTCGTTCGCATCGCGTTTGGAGCTTTTCAGCTGCGTTGAGCTGTTTTGCGCGGCAACAAAGGGTTTGCCGCTGGTGCAGGAAGCGCGTCTTGTTGATGCGCATGCGCCGCTTCGTCTTGATTTCGATCGTTCGACGGCGGCTTCGGTGGTGGCGGAGCTTGTGGCAAAAGCGACCCATGAAGATGTTGCTACACCGCGGCTTTTTCCTTTATGCGATGCCTGTTTGCGCGCGATGACGCAGTGTGCTCCTGAAAAGTCATACGCGCTTGCGCTGGCTACCTGCCTTAAGGTGTTCGCATTCGTTGGCTTACGTCCGCGGTTTTCCGCGTGCGCATCGTGTGGGGAAGTGCTGTTTGAGCGTGATGGCGCGGGGGCTTCGTTTGTAGCTTTTGCGTCGGCAGAAGGTGGTTGTTTGTGCGATACATGCGCTGCATCTGCCGAAACGGTTTTAGCACAAGTGAGTTTCATACAGTGGCTCGACGCGTTGCTGTATGCAACGTTTGACCAGGTTGTTGAAATGGATGTACCGGCACAAGTGCTCAGTTACGGGTTTCATTTCGTGCAAGATTGGGGGCGCGTTCATTTGGGTGCACACCTGAAATCAATTCCGTTTTTGCTCACAAACGCTACGCTTGCTGAGCCGCAGTGCTAGAATGCGAAAAAACAAACAGGAGGTTATTATGTATACGTATCGTACGAAAGGCACGTGCTGCCGTGCGTTCAATGTCGAGCTTGACGGCGATGTGGTAAAGGAAATCCAATACTTCGGCGGTTGCGATGGCAATCTGAAGGCAATCAGCAAAATTGCCCAGGGGATGACCGTTGATCAACTTGCTGCTGCATGGGAGGGGAATACGTGTGGCAACAAGCCCACGTCTTGCGCTGACCAGCTGGTAAAGGCTTTGCGCGCCGCCCAGGCAGAACAGGCCAAGGAAGAAGCATAACGCTGTTCCCGCTTCCTTGTTGACAAATTACCCCACCTTTTGTCAACAATTGCGTAGTTTCCCGGCGCAAGTTTCTCTTCGCTTGTGGATTTTCCTGTTTATCAGCGATTTTCCTTGCATTTCCCAACATTATCGAATATTGTACAAAGGCTGTGCAAAAAGCTCAGCCTCTTGTTTCTTAGTCGCCTTGGTTCACCGCCATACGTACTCAGAGACAAAGAGCAGTGAAACGATGCGCAGGGCATCGCAGCAAAGCGGTTTTATCCGCGGAAAGGTGGCTGAAATGGCTGACAAACTCAGCATCAGCAAAGAGCGTACGGCAGAACTCATCAAAGAATTCGGCAAGAACGAGCATGATTCTGGTAGTGCAGAGGTTCAGGTTGCTATTCTTTCCGAGCGTATTCGCAACCTCACGGAGCATCTGAAGGTGCACAAGAAGGACAATCACACCCGCCGTGGTCTGATGATGCTCATTGGTAAGCGTCGTGGCCTTTTGAAGCACATCAAGGATCAGGATATCGATGCATATCGTGCTCTTATCAAGAAGTTGGGCATCCGCGACAACATCTAATTCGAGTTCAAAGACCCGCCTTCGGGCGGGTCTTGCGCTGCATGGGGCCTTTTCATACGGAAGTGGAAAGGCTTGCGGTCGAAAGCGCAAGGGCGCTTTTGCTCGTGACTGAGCAGCTTGAGTTGCTGCTCAGTCGAAGAAGCTTGCGTGCAATAGGGCATGCAGGAAGAGAAAGAAAGAAAAGAATGGAAAAAATTGTTGAAGAGTTCGAGCTTTACGGCAAGAAGTACAAGTTCGAGACCGGTGAGCTGGCAAAACAGACTACGGGTGCTGTTCTGGTAAGCCAGGGTGACACCACGATTTTGGTGACCTCTGTTGTCTCCCGCGAAGAGAAGAACTACGACTTCTTCCCGTTGACCGTTGACTACATTGAAAAGATGTACTCCGTTGGCCGCATTCCGGGCGGCTACCTGAAACGCGAAGCTCGTCCTTCTGAATTTGGCACGTTGACGGCTCGCATGATTGACCGTCCTATTCGTACGGGCTTTCCCGAGGGCTTCAAGCAGGAAGTTCACATTGTTGCTACGACGTTTGTGTGCGATCGCGAAAACACCCCCGATGTCATCTGCGTTATGGGTGCATCCGCTGCCCTGATGGTGGGCGGCGCACCGTTTGAGGGCCCTGCTGCCTGCGTGCGCATTGGTCGCAACAAGGAAACGGGCGAGTTCATTGTGAACCCGACTTATGCCGAAATGGAGAACTCCGATCTTGAGTTGACCATCGCTGGTACGAAAGACTTCATCTCCATGGTTGAAGCGGGTGCCGAGGAAATCACCGAAGAAGATATGCTTGCTGCTATGAACTTCGGCCAGGAAGCCATCGCTGCATTCTGCGAGCATCAGGCCGCGTTCCTTGCCAAGGTGAACCCGACGCCTATCGAGTACAAGATTCACGAAGCCGACCCGTGCATTGCTGAGCGCGTTGAGGCATATTATGGCGATATGGCCGCTGCCCTGAAAGATGCCGATAAACTGAATCGCGTTGCGAAAGTTGAAGAGCTGAAGGCACGCATCAAGGAAGAGAGCTTCTCGGAAGAGGAACGCGCTGCTTGGGGTGCGGATATCGCAGCTGCCTGCAAGAGCCTTGAGAAGCGTGCGATGCGCAAGATGGTTATCGAGACGGGCGAGCGCGCTGATGGTCGTGCCGTTAATGAGATTCGTCCTTTGCATATTGTGCCCGGTTATCTGCCGCGTGTTCATGGTTCTGGTTTGTTCCAGCGTGGCCAAACGCAGGTCATGAGCATCTGCACGTTGGGCATGCTCAACGAATGGCAGCGCCTTGATACCATTGAACCGGTCGAGGGCAAGCGCTACATGCATCATTACAACTTCCCGCCGTACTGCACGGGCGAAGTTGGTCGCATGGGTTCTCCCAAGCGCCGCGAGATCGGTCATGGTGCCTTGGCAGAGCGCGCTTTGCGTCCCATGATTCCTTCCGAAGATGAATTCCCGTATTCCATTCGCGTTGTCTCTGAGGTTTTGGAGTCGAACGGTTCTTCCTCCATGGCTTCTACCTGCGGTTCTACGCTTGCTCTGATGGATGCTGGCGTTCCGCTGAAGCGCCCCGTGTCTGGCATTGCCATGGGCCTTATCAAGGAAGGCGACGATGTTGTCATTCTGTCCGACATTCAGGGTCTGGAAGACTTCCTGGGCGATATGGACTTCAAAGTATGCGGCACTGAAAAGGGTATTACCGCTCTTCAGATGGACAACAAGGCCAAGGGTCTGTCCACGGAAATCCTCGGTCGCGCGCTTGCGCAGGCAAAAGAGGGCCGTGCGTTCATTTTGGCTGCAATGCTGAACGAGATTGCAGCGCCGCGTGAGCAGCTTCGTGATACCGCTCCGCGTATCGAGACCATTCACATTCCCGTTGACAAGATCCGCGAAGTGATTGGCACGGGCGGCAAGGTTGTCCGCAGCATCCAAGAGGAAACCGGCGCTACCATTGAGATTCAAGAAGACGGCACCATTCATATTGCTGCCGTTGAAGGACCTGCTGGTGATGTTGCAAAGGCAATGATTCTTGATATCGTTCGCGAGCCTGAAGTGGGCGAACGCTACGAGGGCACCGTTGTGGGCATCAAGGATTTTGGCGCATTCATCAAGCTTACGTCAAGCAAAGACGGCCTTCTTCATATTTCCCGCATGGCAAACGGTCGTGTAGGCAAGGTTGAAGATGTTCTGAACTTGGGCGATGTTGTTGAGGTTGAAGTCATTGAGGTGGATCCGAAGACGGGAAAGATTTCTCTTGATCGCCTGAACAAGCCCGATGCACCTGAAAGCACGGTTGACGCACGTCCTGGTCGTGGCGAGCGCTCCGAGCGCAATGGTCATCGCTGCGATCGCGACCGCGGTGATCGTTCTGGTCGTACTCCGCGTCGTCGTCACGAGTAAGCGTCCGTTCACTGCACCGCGATTGCAATTATCGGGTACATGAGTGCTGCGGGTTTCGCTCGAATCGCTGGTGAATTACGTGGTTCCCCTGCCTGGTGCGGGGGAACTGCTTTTTTGAAAACTTTATGAATGCGAGCGTATCCACGATGCGTTCGCCGTGTCAGACGGTACTTGTAAGGCATTTTTCAACCCGCAATACATAAACAGGATGCATAATGCATAAAAACAAATTTTCGTTGCGGGGGTTGATATGATTACAGTAGCTGTTTGTGGATGTTGCGGACGCATGGGTACCGCCGTGGTGAACGCCGTGCGCGGCGCGGAAGACATGGAGCTTATTTGCGGCATTGATCCGTCAGGGAAAGCAACCGATTATCCGATTTATGCTAATCTTGCCGAGGCAATTTCTTCTGAAAAATTCGATGTTCTTGTTGATTTCACTGCTCCGAGCGTTGTTGAAGGCAACCTTCGCACCGCTTTGCCGGCAGGAATCGATTGCGTTGTGGGAACAACGGGTCTCTCAGAGGAAAAGCTTGCCGAGCTTGCAGATCTGGCGCCCGAAGGAACCTGTCTTTTTTACGCTCCGAACTTCACCACGGGCGCAGTACTTATGATGCAGTTTGCAAAAGCTGCTGCTCCGTATTTCCCCGAAGCGGAAATCATCGAATTCCATCACTGCAATAAAAAGGATGCGCCCAGTGGCACTTCCGTAACTACTGCGAAATTGATTTCCGAGGGTCGCGGCGGTCGCGCAAGCGCCGCCCCTGGTAAGGAAACGGAGCTTGCTGGCATGGAGGGAGCGCGCGGTACCTTGGTGAGCGGTGTTCCGGTTCATTCGGTCCGCAGCATGGGTTTTGTGGCTTCGCAGGAAGTCATCTTTGGCTCTCTTGGTCAAACGCTTACTATCCGGCACGATTCTTGGGACACCGCTTCGTATATGCCGGGCGTTCTTTTGGGTATTCGCAGCGTTGGGCAAGAATCTGGTTTGATTGTTGGTTTAGAGAAGTTCATGGCATAGCCAGTCAGGCTCTGCCATAATGAACGAAACACATTTGAAGTAGAAGAAAAGATAAACGAAGCAAACGCATACGCGTACTGCGTGTTGATAGGAGCAAACTATGGCTGAACAACTCACTTTCGGTCGATTGATTCCCGCAATGGTCACGCCTTTCGATGAGAACCTTGATCTTGATTTACCACGTGCCCGCCAATTGGCGAATCGCCTGATTGAAGGTGGCGCCGATTCGCTGCTTATCAATGCCACTACGGGCGAGGCTCCTACTATTTTCTATCCACAAAAAATCGAACTGTTCAAGGCTGTTGTCGATGAAGTTGCGGGTCGTGTGCCTGTTATCGCCTATGCAGGCGACAACTGCACAGCTGACTCGGTGGACTTTGCAAAGGAAGTTGAAAAAATCGGCGTTGACGGTATCATGTTGGTGGTCCCGTATTACAACAAGCCTCCGCAAGAGGGCATGTACCGTCACTTCAAAGCAATTGCGCAAACGGTTGAATTGCCGGTTTTGTTGTACAACATCCCTGGTCGCACTGCCATTAATATGACCGCAGAAACAACGTTGCGTTTGGCGCACGATGTGGATAACATTATTGGCATCAAGGAAGCATCGGGTGACTTCGACCAGATCAAGGAAATCATCGATGGTGCTCCTGCGGGCTTCCATGTTTATTCGGGCGACGATGATGCCACGATGAAGATTATGAAGCTTGGCGGCGTTGGTGTTGTGTCTACCATTGGCAATGTTGCACCGGCACGTATTCGTGAGCTGGTGTACCTTTGCGCCGAAGGAAAATGGGAGCAGGCTCAAGAGTGCCATGAGAAATTGAGCCCGCTCATGAAGGGGTTGTTTGCTACTACGAACCCCATTTTGGTCAAGGAAGCTTTGAAACTGGAAGGTTTCCCTGTTGGTGGCGTGCGTCTGCCTTTGATTGATGCGACGCCCGAGCAGTCCGAAGAACTTGCGCGTATTATGCGTCAAGTTGGCATACTGGCTGATTAATCTGCTCTAGGGTGGTTTACCGGTTGGTTTGCCCGCATTATCGGCGAATCTGTCGATGAGAGCGAACGTATGCAGCCCCAAAATGGGGCTGCTGTGAAATAAAGAATAGGAATATTGTATGGAACAAAAAACAAAGCGCGATGAAGGTGCTTCTTCTTCGCGTGCTCGCGTTTCCGTTCGGAAACGCAGGGAGACTTCTGCCCAAATCAATGCAGAAGCACAAAATGAAATAGATGAGGCACTTGCTCCGCAAAAAACGGCGCGCAAAAAGGTTGCGAGCGTCAAAAGAAGCTCCACAACCCAGCAGCCCGTTAGAAAGGGCATGAAGGGCGCGCAATCATCTTCTGCCCAGGCGGCGCGTAAGAACGCAAATGCAAAGCTTAAGGTTATCCCGCTAGGCGGTTTGGACGTAATTGGTCGCAATATGACCGTTTTTGAGTGCGGTCAAGATATGATCATCGATGATGCGGGCTTGATGTTCCCCGATGACGATCATCCCGGAATCGATCTTATTCTGCCTGATTACACGTATGTCTTGCAGAATGCGCATAAGCTTCGCGGCATTTTTATCACGCATGGGCACGAAGACCATACGGGCTGTCTGCCGTATCTGCTGAAAGACTTGGATTGCCAGGTTCCCATTTATGCCACCAAAATGACGTTGGGGCTTATCAAGCTGAAACTCGAAGAGCATCGCATCAAGAATGCAAAGCTCGTTGAAATCAAAGCCGGTCAGCAAATCAAAATGGGTTGCTTCACTGTTGAGTTCTTCTCGGTGAATCACTCTATCCCTGGCGCGGTCGGCGCTTTTGTGCAAACGCCGGCAGGGAATGTCTTGCACACGGGTGACTTCAAGCTTGACCAATCGCCCGTTGATGGTGTTCGTACCGATTTTGCCGCCATGGCGCGTTTCTCTCAGGTGGGCGTGGACTTGCTCATGAGCGATTCCACGAATGCCGACACGCAGAGTTTTACCAGGTCGGAAAGCGAAGTAGGAAAAACGCTCGAAGATCTTATCCGTCATGCCGAAGGACGCGTTATTGTTGCCGCCTTCGCCAGCCACATTCATCGTATCCAGCAAGTATGCGATGCTGCGGTCAAGAATGGGCGAAAAGTGGTCGTTACGGGCCGCTCCATGGTGCAAAACACCGATATCGCACGCCGCTTGGGCTACTTGCAGATTTCGGAAGACAACTTGATTGATGCCTTCGACTTGAAGAGCATGCCTTCGGAAAAAGTTGTTATCTTATGCACCGGCAGCCAAGGTGAACCGCTTTCGGCGCTTGCGCGCATATCGAATTCCGAGCATCGTACTATCTCTATTGAGCCTGGTGACACGGTTATTATTTCTGCAACGCCCGTTCCTGGCAACGAAAAAGCCGTAACGCGCATCATCAATAACTTGTCGCGCGCTGGTGTGGATGTGTACGATAAATCCAAGGCGCTTGTGCATGTTTCGGGACACGCTGGCCCCGAGGAGCTGAAAATCGTTCTTTCGATTGTGGCACCGAAGTATTTTATGCCCGTTCACGGCGAAGCAACTCACCTTCTTGCTCATTCAAAACTTGCGAAGATGGTGGGGATTCCCGAGGATAATATCTTCATCTTGGATAACGGCGAAACGCTGGAACTTACTACAAAGGGCGTAAAGCGTGGAGCATCGGTGCCGAGTGGCATTGTATACGTTGATGGCTTGACGGTCGGCGATACTTCCGACGCCGTTCTGGAAGAGCGCGTGCAGCTGCAAACGAAGGGCTTTGCCTGTGTTGCTGCGGCTGTTTCCTTCCGCAAGGCAACGCTTGTCAGCGATGTGCAGATTACCATGCGCGGCATGACGGGCGGAGATGACATTTATCTGCAAGATGAAGCGCAAAAAGTAGTGACGAACGCCATTCGCAACGCACTGAGTAAGGGTGTTGCGAAGAAGGATCTTACAAAGATCTGTAAAGATTCGCTTCTGTCGATATTGTGGGAGCGAGCGAAACAGCGCCCGATGGTTGTTATCAACATCCTGGATGTATAAGCTATAATAAAGGGTGCTCATTTGGCACCCTTTCTCTTTAAACGTAATTTAAATGCAGCATATAAAAGGAGATTGGCTTGGCACGTTCTAGTCAGACTCAAACAAAGAGGCGTTCTTCCTCAACGAATACTTCTCGAAACTCCGGCAAGCGTCGGCTGAATTCATCTGCGCCCGAACAGGGCTTTCTTGATGATGAGGCAAAACGCAATATCCTGGGCATTTCCGTAATCATTCTTGCCATCGTCTTGCTTGTTGCAGCAATTTTGCCATCGAAGGCAGTCGTTACCTCGTTCGTGTCAGATGTCTTGCATCTAACATTTGGTGTGGGTTGTTATGTTTTTCCCGTATTTCTTGCTGCGATTGGTTTGAGTCTTATGATCCAATCAGAGCGCGAACACGTTTCGAGCCGTGCCGCGTTGGGTTTGCTGCTTATTTTCATCGCGATTCTGACAATCCTTTCGCTTTTTAGTCCGAATGCCGTTTCCGTTGGACCCGAGGCAGTGTTTGAAAAGGAAAACGTTGTTTCACTGGGAGGATATGTAGGAGCAGGCATCGCCTGGGTCGGCTTGACATTGTTTGGGCAGGTCATTGCTACGATTATAGCTGCTGGCGTTATTATCGTTTCGCTCTTTATCATTGGCTTTTCGCTGAATGACTTCAAGAACAAGATTGATCAAAAGCGCAAAGAACACGCTCGCAAGAAAGAGGAAGAAGCCGCTCTTCCTTCTGCTGCGTTGAAAATGGGTGCGCCAAACGCTGCAGGTTACACCAGGCCGTTGACTCCGGTCGATGCTCTTCAGGCACCGGCTTCCGGACAGAAGAAGGCGTATCGTCCTGCAACGTCGCTGGTGGGCAAGGGATCGTTGTTCGAGAAGAAAAAACGCGAAGGATGGGTTGACCCCACCATTGCTGAGCTGGAAAAGGAAAAGAGCGCGGCGCAAAAAACAACGCTCATCAAACGCGGAAACGGTATTGATCCCGCAGCAACTGAAGATGCTGCCGTTGCGAGTGCTGCTGCAGGTGCTGCAGCCGCTGCGCTTGCCGCGACGTCCGCGACGGGCGGAAAAACGCGCGTCTTGCGCAAAAAGGCCGCATCTGGTGCCGATGGGCTCTCCGATATCAAGGCAGGCGAATCAAAGCCGCTCACGCGCAAACTTGGTCAAAAAAAGACTGATGCCGAAAGCGCAGACACCACAAAGAGCACGCGCAAAAACAGAGTAAAGCCCGATGAATCGCTTGCTGTTCCAGCACCTCTTGAAGGCTTTGAGTTGCCGCCAACTGAGTACTTACGTCGCTCCGAAGTGCAAGTGCACTCTAGCGCATCCGATGAAGAGCTTGCGGAGACCGCAGAGGTTCTTACTGAGACGCTCGAGGACTTTGGCATTTCCATTGAGGTCAAAGGCTGGGTTGCCGGTCCTACGGT
>CAKUOV010000024.1 GCA_934670115.1 uncultured Eggerthellaceae bacterium
TTCATGGCCCCCAGCTCCGACAGGCTCACGTACACGCTGCGCGCGGCACCGTTCGCAAGAGGATGCAACACCACGGCATTCCCCTCAAGCGGGCCCCAACTTTTCTCAGGCCAAAAACCAACGCCTAGCCCCAACCCGATCATCTCGCGCACCACGCTGGGATTATCGCTTTCCAGCGCAATGCGCGGTTGGAACTTTGCGCGCGCGCACATCTCCGACACGAACCGGCTGAACCCCGTAGTCGAAGGCAACGACACAAACGAAAGCTGCTCAAGTTCCGAAAGCTCCACCGCGTTCGCGTTAAATGTTACCAAAGTGGGCGCAGCTAGCATAACATGTTCGGTATAGCACCTGTTCGAAGCGCAGTCTTCAAGCGGCTCCGATGCAATAACCACATGCGCGTCATCCTGAAAAGGAGAATTCTGCGCCAGCGCCAAACGACTCTGCGGATTCTCGGTCATCCACAGTGCCAGCGCCCGCGACGCAATGCGCGATCCGGCCTCCACGCGAACGCGAATCTCGCTTGCCCGTGTGCGACGAATGTCATCGAACATGGTCTCCGTGCGATGAATATCGCGCACGATAGGCGCCAGCTGCTTTTTCAGCAAACGCCCCTCATCGGTCAACGAAAGCCCGCGACCCACACGGCGAAAAAGCTGTACTCCCAGCTCATCTTCGAGTTTCGCCATTGATCGGCTGAGCGCAGGCTGCGCCACGTGAAGCCGCTGCGCACTTTTTGTCATGTGCTGCGTCTCCGCGATATCCAAAAAATATTCCATCTGATTTCTGTCCATGGCCCCATGGTACGCGTGCGTTGCCCACTCCTAATGCAAAACGCACGATTGCACGATAAATTCATAACAAATAAGTATTAAATTATCATGTTTTAATATTTGAACAGTATAGCAAAGAGACCTACACTCAGCAGGATAAAAAAGAACGCACGTGCACATCCGCAAACCATACCGCCTGCGTATCGCATAAAAAACGTGCGAGGCCGTGAATGGCTCAGCACGTAGGCACAGGCAGGGCGCCAAACGCGCGATGCACAAAAAAAGAACAGGGAGAATCACATGCTTACCGAAATACTTGAAGCCGCCATGCTTGTCTGCTTCGGCCTTTCATGGCCCACAAACGCGCTGAAGAGCTACCACGCACGCACTGCCGCAGGCACCAGCTGGCAATTCCTGGCGCTTATCACCGTGGGCTACTTCGCCGGCATTGCGGCAAAATTCTGCTCGGGCACGCTGAGCTGGGTGCTTATCGTGTACTTTGTGAACCTGATTTGCCTGGGCGTGAACTGGGGCGTTTACTTCCGCAATCGCGCGCTGGATGCCGCCCGCATCAATCAAGCAGTGGTAGAAGACGCCATTGAAGCAGAGCTTGCGCAGACGAAAGCGCCGAAGTGCGTGCTTTTTGCCACCGATGGCTCACCCTGCGCCGCCGATGCGCTTGAGTTCGCCGCCGCGGCGCTGGACAAGAGCGGCGTGACCGACACGACCGTGCTGAGCGTTTCCGTTGCAGGCAATGATCTGGGAGAACGTCGTGCGCAAGAGACCAGCGAAGAAGGCGCCGCAACACTGCAGCGCCTGGGATGGAGCGCCAAGAGCAAGGTTCGCTGCGGCGAGCCGGCGGCCGAAATCATCAGCGAAGCACGCGACAGCAATGCCGACCTGATTGTCATGGGCTCGCGCGGCTTGAGCGGCATCAAGGAGATTATGCTGGGCAGCGTTGGCCGCGAAGTAAGCGAAGCCGCCAGCTGCCCCGTGCTGATCGTTCGCTAGCCGGCAACGCTTCAACCTGGCATTTTGTGCGGTTGCCCCAACTCAGGGCAACCGCACCGTCGGCAGATTCGCCTGCGTGGAGCTCCGCAATTTCCGCACGCCAAGCCCCACGCTAGCCACCGGTTTCACGCACTACTCCCGCGTGACCTCCACGGATCCTACCGCTTCGCGCAGTGCGTACGCCTTCTGCAGCGTTTCCTGGTACTCGAAATCGAAATCCGATTCAGCGGTAATGCCGCCGCCCACACCCAACGTGGCCACGCCATCGCGGCAGACCAACGTACGAATGACCACGTTCAAATCGCAGTCGCCCGCATTCGAAAAATAGCCAATGCTGCCAGTATATAAACCGCGCGCGCTGCGCTCCAGCTCGTCGATAATTTCCATCGCACGAATCTTCGGCGCGCCGGTAATTGAACCGCCAGGGAAGGCGTTGCGCACCACATCGAGCGCCGTCGCATCTTCGCGAAGCTGCCCTTCCACTGTTGCGACCAGGTGAAACACCGTTGGGTACGTTTCCACCGTGAACTCGGGGTGCGTATATACCGTACCTGGCTTGCATGAAAGCGACAGGTCGTTTCGCTCCAAATCCACAATCATCAGAAGTTCGCTGTTGTCCTTTGGGCTGGCGAAGAGCTCATCGCGATTGCGCGCGTCTTCATCGGGCGTCTTCCCGCGCGGCCGCGTGCCTTTGATCGGCCGCGTTACCGCATGGCCGTCGCGCACGAACAGGAACCGCTCCATGCTTGAGCAGCACACGTCGAACCCGGCCCCGCGCAGATACGCCGAAAACGGTGCAGGATTAAAGGTGCGCAGGTAGCGGTACAAATCGTAAGGCGGCTGCGGCGCATCCATAGCGAGCTGCTGCGTCATATTCGCCACGTAAATGTGGCCGTCCAGCATGTATTCCACTATACGGTCGAGCGCCTGCTGGTAATCCTGCTCGGTAAAGCGCGAGGTGAATTTCGCCAGCGTTGAGCCACGCGAAGGCACGGGAGCAGAAACCGCAGAAGCCACGAGAGAATCCACCCACACACGCGCTTCATCAGCGGAAACAGTCTGACCTTGCGCGCTGGCGTAGAGTTTTTGCTGTTCGTGATCCTCAATGAGCAACACGTCGTAGAACACCATCTGCGCCTCGGGCATGGCAGATGCAGAAGGGACCGCGGGGGCTGCAGAGCCCGAAGAACCCGAGGCTTCGGCAGCAGAAACCTCGCCAACGCCAAGAGTGCCTTCCGCACCGCAAGCATTCGGCTCACCAAACGGCGCGTGACGGGTTGACACGCCGTTCAGCGCACGGCCGAAATCATAACCAAGGTATCCCAACGCGCCCCCTATCAGGGGAAGGTGCGTTTCGTTTGGTTCTTGATGCGTGCGCAGCGCAGCGTCCAACACGTCGAAAAACGCAGCGTCTGCTGGCGCGCCGTTCACCAAACACCGGCCGTCAACCTGCTCAATGGTAAGAAACGGCTTGCACCCAACAATCGAGAATCGTCCCTGCTCACCCTGCTCCGATGAATCCAAGAACGCAACTCGATCATTGTCCTTCAGCAATTCAAAAACAGCACTCAGCGGCTTATAGCCGCTTACCTCCCAAACAGTTGACCCCATGAATCTTCCTCCTGATTCCAACGCGCGAGAGTCGCACGTACTTCATCTTGGTACGCCTCATTCACCTGGCGCGCCACCTTGTACAACACCTGCTGCGCCACGCGTTGCCCCACCTGCCGCGCCTTTGCGCAATCATTGCCGCACGAAACGCTCTGCCCCTCAATGCTGCGCACCGGCATGGCTCCTATCAGGGAGTTTGTCAAAAACACCTCATCTGCCTGCATGAGACCTTCGGGCATAAGGGGGCGCTCTTTCGCCCCCGTAACGCGCAGCGCAAAGTCACGCATAACGCCGGGAAGCAGCCCACACGACACCGGCGGCGTAACAACTTCGCCATCAATCACAGCGAAGATGTTGCTTGTTGCCCCCTCTGCCACCTGGCCTTTTGTGTTCAAGAACAGCGGTTCGTCAATGCCGCGCGCGGTAGCAGCACGTTTTTGCAAAATGCAATCGCCGTAGTTGAGGGTTTTCATTGCCACCAGCGGCGATGTCTCATTTCGACGCACTTCGCTGAACACGCACGAAAAACCCGCAGCGCGGCGCGCATCGTTATACGTGTTCGCACGCACGGTGGCAAAGCGGTTCTTCTCCGTCACAACCAGCTTGAGCACCTTGCTACCCGCGACTGCATCGCCCTGGCACGCGTTACGCGCAAGGTCCACCAGCTCACGCGGATCGGCAGTAAAACCCAAACGCTCAAGCGAAGCCATCATGCGCGCAAGATGCTCGCGAAAGAAAATAGGCACGCCTTGTTCGAGTGCGATGGTTTCAAAAACACCGATACCAAAAAAGAAGCCGTCATCAGGTATTATCTGATTAAGCACGCTGGAATCATTAAGCATACAGCACTTCCTTTTCTGCAGCACACTTGGCGGCGCCCTCGCTCAAGCACATCCACTCAGCGCCGGCCGCTTCCCTGCCGCGCACGCCTTCCCCGGCACCCGCACACGCACCAACGCCTTCCCCGGCACCTTGGCCGACCGCTTCCCCGGCACCCGCTGTATTCCCGATATCCGCCGCAGAGGCACCGGCGCATACGTCCATGAAGTTCGCAATCAACTCGCGCCCATAGCACGTGCGCGCCGCCTCGGGATGAAACTGCACGCCGTAAAGCGGCAGGTCAGAATGGCGAAGCGCCATGACCGCACCATCTTCCGTATGTGCATCTACCTGCAGAAACGGCGGCAGGGTATCCTCCTGAACGACCAGCGAGTGATAACGCGTAACGGGAAATTCGCACGGTAACCCGGCAAACAACCCCTTGCCATTCGCGTGCAACGACGACACCTTTCCGTGCATCGGACGATGCCCCCGCGTCACGCGCGCACCGTAGACGTTCGCAAGGATCTGATGCCCCAAGCACACACCCAGCAATGGCACCTGCTGGGCGGCCGCCCACTGGACAATCTCCTTGCAATTGCCGCATTCATCAGGGTTTTTAGGACCGGGAGAAATGATAACCCCCTCTAAGTTGCCCGTCTGATGCAGCGTGCGCGCCAAAGCAGTATCAACATCATCGTTGCGCAGCGTAAGCACATCTGCTCCCAGCTCAGCAAAATAACTTGCCAACATAGCCGTGAATGAATCGTAATTGTCAACCATCAAGTACATGCGAGAAACCCTTTCTCGTCAACGTTTTCCCTGTTGAAAAGCGTACCCCGCACAACATGCACGCGTTGCAAATAAAAAAGACTGCCAAACGCGGCGCTTTTCGCGCTTTGCTTGGCAGTCTTCCTCATATCGTTATCGGAGCGGCAAAAAACCGCGGCGAACCGAACCAGGGCACACCTTATTCAATTGCCCGCAGTGTACCACAATCAAGCCGCAATGAGCGCGCCGAATTCCCCGCATGCCGCCTGGGCCTTCAACTGGCACCACATGTTAAAAAGTGACGGGGTCTTTTTCACATTTCCGCCCCGCCATTCCGCTTGCACTGCCGAGACAACAGAGAAAAAGCGGCGGCAAGGGAATGAGCCGATGTGCGACGCTTTGGATAAGTTGAGCGAGTCGCAAGTCAGAAGAAGCATTATCCAAGCGGAGTCCGTTCGGCGAATCCCTTGCCGCCGCGAGCATGCAACTGAATTCATGTTGTTGAATTTTGGGGTGGAAATTCGAAGTTGTGATGGGTTGGAAGTAGGTTGCCCTTCACTTTTTACCAGAAGGTTTAATATACCCCAGTTGGGAATAATTTTGAACTGGTAATTCGCTAATGCTAGTTTTCCACAAGCAACACGTATGGCGACAACCGCCCCGATTCAAGCTCTTGACCTACTTCCAAACTGCATCAACTTCGAATCAGAAGGCCGTTTTTCAACAACATGAATCTCGCGCAGCAACAAATCACCGGAAAGACCGAAATTGTTGACAAAAGGTGGGGTAATTTGTCAACAAATCGCTCGCTCAGCCATACATCTTGCAGCACGAACCCAGCAGAAAAAGCGGCGGCAAGGGAATGAGCCGACGTGCGACGCTTTGGATAAGTCGAGTGAGTCGCAAACCCGAAGAAGCATTATCCAAGCGGAGTCCGTTCGGCAAATCCCGTGCCGCCGCCGCGGGCATGCAGCGGACCGCCAAAAGGTGAAAAAGACCCCGTCACTTTTTCACCTATAGCTCCAGACCGCGGTCGAACGCAAGCAGGCGTTGGAAGAGTTCGCTGCTTTGCGCGAGTTCTTGCGGGCTGCCGTCGAGAAGAATGCGACCGTCTTGAATAAGCAAGACGCGATCCATATGCTCAATCCCACAAAGGTGGTGAGTGACCATAATCACCGTGCGATCAGCTAAAACATCGAAAATCGTATCAAGCAGTTTTGACTCGGTGAACGGATCAAGGCTTACGGTGGGTTCATCAAGCAACACCATGGGCGTTTGCGCCAACAGCAAACGTGCCAACGCTATTCTTTGACGCTCGCCCCCTGAAAACCTGAGACCAGACTCATCGACAGGTGTGTTCAATCCATCGGGCAAGCGGTCCAAAAGGGGTTGCAGGCAAACTTCTTGCAAAGCATTAATTGCCTGCTCATCCGTCACTTTCGGATTTCCGACTTTGAGATTTCCCCTGAGCGTCTGCGCAAACAGATACGAATTTTGCTGCATATATCCTACGTATTGGTGGATGCAGCCCGCAGCATTGAGCTGGGCCGTGGGGACGCCGCCCAAAGTGACTGCGCCACAGCTTGGCGCAAGGTCGCCTCGGATCAAATGCAGCAACGTTGATTTACCCGAGCCGCTAGCGCCCAGAATCGCAACTTTCTGCCCGCGCTCGATGGTAAGCGATACGTTACTCAGCAGGGGGGCACTTGCGTCCGCAGCCGACTCGCGCCCAGCAGCTCCGCCGCCCGCTTCCCCAGCACCCGCACCAGCGCCGCCCGCGTCATACGAGAAAGAGACGCCATCCAAGCGGATAGCTACATCTTCTGGAACAGGGCAGATATCACTCCCCCTATCCTGAGCAGGCTGCTCGAACGCGTTGAGCCGCTCGATGGAATCCAGGTGTCCCGCAGCAGCAGCGGTTGCATCGGAAAGCGGCTGAAACGCCTCAAGCAGCGGGAAGAAGCCCAGTACAACGGCAGCAATCCACGTAGCCGGCTGGTTATCCGACAACGAACCGGCAAACGCCGCAGGCACAGTCGGATCCACCGCGCCGAAAAATCCGCCCGCCCATGCCAGCAACGCCACAATCATCAGGGCAAACAATGCATCAACCAGCAAATTCCGCCGACGCGACGATGCCGCAAGCTCCTTCTCAATCCCATCAATCTCCCCCGCCACGCAGGACACGACACCCTGAAAATCTTCCTTTCGCTGCGCGCAAACCCAATCGCCAATGCCCATCACGTTATCGTACGCGCTTGCGTACAGCTGAGCCTTGAGCGCCTTGATCCGCGCGGCGCGCGCGCCGTTTACCAGCAGCGCCTGCAAGGGAAGCAGCACGGCAATCACGACAAACCCCACAAGCAGCATAATCGCGCAAGGAATGCTCATGGCGCCAACGGCAATCACAACCAACCCACCCACAGCCCATGCGGTGGCCAGGGGAAACACCGTACGCAGATACAAATTCTGAACATGGGAGATATCCTCGCTCAGCAAACCAAGCGCCTCGCCCATCTTCAAGGAACGCGCACCAACAATGCGCTCTTGCTCAAGGGAGCCGTAGAGCTTCTTCCTAAGCGAGCTTGTCATGCGCAGCACCCAATCATGGCTGGCCAGGCGTTCGAAATAACCGAAGAACGGTTTGCCGATGCCGAACAGCTGCACAAACCCAATAGGAACATAGAGCGAGAACAGACCCATTTCGGGCGGCAGTGAGGCATAGCTGATAAGAAATCCCGACATGAGCATGAGTAGCGTTGCGAATAGAAGCGTAAGAACACCCAGTCCCAGCGAAACAAGCATGGCCTTCTTGTAGCGGCTGAAATACGGCTTCACCCACGTATCGGCGCGCCAAATGCCCGCCAGACGATTGAGCATATGATTGCGCGCGCAGCTTTCTTTGCTCACAAGAAATCACCGCCCCTCATCTGCTTGACCAGGCTCGATAGCGCACCATTGGCCGCCAGAAGCTCGCAAGGGCGTCCGCTTTCCACAACGCGACCGTCTTCGACAACCAGCACGTAATCCATGTTCTCAAGCCAGTGCAAACGGTGAGTGGCGAAAAACACCAGCCGATTCTCCATCAGGGGAAGCATGCGTTCCTTCAGCGCAAGCTCTGTCTGGATGTCCAAATGCGCTGTGGGCTCGTCGAAAATGAGCACCTTGCGCTGGGAATCCAAAAACGCGCGCGCAAGCGTCACGCGCTGCGCCTGCCCGCCAGAAAACTGCCTGCCCTGTTGGCCCAGAAGCGTGTTGACCCCCTGGGGAAGCTGCGCCACCGTATCTTCCAATCCAGCAAGCTTAATGGCCTGGTCAACGTCGTGTTCAGACGCGTCAGGCACGTAAAACGCTACGTTATCGCGCAGCGACGCATTGAAGATATGCGGGTTTTGCGGGATAAACGTGACGTGCTTGAGCCACTGGGGGTTATTCAGCGTGGGAACGCTTGCGCCGTTGACAAGAATCTCGCCCGCTGTGGGGTTCGAGAAGCCAGCAAGCAGCCGGGCCAACGTTGTCTTACCCGACCCCGACATGCCAACAATGCCCACTTTGCAAGCACCTTCAACGCGGAAATTGACCTGATTCAAGGCGAAGGGGTCGTTGCCGCTATGCTGGAAACCGATATCGCGGAACTCAAGGGTAGAGCCGTTATCCCAGTTCAGCGCATCGGATTCGCACGGTTTCTCCGCCGCGCCATCCACCGCTCCGCCCGCTGCATCGCCTGTCGCACCGTCCACCGCCGCGCCCGCCGCGGGATGCGCCCCGCCTTCCCCCGCTTCGCACAGCGCCCCCGCCGGATCAGCCGCCTGAGCGACAGGAAGCGTGTGCGACGCGCCGGACTCAGCACCTGCACACGCGCCCCAAGCAGTGCTGGACGCGCACGGCGGCTGCACACCTTCGCCCTCTATAACATCCAAAATCGAAACCAGACTGTTACGCCCATCCAAGCTGGCATGGAAATCCGTGGAGTAGCGGCGCACGGCGGCGAAGTATTCCGGCACCATGATAAGAACCGCAAGCGCGGGCTCAAGGCCCACACTGCCACTAAGAAGCCTGAATCCCAGCATGATTGCCACCGCTGCCAGGGCAAACGTGCGAAACAGATCCAAAACCAGGCTGCTCAGCGTAGCCGTGCACAGCGTTTTAACGGTTGCGGCGCGGAACGCTTCGGAAACCGCGAAAACCTGATTCGCGTATGGTTTCGAGCGACCGAACACCTTGAGCGTGGCAAGCCCGCGCAGCGTGTCCATGAAATGATTGGCCAGGCGGTCGTATTCCTGGTGCTGGGCCGACGCCTGGGCTTTTGCGTGGGCGCCCAGCAGCTGCATGTAGCCAATAATGCACGGCAAAATGATCAGCGCAATGATTCCGCTAATCCAGTCGGTGGCAAACAGCGCAACGGCAAGAATGACGGGAATCGCAATAAGGTCGGCAACTTTTGGCAGGATGATCGCAATGTAGTTTCTCACGTTTGCCACGCCGTCGATAAGCTCCTGAACAGCAGATCCGCTTCCGCGGCGCTGCACGCCCGCAACTCCCTGCTCGTACGTCGCTTCGACCAGCTGATCTTGGAGTTCCGTAGCGCGCTTGCGCGAAAATGCATCGGCCATTCTGCTGCGCACGGCATCCAACGCGTTGCGCGCGATAAATGCGGCGGCAAACCCAAAAGTTCCTGGTAGAGCGCCCGGAACAAGGCTTGCGAACGCCTGAGCAACCGCGCAATTCCACATCCAGCTCAACGCACCCGCAAGGCAAAGCGCCTGCGCCACAATCAGCAGCGCATCAGCGCCGGCGCACACCAGGAGCAAGACGAACATGCGCCTTGCCCCCGGAAGATTCAGTATGTTGCGATCCAGCATGATTCCAGCCTAACGCGGTTGCAGTCCAACGCCGTCACATTCGAGATTCGAGCATTTGCGCGCGTCAGTCAACACGTCCGCGGAACGCGCGGTATACCAGCACGTGGTAAATCAGCACCAGCGGCACGCCAATGCACGCAATAATGGTCATGGCGAAAAGCGCCGTGCTGCTTGATGCGCTATTCGCAACGGTTAAGCTGAGCGCCGGATCAAGCGCGGGGACGAGATTCGGGAATTGCGTTGCTGCAAGGATAACAACCAGGCCCGCACATCCAAGGCCAGCAAAAACGGGTCCAAGAACATCTTTTTTAGGAGTATCCGCCTTGCACAAAACCGGAATGCACAGCGTGCTTGCAACAAAAACAACGGCACCCACAGCCGCCAGCGCTTCGATGCCAACAGCATACGGAAGGCTCGGCTTCACGAACACGAAAAACACAACGGTAACCAGCGCAAATACCACAATATCAACCACGGAAAGAATGCGACGAAGCGCTGCGGCGCGATCACGCAGCCCAGAGCCTTCGGGAGCCTTCAGCGCAATCCACGCAGCGCCCTGCGTCAGCATATGCACCAAGCCAAGCACGCCGCAAAGCAGGGCAAAGGGGTTAAGCAGCGCGAAGAAGCCGCCCGTGTAATCGTCGTTTGCGGCAAGGGGCAGGCCCTGGACGATATTGCCCATTGCAACGCCCAACAGCAACGCGGGCAGCAAGCTGCCAACGAAGAACAGGACATCCCACAGACGCGGCATATCGCCATTGTGGCCGCGGAATTCCACCGCCACCGCACGGAAGATAAGGCCGAACAGCACCAGCATAATAGCCAGGTAGAAGCCGGAAAACACGGTTGCATACGCCGGCGCGAATGCGGCAAACAAGGCGCCACCGGCCGTAAGGAGCCACACCTCGTTGCCATCCCACACCGGCCCAATGGCGCGCACAATGCGCTTCTTGTCGCGCTCTTCCTTTGCCAGGAAGGGGTACAAAACGCCCGCACCCAGGTCAAAGCCGTCCAAGGCAAAGTAGCCAATGATCAGGACAAAGATGATAATGAACCACAAGTTTCCAAGGATAAGCATTATTCTTTCACCTCCACGTCCAGCTTGACGGGACGAGCAGCCGCTTCGTCTTCTGCAGCAATTGCCTCGGGGCCAGCCTTGACCGTTTTGATGAAGCTTTTCGCCCACGCAACGTAGATAACGGTATATACCAGGCCAAAGAGCGCCAGCGTAATGATGATTTGAGGCGCGCTCACCGCTTGGGAAATGCCATCGGCCGTAAGCAGTTCGCCGTAAACGATCCACGGCTGGCGTCCGAATTCAGCCGTGCACCAGCCGAACTGAATAGCAAGCAGCGCAGCGGCCCAGCCAATCATCATCAGGTAAAGCGGCCATTTGCGCTTTTCAACGCTCAGTTTTCCAAAAGCAACCAGCAGCGAAAGAATAAGCGCAAGCGCTACAACGCCGAAAAGAAGAAGCATCATGTGGTAGCACTGATAGATCAGGTTCACGTCGGTCGGGCGCTCGTTTTCGGGGAAATCGTTGATGCCCGGGAATTCCGCATTGAAGTCGCCCGTTGCCAAAAAGCTCGTAAGGCCGGGGATTTCAACGGTGATGAGCTGCTCGTTTTCCTCGTCAACCCAGCCAATAAGGGACAAACCCATAGGGCCAGTCTCGTACTGTCCCTCCATGGCAGCCAATTTCGCGGGTTGCTGCTCCGCAACTTCAACGGCTTGCTGATGCGCCACAGGAACCATAAGAATCGTGCATGCCAGCGAAACAACAGCGCCAAGTTTGACAAGCTTCATGCCTGCATTGCCTGGGCGCTTCTTGAGCAGAAAATATGCGCCCACCGCAATGGTCATAAGTGCGCCGCAGAGCATCACGGCAACCAGCACGTGCGCATAGCGCTGCAGCGTGGAATAATTGAGCGCGGCGGCGAAGAAGTCCGTGAGCACGGCATTGCCATCGGGACCAATCGTGTAACCCGCCGGAGTCTGCATCCACGAGTTCGCGATAATGATCCACAGGGCAGAAAGACAGGAGCCAATCCAAACAAGCCATGCGCTGACCAGGTAAAACTTCTTGCTCACTTTTTCGCGCCCAAAGAGCAAAACACCCAAAAAGACCGATTCCAAGAAGAACGCGAACAGCGCTTCGGCCGCAAGAGGTGCGCCGAAAATATCGCCAACAAAGCGCGAGTAATCCGCCCAGTTAGTGCCAAAACTAAACTCCATCGTAATGCCCGTGGCAACACCTACGGCAAACGTGCCCGTGAAAAGCTTGAGCCAGAAGCGTGCCAAATGGTCATCTTCGGGCTTACCGCTGCGGTATGCTTTGGTCATCAATATGGCAAGAATCAGACCAAATCCAATGCTGAGCGGCACGAACATGTAGTGATAGATAGCCGTTCCGGCAAATTGCAGTCGGTTAAGAAACACCACATCCTGCATAAATTCCATGCAAGTCCCCTCCTTAAGTACCCCTGTTTATAGACGTCTGAAATCCCAGTGTTTCAGTTGTCTTTCACTATAAGGCATAGCAGTATACAAATGCACGTGATTTTTGATATTTTTTGAGAATTATTACTAATAAGAACAAGTTATTGGTGTTTCCGCGTTTCAAGAGCACAGGAGCACAAGACGCGTGAAAAAGGCGAAGGCAAGGGAATGAGCCGACGTGCGACGTTTTGGATAAGTTAAGTGAGACGCAAGCCCGAAGAGGCATTATCCAAGCGGAGCCCGTTCGGCGAATCCCTTGCCGCCTTCGCGAACGGGCAACTGAATTCATGTTGTTGAATTTTGGGGTCGAAATTCGAAGTTGTGATAGGTTGGAAGTAGGTCGTGCTGCAGATTTTATCAAGAAACTAAATGTGCCTCAATTGGGAATAATTTTGAACTGGCGATTTCCTAAGGCTTATTTTTCGCAAGTAACGCATACGGCGAAAAACACCCCGATTCGAGCCCTTGACCTACTTCCAACCTGCATCAACTTCGAATTAGGAAGCACTTTTTCAACAACATGAATTTCACAAGGCGGCAAACCGCCAAGAAAAGCGAAATTGTTGACAAAAGGTGGGGTAATTTGTCAACAAAGTTTACCCTGGACCAGAGCCAGGATACTGCCGTCGTCCATGCCGAAGCTGCGCGCAGCACGCACCAGGTCATCAGCCATGGCGTCGATGGTGCGATACTCCGCCTCGTTCGCCACAATATTGCTACCCGTAACGAACGTCCCCTTACCACGCCGCGATGCAATGTAGCCTTCGCGCTCTAAATCCATGTACGCGCGGTTCACCGTGTTGTAGCTTATGTCCAGATCAGCGGCAAGTCCGCGCACCGTGGGCAACTTATCCCCTTCGCAATAAGCGCCCGAAGTCACCAGATACGCAATCCTATTCCGGATTTGCAACCAAACGGGCAGACCATCATTGTGATCAACCCGAAACGATATCAAAGGATCCACGCGCTACATCCTTCGGTGCGCCAAGCGCGCTTGCACCATGGCTACAATGTCATCATCGGCTAAACCGGCGTTTGAACAGGCACGAATCATGTCGTCGATTACAAGCTCAATGGGGCTATCGGTGGCACGGTCGGCGCCAATTTCGCGACGCGGTGCCACGAACGTACCACGCCCCTTGCGCGTGGCAATGTAGCCTTCACGTTCCAAATCCATGTACGCGCGGTTCACCGTGTTGTAGCTTATGTCCAGCTCAGCGGCCAGCCCGCGTACCGTGGGAAGCTGTTCGCCTTCCGCAAACGAACCCGAACCAATCAAGTAAGCAATGCGGTTTTTAATTTGTATCCAAACGGGCAGGCCACCCGCGTAATCTATCTCAAACGACTTCAAGGAATTCATATGCTATTCGCCTCTACCCTTTGTGAACCCATCGCTTACCGCCGTAGGCACCGTAACCACCGAACCGCCCGAGCGCTTCACCGTCTCGTACTGCATAAGCATGGCGCGCAGCTTGAACGCCGCCTCGGGGTCGCCATACACGTCAGCTGCCTCGGACAACATGGCGGCAACATCGGCCTCCACACCCGCCACCGAAGCACGCGCGCTGCGCTCGCGGTCGGCCTGAGCCTCTAAGCTCATAACTTCTTGCAGCTCTTCGGGAATCACAATGTCGCGCACTTTCACAGAAATGATATCAACGCCCCAGCTCGCGGCCTCGTGCTCGATATCTTCCTTAATCTCGGCATCCAGCTGATCACGCCGCACTGCTACTTCGGCAAGCTGCGAGCGACCCACCGCTTCGCGCATGGCGGTCTGCGCCAAAAACGACACCGACGCGTAGTAGTCCTCAACCTCGGCGCAAGCTTTTTCGGCATCCCACACCATCCAAAACAGCACGGCATCGATATTCACCGGCACCAGGTCGGCCGTAAGCGTGCGCTCGGCGTAAAACGGCGTGGCAATAACGCGTTGATCCACGCGAATCGTGCCGTGCTCGATAATAGGAATGGTGAAGTACAAGCCCGGACCCACCACGCGATTCAGCTTGCCGAAGCGCAAAACAACAACCTTTTCCCAGTTAAGAGCCATATGCGTAGAGGAAAGCACCAGCAAACCCGCAAGCAGCGCCACCAGCAGACCCGCCGGATCAATGCTGCCCGTGACCAGCGTCCACGCCAAGAGCACCAGCATGCACGCCAGCAAAAACACCGCAACGCTGAAGATGGTCGCGCCGTTACGCGACGACTTGCGCGGCACATAGCTGGTTGCCGCACGAATCTCGGCTTCTTTGTCAGTCATCTCATACGGCGCATCGTAGCGCACGTCTTTCTTTTTTCTATTCCTCATAACTTCCCCCTTGGAAGGTCAGCTCAAAACCATGGCGAAGGCATCGGCGCGCCCACAGCCTACGACCTGGGCGAAACACTCGCCAGGCGTCTTTCGAGCACGCAGTGAGCGTGCAGCAAGCGCATCGCAATCTGCAACGCCGCTCCTACCCACCACCGCACTGCAAGTGAACCCGCATCAGCTTACCCATTCGCCCATGAGCCCGCTGGCAACGCTTCCCGCCTGCGTGGCATCGTACAGCCCTGCATCCACAAAGCACAAACGCATGATAAAGCCGCCAAGCAACACCGCGGCCGCTATCCAAACAAGCTGGGACCGATAATTCCCATACGCAACGAATCGCTCCATAACAAACGGCACCACCAGACCAACGGTCACCAGGCCGCTCCAAAAGAGCCACGCAAGGTCGCCTGCTATCAGGGCATATGCCGCACATGCGGTCGCATCTCCCCACATGCCCCACGTCAGATACGCCGCCAGCACCACGGCTTCCGCCAAAATGACGAAGCCGTCGATATGCGCCAAGCGCGCCAAGGGTGCCACCACCGGCTGCCGCGCCTCAACGAACACACCCGAGAATAGCACGCACGCAATCCCGCACGACAGAGACGACACTGCGAAAAGCATCGGCAGCAACGGCGTTTGCCAGAAACGCACCGATGCCAAGCTGCTCAGCAGCACGCCCGTGTAAACCACCGTGACCACGCCAACAAGCACACCCACCGCCGAAAGAACATACACAAACCCGGGACCAGGGAAAACGTTATCCAGCAAAGCAAGTGCGGCGAAAATCATCGCAATCGCAAACGATGCCGCCAACGCATACGCCCCCACCGTCATAATAGACAACCGCGGCGTAAGCAGCAGGTTGAACAGACGATCGAAACGACCCAGGTCAAAGGCAAGGCATGCAATCGCGCAGGCAAGAACCATCAGGCACACCAGCCACGCGCGCGCGAAGAACTCTCCCGGCAGCGCAAACGCGCCCGAGACCCTGCCTTGGCGACCAGTCGCCCGCGGCGGCATCGCGCGCCCCGAAAACGTGAGACCCAAACGGGTTCGCTCTGCTAAGCTCCCGAAGCGTCGACGGGCGTTTGCACACTCCAACAGGCACAACACCACCAGCGCACCCGCACCGGTGCCGCCCAGGAATAAATAGCCTATGACAAAATCGCTGAACACGAACGCCTTTCTGCCAGCAGTTTTTTCGCTCGCGCATCTGCGCTCCGTCCCGCACGTTTGCGTTCGCGCTGCCACAACGCGCCGGGAACGCACCCGCGCGCAGGACGCATTCGCGTGCAAACTTGTCAAGCGACAATGCGATTACTGCAACTTCCCAGTATAAAGCATCGCCGCTTTCATGCAGAAAAACTACAGCACGGGAAGGTAAGCGCGCAAAAGTTGCCCCGCAGCGCAATAGAACGGATGACGCGCCTGTTCACACAGCTTTTCCGCAAAATTCGGAAGCCATACCGAAACGTGCTCGGCCAGGAATTGCCCATAAGCAGCTGCCGCTGATCCGCCAGGCAAGTCCGCCGCTGCCGGTGCACCTTCCGCTGATTCCACGAGCCCCGCCTCAAGCGATGCCAGATATTGCAGCAACTCCAACTCGGTAGGCGCAAAATCCAGTGGCTCGTTTGTCCCCTGCGGACGTCCCAGGCCACACGCATAGCAAAAACGCTCGACCTCCATAGAGTGCGGGTTCACGAACAGTAGCGGATCCACACCGTCGTCAGCCGCACGCCACACGCCCTCAAACGGGCTCACTGCCGGCTCGGGCGAGCCCACAAACAGGCGTGTTGCATCGGCGCACAGGGCGTGAAGCAACGCACCTTCTTGCACGTCTTCTTGCGCTTCAGCGCTTCCCCTACCTGCGCAAACGGACGCATCGCCGTCACTGGCGGCAACACCGCCAGCAAGCTCAGCCGCGAAATCGGCAGGCAAGGCAACACCAAGCGCGTCTGCAATTTCCTGCGCCGCTGCAGCCCATTCGCCGCTCGCAATGGCACCCGCCACATCGGACGTGGGATAGCGCAACGAAAACGCCAACAACTCGCAGGCAGAAGCCTTCAAAGACCAGATATCCATATTGTTTCCCTCCGTAGCTTGCAGCGCAACCGACTGCACCAAACCGGCATTCTCCACTAATTCCAGCTTAACCTCACGCACGACCAGGCTTTTTCCCTTTTGCTCAATAACGTCGTACGAGCGTGCGAAAACCGCCGGCACCTGCGCAACGTGCTGCACGTGGCGCGGCGCAAACGACAAGCTTCCCTCGTCGAAATCCTGCTCGTACGGATACCCTTGCTGGTCAAGACACTGCTTGACCAAGGCAACATCCGTATCGAACACCTTTATCGTTTTATAGAAGAAATCCTGCAGATCAAGCTCCCACGTGCGCGCGTCCAATTTCGCCTGGCGATTTTGTTGCAAAACCTGATCGCGATGCTTGTTTTCCAGCGAACAGTAATGCACACCCAACGAAAGTCCCTGGTCAAGCGCAAATTCAAGCAAGCGAAGGCACAGCGCTTCGCTTCCCGCAACGGGAAGTCCCGCTGCATATTCGTAATCGTATGCCACGGGAAACGGCGGATTTGCCACCGTGAACTCACGGCGGGCGAACTCCGCCCAATCGTTCATGGGATAGCCGAATTCCAGCAAATTGATGCCGAACGCACCCGCCGCATCAAGCCCCAAAAGCAACTTGCGCATGGCTTGCTCGGTGCCGGGAATCGCTGGCATTTCCACCATAACGTCGCAAATGAAACGCTTCGCCTGCGTAACGCGCGACAAAGCCTCATCAATGGCTGCATCTTGCTGCTCCGGGGAATCCAACGCATCCAACTTCACGCTCAACCGCAGCTCCTGCAGCCCTGCGTCGCGCAGCTGTGCAAGCAGCTCATCGGTCAGCAAGTCGCCATCGGTATACAGACGCAAATGCGCCTGGGGAAATGCCTGATGAGCGCGTTGGAAGAACGCTACCGCTTCATGCGGATGCAGCAGCGGCTCGCCGCCGGTAAGCGCCACGTGAGTGACATCCCCCTTTGCCAGAAACGCATCAAGCTCATCTTGCCAAGTGGCTTTCAGCGCGCGCGAAGTGCTGTAATCCGCCTGATTCGCGTTGAAGCAAAAGTAGCAATGGCGGTTGCATGCCGTGGACAACGTGAACGTTTTGCTGCCGCGCCCACCTGTGCAGGCAACGCAAGCATCGGAAAGCGGTCCCGTCACAATGCTTGCTCCCCCATTGCGGAAACACGCGCCTTTTTCTTGCAGGCGTGCGCGTAACGCCGCCGCTTCCTCTTGCGCGCGATCCTTTTCATCCAGGTCAACGCCACGCGCGCACAATGCGGCAGCGTACTCTGCCTGAATAGACTCATATTCGGAAAGCCACGCCGCCAAGTTCGGACGCTGCGACAAAAGCTCCGCAAGGCTCTGCGACACCAGAAGCGCCGCGCGCGACGTTGCACGGGTATCAGCCGTGCTCGGGGCCTCCTGGCCCACCGATAAATGCTCCTTACCCACGAGCCTCACGAGCGCCTCCTTCCCAACGGTTTTCTCCTGCGTATTTCCCCTGCTCATTGTCATTATCAACCGCACTGCCCGCAAGAGCACGCGATGGCTTTTCGCTTTTATCATCCGCAGACAAAAAGCTTTTGATGCGCCCTGCGTTCAAAGCAGCATGAACCAACAGCACCGCCAGCAGCACGGTTGCCGTGGCGGCATGCAAAGGGCTCCAGAAATAATACCCTGTTGCGTAATATCCGAAAAACGGAAGAACCGATCCCGAAATCATCATCCCGGAAACAACACACACGGCAAGCGTCACTAGCAGAGCAATATCAACGACCAGGCGCGCAGCGCTCCGTGCGTTTTTCACCGTGGTGAGCACACGCTTTCCTGCATGCGCCAACAGCGCAACGGCCAGGACAATTCCCAGCCATTCGTGCGCGGAAACACCCGCTACCCCTGGTAGTTCGCATGCAATGAGCAAAACAGCAAGCACGGCATCGGCAACAAGTATGGTCTTAGTGGTTTTCATTACTGCCGCCTTCCTTTGCCGACCCGGTTCTGCTTTTCGGCCCTTTAAACAGGCCCATCATAAACAGCAGTGCAACCACGAACACCACGGGCGCCAAAATCCACAGCATAAGCGACGTTGAACTGGCCTGATGATAGCGGTTTTGCAGTGTCTCCCACGCATGGCACGATGTTGACGCGCAGCCCACTTCGGGGCAAATCATTTCATGAACGCCATCGGGTTCGGGAATAGCATCGTAGCCGTGGCACGATTCCGACACGCACCCTACCACGGGACACGGCGACGTGGGCTCAATGCGATGAACGCCCGAATCGCTCTCAAGCGCCGCACCCAACAGCAGCGCACATGTAGCCACCACGGCGAAAAAAGCCGTAACAGCAGCAATTCCTTTCGCCATGGTTTGCTCTCCTTTCGTCTCTAAAGAGGTCGTTCACCTGCGAAAACGCAAACGAACTCTCAACAAACGAACCGTAAACGCTTCTAGGTGCCACCCGCCAATGCCCACGAGCACGCGTCGCCAGCGGCACCCGCACCAGCCGTCCGCCACGAGCACGCGTCACCGCCAGCCACAGCAGCCACCACCAGCCACAGCATCCGCACGAGCCCAGAGCCGACACCTTCCCCACGCCTCCGCAAACAACGGGCCCGCCCCAAACGAAGCGAGCCCGTTGCGAGAAAAGAGACCTAGTGAGATTCGGTCGTAGGCTTCAAGGGAAGGTACTTCAGGCCCAGCAGCAGAAGCAGCGCGCCCAGGCCGATCACGCCCAGCACAACGCCGAACTCAAGCGGCGTGGGGCCGTAAACCAGGCCATCGTAGACGCCTGCCCAGCCGTTTGCGCTGTTCGTGGCAGTCAGTGCCGTCACGGGGCTTGCGAAATCCAGGTTATGCAGCTGGAAGCCACCATCCAACAGCTGGAAGCGCTTGCAGAAAATAGCCACAATTGCCAGCGCAGATGCGCCAACCAGCAGACCGTTCTTGCGTGCGGTAGGCACGAAGCACACCACAGCGGCAACAATCGTGCAAATGATTTCCGTCCAGAAGAACGGAGCCAACGGGCCACTGACCAGCATAGATACAACCTCGGCACCAGAACCGCCGGGGAAACCGGCCGTCAACAAGTCGCAACCAAAGAAGTACAGGTCAACCATGCAGAAGGCACCCAGCATCTTCGCCAGCTTTACAATATAGCGCTGGTCCAGATCCATGTAGCCTACCTTGCGCAGCGCAATGACCACAATCATGACCAGCGCGGTGCCGCATACCAGGGCCGACGACACAAACCACGGCGCCAGAAGCGCGGTGTGCCAGAACTCGTGCGATGCCTGCAAGCCAAAGATCCATGCGGTAACGGAGTGCACCAACACGGCAACAACCAGGGCAATCACGCTGATCACGCGCAAAGTGGTGGCCTTGACCAGGCCCTTCTCTTCACGCAGCGTGGCCCACAGATACACGCAGGACAGAATCAGGTACGTAGCCAGCACAATGATGTCCCACATCAGCGGCGAGGTCAGGTTCGAATACAGGAACAGCTCCCAAACACGAAGGGGCTGGCCCAGGTCAACCACGACAAAGCCGATAGCCATCACGGTAGCGCAAATGGAGGTCCACACGGCCACCTTCGAGATGCCGCCGAAGCCTTCCATACCGAAAGCGCGCGGAATGGAGCTGATGATCAGGCCGCCGGCAGACAAACCAACCAGGAACATGAACATGGTAATGTACAGGCCCCACGAGTCAAGGTTGCGCATGCCGGTGTTCACCATGCCGCTGACCAGCTGAAACACCCACAAACCAATGCCAAGAACGGTAACAACAGCCGCCACGGCAATGGCGATGTTCATCGTTTTACCCCCGAATTGAGCGGTCGGGGACTTCTTAGTCTCTTCAGACATTTTTCTATCTCCTTTCCGCCTATACCAGGTAGTAAACGTTCGGCTGCGTGCCGCGCTCGGTCAGAAGCTGCTCGTACGGGCGGCTTGCAATGATCTGGGAAATCTCGGAATTCGGATCGTCCAGGTCGCCCCAATGACGAGCGCGCGCTGGGCACAGGTCCATGCAAGCAGGCGTTTCGCCCTTGCTGGTGCGCTGGTAGCAGAACGTGCACTTCTCCACCGTGTGCTTCTGATGCTTCGGAGCATCGGCGTCGCCAATAGCGAAGCCCATCTGATTCTTCGGCTCCTGCCAGTTGAAGGAACGCACGCCCGTGTAAGGGCAAGCGGCCATACACATGCGGCAACCAATGCAGCGGTCGTAGTCCTGGCGCACAATGCCCGTCTCGGGGTCCTTGTACGTTGCGCCCACGGGGCACGCCTTCACGCAGGCGGGATTTTCGCAATGCTGGCAACCCACCGTGTAGTAGCGCATGCTCAAGTTGGGGAAGGTGCCGGCGGGCGTGTCAACTTCATCGCCGCCCCTGGTCAGAGCACGTGTCCAGAAAATGTCATCCGGCACGTTATTTGCCATTTTGCAGGCAGTCGTGCAAGCGTTGCAGCCTACGCAGCGCTTGGTGTCAATCGCCATACCATAGCGAGCCATTATTTACCCCCTTTGTACTTCTCGACCTCGCACAGGAAGTCGTAGAAAGCGCTGTTGTCGCAGAAATCGTTCATGTAGATGTTCGTCAGGTCCTGAGCGTGACCCTCGATGAACTGCTCTTCCTGGAAGCCATGGGGAATAGAGATAACGCCCGGCTTGATTCCTTCGGTGACCAGGGCTTTCAGCACAACGTAGCCGTGATCGTTGTAAGCGCGCACCACATCGCCCTGTTTAATGCCACGTGCGGCGGCGTCGCTGGCGTTGATCTTGATCTGCGGCTCGGGCTCAAGCTCGCGCATCATGGGAGTGTACGCAAGCTGGGAATGAACGTGATACTTGTGATGCTGGCTGCATCCCATCAGGGGATACTTCTCGCGCATCGGATTCTCCCAGTAGGCTTCGTGCGCCGGTTCGTAGTAGGGACGCTTCTCGTAGTCGGCAATCTTCTGGCCAACGTAGCCACGCGGCGTGGGCTTTTCCAGGTAGAACTTCACGCGTGCCGTTTCCGCAGAACCCGTTGCGGCAACCGGAGCCGTAGAGGTGTACAGCGGCGTGCGCACCATGGAATCCTTCTGGAAGCGGTCGTAGTTGATACCGAACTTCTCGTTCAGACCGTTTGCATCCTTGAGCACAGCATCGATGAGTTCCTTGTTCGATGCACCGTTGCCGTAGATGGCACCCATGCCCAGCGTTTCAGCAATGGAGCGCATGATTTCCAGGTCGGTCTTGCATTCGAACGCAGGCTCCACAGCCTTCTGCTGGAACATAAGGTAAGGCGTGGGGCAACCGCTGTCGTAATCTTCCGTTTCAAAGATGTGCGGAACAGGAAGCACCAGGTCAGCGTACTTAGCGGTGTCGGTCATGTTGACGTCGGCACACACTACGTAGGGGACCTTCTTCACGGCTTCGATAAGCTCCTGACGGCCCGATTCGCAGCACAGCATGTTGCCATTGCAGCACCACAGAACCTGAATGTCGCATTCTTTTCCGCCCCAGCTCTTCTTTTCCAGGATTTCCGGAAGATGCGTGCCGGTGGTGTTAACGCCCAGCTTGCCCATGAAGAAGGCGGTATTGTTGACCAGCGAGTTGAACGGCGAAGTGTTGCCGCAGATAGCGCCGCCGGGAACACCGTAGTTGCCCGTCTGGCAAGCGATAAGCGCCAGGTTCTTGAAGTTGTGATGCGAGTTCACATGGTGGCCGAAGCCCTGGAACGTCATAACGAAGCTGGGGCCATCGGCGTACATCTGCGCAAGCTTGATGATGTCCTCTTCGGGAATGTCGCAGATTTCGGCAGCTTTGGCAACGGTGTATTCCTTAATGTTGTCCAGGCAAACCTGATAGCAGGTCTTCACTTTCCTGCCATCGGACAGGGTGTATTCGCCCAGGATAGCGGGCTTTTCTGCCTGCTCCAGCGGAGCCTGCGCACCGGTAACTTCGTCCCAAACCACAATGGGATCAATAACGGTGGGCATGCCGTATGCGTTCAGCGGGCCTTCTTTGGCAGCCTGGCCATACGCGCTCATGCGAACGTACGTGCCATCTTCGCCCACCAGGAACGGGGCAACGGTGAGCGTGCGCATGTATTCTTCGTTGTACAGCTTGTTCTCATGAATGTAGTTCGCCATGGCCAGCATCAAAGCGCCGTCCGTACCAGGGCGAATGGGCACATACATGTCGGAATGTGCCGCAGAAGCCGTGTACTGCGGGTCAATGGTAATCAGCTTGGCGCCCTTTTCGCGTGCCTGGCACACGAACTGCCATGCGTGGATGTAGGCCTCGGCAGGGTTGCCGCCCCACGAGAAGATGTATTTCGAGTTCACCGCGTCAGCGAAGCTGTTGCCCGTGTTACCCAGCGCAATCATCTGCTCATAAATCTGGGCGTAGTCAGCGCTTGCGCCAAGAACGGTGCCGCCAATAGCGGTCAGGAAACGGCCGTATGCAACGGACATATAGCCAGCTTGCGCGCCATTCAGAACACCGTAAGATGCATAAGACGACCACACTGCAAACGACGTGCCGCCGTACTGCTTGATTGCCGCGCCAATCTTGCCGCTCACTTCGGCAATGGCTTCATCCCAGCTGATGCGTTCCCACTGGCCAGCACCGCGCTCGGTGCCTTCCACGCGACGCATGGGATACTTCAAACGATCCGGATCGTACAAACGCTGGGGCTGCGTGTAACCTTTCACGCAGATACGACGCCACTGAGCGTCGGCCTCGGGGTACTGCGCCGCCGCAACTTTGACGACCTTGCCTTCGCGCACCGTAACGTCCATGTGGCATTTGCTTCCGCAGTTGCCGCGGCAACCGCTGTGGAATACCGATTCCTCGGCGGCAAGCTCTCCAGCCTCAGCAACGGGAGCCAACGTGCCTGTAACCGCAGTTCCAGCTACCGCAGCCACGCCTGCAACTGCAGCAGTGGTCTTGAGAAAGCTTCTGCGAGTAAGCCCAGCTGTCGAGCCATTCATTCCCGACATCTCTCCTCCTTCAAAGATATGGGGCTTTTCTCGCGTTTTACTGCGGGCGCGCTTGATCGCGAATTCAAGCAAGCCGCTGCGCAGGGAAGCCCCTCTTTCCTCCATTACAGAATCGGCCTGATTCTTCTCGAGCGTCATATTATCGCAATGCTCTGCGACTTTCAAGCACTAAAGGTGACATTCTGCAGATGATTGCGGGGCAATTAGGAAAAGGTTATGCGACAACGCGGGATTTCAAGGACGGCAGCGAGTATGGCCGCAAGGGAATTCATACAGCATGCGAAAAAAGCGACGAAGCCTTTTCTCGTTGCTTTTGACTTTTTTCCGAAAAACTGTCAAAAAATGCCAGTAAGTGTGACGGATCATCGCTGCAACAAAGTGATTTCAGGGTGCGGAAAAGCGTTTGCCCAGGTCGCCGTTCTCATCGAATGCACTTGCGCCGCGCTTTGGCCGGTTGCGCCACACTTACTCGAGTTTTTTGACAGTTATTTCAAAATATCTCAAATCGAGATCCTAAAAGGCGAAAAGACCCCGTGATTCTTTCTTTTCCGCTCGGCCATCCAGCTTGCATCACGCACTCAACAAAGTAAAGGCGGCGGCAAGGGAACGATCCGACGTGCGACGCTTTGGATAAGCTGAGCGAGTCGCAAGCCCGAAGAAGCATTATCCAAGCGGAGTCCGTTCGGCGAATCCCTTGCCGCCGCCGTGAGCATGCAGCAGATCACAAAAGACTAAAAAGACCCTGTCACTTTTTCACCCCAAAAGCCGGAATTGTTGACAAAAGGTGGGGTAATTTGTCAACAGGTTAGTGATGCAGATGGCGCAATTCTTCTTTGCACCAGGGCGGATACACGCGCTCGCCCGCGGAGTTCGTCAAGTGATACGAACAGAACGGAATCGCGCGCCCATCGGGCATAGCAACAGTCATGGAGCACTCGCGCAAACGCTGGATATCCATGGTCCACGCATCCATGTAGTCCATGATCACAATGGACAAGCCATCGCGCACATACACGTCCTTCTTCGCAAGAATGTCCAGGAACACGGAACCTTGCGGCGAATCGGGGCTGAAGCCCGCCGTGTATTCCTCGTAGCTCATGCGACGCGATGCCGGATAAAATCCGCTGGGATGCTCGGCGGCTTCCGCATCTTTCACCAGGAAAACGCCCATGTCGCACAAGGGGTTGCTTGTGCCTAGCGGCCAAATGTCGTACACATCCAGCAAGCCATCGGACTGCGCCGCAAGCTCTTGAATGACGTCGCCCGCGTTGATGTTGTCAACGAATTCCGTGTCAAAGCGTCCCGACGAAAACGCCGGCTGCAGCGCAAGACCCGCAATGACATCGGAGTTATCCATGGCGTAGCGCAGCACTTCGCCCAGCTGGTCAACATTTAGACCCTCCAGAATGGTCATGCACAGCACCACTTGCACACCCGCTTGGCGGCAACGCTCGATGCACTTCAGCTTGATATCTAGGATATCGCGTCCGCACGTTTCTTCGTACACCTTGCCCGTCAAGCCATCGAAGGACAGGAAGATACCGGTAATGCCCGCATCGCGCAGCTGTTCAATGTAGCCGTCGCGCGCAGCAATGACCAGGCCGTTTGTATTCAGCTCAACACCCCAAAAACCCATTTCGCGCGCCATGCGGATGATATCCATCAGGTCTTTGCGGCACGTGGGCTCGCCACCGGTGATTTGCACGGCGCCATCGGTTCCCACGGCATCTGCAATCACTTGATACATAGCGCGAATCTCGTCGAGCGTGGGATCGTGCTTGTTCGTATCGGCACTCATGAAGCACACAGGGCACTTCAAGTTGCAGCTGGTAGTGACCTCGATTTCGATAAGCGTGCCGCGGCGCTCATGACGCGCGCACGTGCCGCACCCATGCGGGCACGGAGCCGTGGCGGGCAACGTGTTACGCGGCGCGACCTTGGGCATGGCACCGCTTGTTATCCACTTGAAGTGCTCTTTTTCGGGCCAAACGCGCGTGGTGATGGGTCCATGCTCGGGGCAGGTGCGCGCCATGCGCACCACACCTTGGTCATCGGCGTAGATATCCGCCTTGAGCGATTTCAGACAATGCGGGCACAGCGCCAGCGTGTTATAGAGATGTTCCACGAAAAATCGCCTTTCGTCCAATCGTTCAAACTTCGAATCGCCTGTTCAGTGCTCCGTTTTGCAGCCTTAATCATCAGCCGCTGTACTCGCAGAGCCGCCGCATTGCCAGGTCTGCCAAAGCACCGCCCCACCAATCCCGCTGCGGCGCCAGCCACAGCCGAAGCGCCAAACGTCAAAGACGCCTACTCCGCCGCAGGCGTGCCTTCCTCTTCCCCTTCGGGGTAATAATGCGTGCCATCGGGGTTATCCAGATACTGGCGCGGGTCATGCTCATCGTTGGGCGGCGTAGAAATGGTGATGCCCATGAAATCGACCCAGTCCAGCACACGCTGTGCCACGCGGATGGTCGGCTGATACTGAGCGGCGCGCTTCATGGCCTTCAGGCACGAAATGGCATGAGCCAGGTCGGTAACCTCGTCAACATCGGCGATGGGCGCAAAGTAAGCGCACGGAAGATTCTCGGCGTCGATCTTCTCAACGTAAGCATCCAGCGCGGGCTTGCCATCCAGGTTGTAGTAAACGCCCTGATGGTTGATGGGAGTATCGCAATGGAAACCCACAAGCGACGTGCCGCATTCCTGGCACGGCGCCAAAACCACGCCCGGCGTACCTTGCGCACGGAAGTATTCGAGCCACTGGAAGCTTTGCGACAGATGATCCTTCGGCAACGTGGGAATATCGCCACCCACGGACACAATGCAGTCGTAACCCATGTCGAAAATCTGGCCGAACGCATCGTCGAAGTGGTCATCGAACGTTTTGCCATGGTCGGTCACGTAATGGATCTCCATGGGCCACGGGCCAATTTCGTCGAACGTGTCTTTCATGAGCTGCAAGTGATCCTCAGGGCAGCCAATGAAGAAATCGTATTGAATCTTTTGCGCAGCAGGGTCGGCCGCAATTGCGTCATCGTTCGCATACTGAAGCTCAATCAGAGCATGCATGCACGTTTCGGCCACGTCGTACAGACAGCGCTTGAAGAACTCGGCTGCCTGATTGTCATTCAAAAAACCGCCAAATTTCCTGGTCAAACGCGTTTTCACCTTTCCAGGAATGGGGGGCTTGCTAAACAGAAGCAATGCTTCTTTCTGTACCGCTTGCTCGGTCATACGACTTCCTTTCTATTGCGCTTGCGTGCTCGCGTCCAGCTCAACTTCCGTCCACGGCGCGCCCGCATACGAGCGTCCCTCTTCATACGAGAAGGTCAACGGCTCGTCCGATTTCCAAATAACGCAGTCAATATTATTATACGACCACGTGCCAATCATTTCCTCGCCTTCCGCGCGAGCGCACGAGGTAAGGCAGTTGATGTTGGATTCCCACATGCCGCCAAAGTCCGGCGCACCCGGCGTGTATTCCGGATGCCACCAACCATAATCGGCGCTCAGCAGGTCATCGCGCATGTTTGCCAACTTCACCTGGAAACGCGCTTGACCGTTGTCGGTACCCAGATACACGCAATCGCCTGCCGCAAAGCCCAGCTTCTCGGCCGTAGCGGCGCTCATCTCAACCGCAGGAACGCTTACCTGCTTGCGAAACGCCGCGTTGTTGAAATACATGGACGCGTTATACGGCTGCTTGCGCGAACCGGTGACCAGCTTCAAGTGCGGACCCTTCAAAAGCGTATCACCCGTGCATAAAACAGCGGGTTCGCCCGGCAGGGGAAGACGCTGCCCGCCCAGCGCGGTTAGCTCTTCGCTTGCAAGCTCTACCAGGCCCGTTGACGTGCCAAAGCCTAGGTAGCGGCCCGATTCGTCCACGCGCAAATGCTTGTAGTAATCGGGCTTGCGCGTGTAAATGCCCGTCTCGCAGTATTCTTCGTAGCTCATGCCCGCCGGCGCCAACGTGGTGCGTAGCGCATCCGCGAACGTCTCATCGGGCCAAAACTCCGCCTGCCCTAGGCGCAGGCCCAAAAGGCGGAAGAAGTCGTAATCAGTCTTGCGCTCGTAATACGGCTCAACCGCAGCCGGACCGCCATACCCGATGTTCGCCACGCCACCGTGCGCCTGGAACGTGGGGCGTTCCATGGCCTGCGCGGCCGGCAACACATAATCGGCAATCGAAGCCGTAATGGACATGAAGTAATCCAGCACCACAATCAAATCCAACGACATAAGCGCGTTGAACACGCGATGCGTATCGCCGTACGTCAACAGCGGGTTCGTGGCCTCCACAATCAGCGCGCGCACGGGATACGGTTCGCCAGTCTCCATGGCATGCAGCACGAAATCGGGGTGTGCCGCCGTAAGGTAGCGCTCAGGAAGCACCTTGCCATCAATGCGCTCGGTGAACTGGCGAATGAACTCGAAGCCGGGGTAGCTTTGCAGCGGCGTGCCATCGGGGCGCAGCGAGTTCAAGCTGCGCGCACGATGCTCAGGCGCCAGGTGGTCGGTCATTTCCAAATCAACTTCGGGCACGAAATCGCTCTTGTCCATAATCACACACGAGCCGGGCTTATCCAAGTTGCCGGTAATGGCGCGCAAGCAGCAAATTGCACGATGACAAGGGGAAACATTGCGTCCCACCTGGTCAATGCCGCGCCCGGAAACAAGGGCAGAAGCGCGAGCATTCGCAAACGCACGAGCTGCGAAATAAATGTCATCTTCGGAAACACCGCAGCGCGGCGCAGCAACGGCTGGCGGGAACGCCTTCACGTGCCGCGCCAGCTCATCAAAACCATGACACCACGTTTCAACGAACTCGTGGTCGTATAGATCTTCCTCGATTATCACATTGAGCAGACTCAACGCAAAAACAACATCGGTGCCGGGTAACACGGGAATCCAGCGTGCGGCAAGCGACGCCATGCGCGTATAGCACGGGTCAATGACCACGAGCGTTCCCATCTCTTCTTTCGAGTACTCGCGCAAGAACTGCCAAAACGATGAATTATCGGAATCGGCCGGGTTCGTGCCCCAAATGAACAGGCATTCCGTAAGTCCGGGGATAATATCGGCTTCCACCGTCCAGCCAAACGTAATGACGTCCATCCAGATGCGCGGGTTCCAGCAAATTTGCCCAATGCCCATGTTGTTCGGCGTGCCGAACAAGTTCAGGAAGCGATGCAACGGCCAAAACGACGTGTGCGGGCCGCCAATCATGGATGCAAGCGTTTCGGGGCCGTGTTTTTCCGCTAAATCTTGCAGGCGCTTTGCAATGTCATCGAGCGCTTCATCCCAGCTCACGCGCTGCCATGTATTGCTACCGCGGTCGCCCACGCGCTTCAAGGGGTAATTCACGCGATCGGGAGCATCGAGCGTTTGCAAGTTCATGCGCCAACGACGGCACCCCGCCAGCGTCTTCTCGCTGTACGGATACCGCGTGGGGTCCACTTTCAAGTCTACAATGCGACCGTTCTCCACCGTGGCAAGAAAGCCGCAAAGATAGCCGCAGAAGTGACAGTTCGTGCGTTTGACCTGGCGGTTCGGTTCTTCCTGACCGCCGTCTGCAGGCACATCTCCCGCTGCGACGCCGGCTGCGTCGTGCGCATCCGCAACAGCGCATTCACCGTCTGCGGCGCATTCCATGTTTTCATTCACATCGCGCTCAATCATGTTATCTTGCTCCTGCATTTATTCATTCTCCGTCGCGGATGTTGCACCGGCTTCAGCCTCCGCCACAGCCGCACCCGCCGTTGCATCACCAGCATCGGCATTTGCAGCATCGCCGGCATCCGCCGCATCCGCAGCGCCGCCAAGCGCGACAAACGCGCGATTGCTTGCCTGCGCGCCCTCCTTATGAGGCACGTCATCAAACAAGAACCGCAGCTTCATGTACATATCTGCATGCGCCCAATCAATGCGCCAATTATAAAGAAGCTCCAGGTAATGGAACACGGGCACCTCGTGTTGCGCCACCGTTAGCTGGAACGAGCAGCTCACGCACGGCGTGATAATGGCCGAAGCACCCGCAGCAGCACTCTCGGAACCGCACAGCTGCGCGCATTTGTCAGCCGCGTCGAACTTTCCTGCCGCGCGCGGAAGCGATCCGCAGCACACGGACTTGCGCCCATGATGTGTCGCTTCGACCACGGGAAGATTCTCCGCCAAAAGACGCATACCTTCCGCAAATTCCCCTATCTCACGATCGGGACAGGAATCATGCGGGCAAAACACCACGTTATCGGGCGCCGCTCCTTCAGGATAACCCAGCGCCGCCACGCTTTGTGCCACGCCGAGATCAATACGATACCCCAAGCGCGCCAGCTCTTGCGGCAACACCACCACTTGAATGTCTTTCGTGGCAGGGTCGGCCGCACACGCGGCGCGCAATGCCGCAACGCAGTTCGGACATGCCGCCACCAGGCGTTTCACGCCCACCGCCTTCAAATGATCGCGGAACTGCTGCTCGAAATGCGCCCGCAGTTCATCGCCGCCCACCTCGTACGACAAAATTTTCCCGCAGCACAGAAGCGAGATTCCTTGCACGATTCCCGCTTGACGCAGCGTGTCATACACCGCTTGGACCAGGGGCAACCCGTAATTGATAAAACTACAGCCAGGGAAAAACACCGACTCGCACGGAATGGGACCCGCCGATTTCTCCACATAGTGGCTTTGCAGGTACGGATACCCGCACGCAACCGTGGCACCTGTAAGCACATCTTCAAATGAATACGTGGTCTCCATCGGATCCTTCCCCTTCCCTTTTCATCACTCCAAAATCTACCAAATGCCCAGGTCATTTCCTAGATTTCGAAGTGATTCGCCGCGAACGCCACCTGCTGCGCGGCGCCAACAGCGCCGCGAACGCCACCTGCTCCGCGGCATCAACAGCGCAGCACAGGAGCCGTCCCGCAAAACGCATGGCTCTTGACCAGACGCACTCGACGCCATAGCGCCCTAAAGAGCCGGCCTTAGCAAGCAACCCCGCAAAAGCACACACCCGATTCTAGCAAAAAGGAGCCCGACTCGCAGCGTGAGTCAGGCCCCTTTGAGTTAAGCCGAAAAACGTCTTAGTAGATGTTCTCGCCGTCAGCCCACTTCGTCATGAATTCCGTACCGGGCTGCTTCAGACGGCTGAAGTACCTGGTCTCGCCAGGAATCTCCGCGCGGTCGTCGGTGAACACGATAAGGAAGCGAAGCAGCAAGCCGCCGCACAGAGCCAGCACAGCAGCGGGCGTGCTCATGCCAATGATGTTCAGCAACAGCGGAAGCACCAGACCACAGCACACCATGCCCAGCCAGAACAGCGGAGCGTAAGAGCCGCGCACCCAGCGAGCAGCTGCGTCGTGAGCAACCTTGTTGCCCGCGCACATCAGCGACAGCACCAGAAGCAACAGCACAGTCAGCTCGGCAAGAATCAAAATGATGTCCAGCGTGTGCAGCAGCTCGTGAATCTCAAAGCCAACGAACGCAATGGCAGCCTGACCAAAGATGCCCACGTTCGGGTACAGACCCGTGAAGCCCAGGCACAGCATGGTACAAGCGCATGCGGTGGACAGAGCGGAAACCGTGAACAGCACCGGCAGTGCCGGGGTTGCCCAGAAGGAGTGAGCCTTCAGGGTAGAGAACAGAATGCCGGTGTAGAGCATGATGCAGAAACCAGCAAGGCCGGCCAGCGCCAGGTTAAGCACGCGGAACGTGGCAAAGAAACCTGCCAGCGGCGCAATCCATTCCCACGGCAGATAAGAAATCCACCAGAACAGGCCAAAAATCAGCGCAACGCACAGCAAGCGCGCGCCGTGACCGATAACCGAGGTCATCGAGTTGAAGAACACGTACACGAACGCGTAGTGCTGACCCAGCTCGAAAACCAGCAAGAAGCAGCCAACAGCCAGCCACACCAGCGCAAAGAACGTCGGCCAAGCCAGCGCAGAACCAACCAGAGCAGCTTGCTCGGGCATAACAAAGAACGAAAGCACAGCGGCCAAGAAGAACATGCCGCCGCCCATACCACCAAGGAACAGATAGGTGGCAATGGGCCATTCCCAATAATGATGACGCATTAGAGCCTACCTCCCATGTCAGGTACGTAATAGATTTGCGGCTCGGTGCCCAAATCCTCCAGCAAGCGCTCCGTTTTCACGGAAGCGACGATCTTCGATACTTCAGAGTTCGGGTCATCCAGATCGCCGAAGATACGCGCCTTCTGATGGCACGTCTTCACGCAGTACGGCTGCGCATCGGGGTCAAGCTGACGCGCGTTGCGGCAGAACGTGCACTTGCGCACAAAACGATGGAAGAACTCTTCGGTCTTGGACACATCGCGCATGCCATAGGGGCAGGCGTTAACGCACACCTTGCAGGCCATGCACTTCTTGTAGTCAACCCAAACGGTGCCGTCCTCGTCCTGGATGCTTGCGCCAGTGGGGCAAGCAGGAACGCATGCGGGCTTTGCGCAGTGCTGGCACAGCATGGGGGTCCACTCGCGATGGACGTTGGGCCAGGTGCCCTTAACGCCCTCGGTCAGAACCGGGTTATAGATAATATCAATCGGCAGTTTATTCCACGTACGGCAGGCAACCGTGCAGGAATGACAACCGATGCAGCGACGCTTGTCGATGACCATAGCGTAACGGGTCATGTTAATTCCTTCCTACTCGATCGCTTCTAAGACAAGGGGTTGTAAGACATGTCGTACTTTGCACCCGTGGCATCGTCTACCAGGCACTGACCTGCGGCATCGTAACGATAACCGTAGTTCGCGTCATGGTAAGCCATGGTTGCCGGATCCATCAACCAACCGCTGTTGGGATCGTAGATGTAAGGCTTGTCGCCCAGACGAGCGTAGCCTGCTTCCCTATCCCAGGTCAGGTTTGCGGGAACCGCGTACGGAGCATCCTGGTTAGGATACGTCTGAACGCCCGCAATTACGGGAGCCAACTTATTGTAGGACATGTCATAGCGATCGCCCGTGGCGTCGTCTACCAGGCACTGCGCGTTCGCATCGTAGCGATAGCAGTACGTTGCATCGTGGTAGCCCTTCGTGCGCGGGTTGATCAACCAGCCCGAAGCGTCCAACCTAAAGTGGTTGTCCTTGCGGTACAGCGAGTTGTTCTGCCATACCCATTCGTAGCCTTCCGGCACTTCGATTTCAGGCTGCGGCCATTCGAAGGGAACGTCCTCGCGCGCCTTGATGAAATCGCTGGGCATACGATGTACGGCTTCCTTCACGTCCATGCTCTTCACGGGATCAGAACCCGGGATAGAGAAGGCGTTGTCGGCAGCGGTGCGCTCGTTTTCTTCGGTGACCTTGTAGACCTTGCACATCAGGCCACGATTGGCCCAAGAGCCGCCCATGGGGTCGCAGTGCTCATCATCAACCGAGGTCAGAACGTTAACGTTGGACTCCAAGCAGCCGAACGGATTATCCAGGTCAGCGGAGCCATCGCGCTCGGGGAACCACCAGCCACGCGGTGCGAAGACCACGCGCGGGTCGCATACGGGCTCAACATCGGCGCGCATCTTAATGCGGCCACGACGCGTTTCGAGCCAGCACCAGTCGCCCTGCTTGATGTCCAGCTTCTCGGCCAGCTCGGGGTTGATGCTGAAGTACGGATCCGGAGACAGGTAGCGAATTTCGGGCATATTGAAATGCTCGGAGTGGTGATACGGCATGAAGCCACCACCGGTGGTAAGAACAATGGGGTACTCAGCGGCCACTTCGGGGTCGTCGATTTCGTTCTCGGAGCAACCCAAGTAGGTGGGCATGCCCGGGTAACCCAGCTCGCGCAGAATGGAGGAGTTGCACTCAACCTTGCCGGAAGGAGTCCAGAAGCCACCGTTCGTAACGAACTTGTTCTGATGCAGCGGCGGATAGTACATGCGGATGTTCTCAACGAACTCATCCCACGAGCTCACCGGCAGGCCAATAGGCTGCATGATGGCGTAGTAGGCTTCTTCTTCCGTTTCCCAAGGCCAGTTCGCCGGATCCTGACCGCAGGCCAGACCCAGCTTGCGGAAGAACGTCATGTCGGTGTGACGGTCGTACTTCGGCTGGATTGCGCGGCGGCCACCCATAAGCGAGTCGGTAGCGCCGTAGTGGGTCACGATGATCGGACGCTCCAGGGCGCCAGCTGCCGGGAACACGTAGTCGGCAAACAGCGCGGTGGGGGTCATCCAGTAATCAACAACAACCAGGAATTCAACCTTCTTGATTGCCTGCAGGACCATCTTGGAGTCACCGTAGGACATCATGGGGTTGGTAGCGCAGTTGATCAGGGCGCGCACCGGATACGGATCGCCGGTCAGGATTGCCTTGAACACGCTGGGGCCGTGTGCTTCGCAGAACCACTCTGCCGGAAGCGTTTTGCCCCACGTGCGCTTAGCGTTGTCGGAAATCAGCTGGTAGCCAGGCCAAGAAGCCAGCTTGAACTTGTTGGAGCCGATCTGCTTTGCCTTCTGCTCTTCGGGCAAAAGCTCGTTGAGCTCCAGCTCTTCGTCGGTCAGGTAGTTCAGTGCCGGGCCAGGCATACCGTCGCCACCGGGAACTTCCAGGTTGCCGCAAACGGCGCGGATCAAAGCCAGCGCATGAGAAGCGGTGGTCGAAGAGCGACCCAGCTGGTCCCACGTGCAGCCCCACTGGATGCAGCCAGGGGTATTCTTGGCATACAGGCGAGCTGCCTGCTTGATTTGGTCGGCGGTCAGCCAAGTAATGGGCGCAGCCCAACGTGCGTTGTAAGGCTTCACGTGCTCTTTGAGCTCTTCGAAGCCGTCGCACCAAGTTGCCACGAAGTCTTTGTCGTACAGACGCTCCATGATGATGGTGTTCAACATGGCCAGCGCCAGGGCGGCGTCGGAACCGGGACGCAGCGGCAGCCACAGGTCGGCCTTTGCGGCGGTCTCGGAGTAACGCGGGTCAACAACGATGGTCTTCATGCCATCGTGGCACAAATCCCAGTAACCGTGCATGGACGGCAGGCTGGAAGCGCCGGGGTTCATGCCCCACAGCATCAGGCAACGTGCACCGCCCAGGTCAGTCTCGAACGGGGACCAACCAGCAACGCAGGTCTCGGCCATGAACGTAGGAATCCAGCACAGAAGTGCATTGTGGAAACCGTTGGGGGTACCAAACTGGTTCAGGAAGCGGCGACGTGCCCAGTCGTCGGTACGGGTGGTACCGCCGGCGGAAGCAACAGCTTCTGCACCGCTTTCGGCTTTGATCTGGTTGAGCTTTTCGGCAACCTCTTTGATAGCGGTGTCGTAGTCAACCTGCTCCCACTTGCCTTCGCCCTTTTCGCCCACGCGCTTAAGCACGTGATTCACGCGAGCGGGGTGATTGACATGCTTCAGAGCGCTCGTGCCACGGCAGCACAGACCGCCCTGGCTGGAGTAATTCGGATCGCCTTCGATCTTAATTACGTCGCCATCTTTGACATAAGCGATGACGCCGCAGTTAGCATGGCAGAAATAGCAAAGCGACTTTACTACTTCAACACCCGGGGCATTGACATCCACCTCGGTGTCCATGCTAGGCTTTTTCACGATACGCTGAAAAAGCCCTTGCTTTTCACCTTTAGTCATCTACCTTTCCTCTTCTTCTCGCTTCTCTCGTTTTTTCCTATCACTTTTACGTGCCTGCGGAACGAGAAAATACCGCAAGCGAAACACGGTGTTCTCGGTTTTGCGCTGGGCTTATGTCGCAGCCGACCAAGCTTGCGCCGTTCCTGGCAATTTCATGCAGGCGCCTGCCGCATCAAGTTCGCACGCGTTTGCATGAAGCGCCTTAAAAGTGAACAGGGTGCTCCAGGTGGTGGATTATATCTAATAGGCAAGATTCGTGCAGGGGAAATGGGTTATCTGTGGAGAAAAGTGCGATTTAAACGGGCAGCGGCGGACAAGCGGCGGCGGTACAGGTGGCCAGCGGCGAAAGCAACGGGAACGGCGGCGCAAACGTGAGCAGGCGCGCCACGCAAAAGCGATATACTTCTAAGAAAAAGAGCACGGGAAGGCGAAGGCGCGCTGATGTCATGGGAACAAGGGCGCCACGCAAGCAAAGGTACCGCAAGGCGAAGGCGCGCGACCAACCGGTGACACGGGCGACGAGCGCAGCGGCACCACGGAAAGTGGCGAGCCGCCAGCACTGTTACGCGCGAACGCAGGCAACACCGCAGAAAGGCAAGGTCAGCCATGAAAAAGCACATCTTCACGTTTATGGGAACCGGAGCCGGATGCGGCATTCCCGCTTTCTTCTGCGACTGCCCTGCCTGCCAGGAAGCGCGCGAGAACCCCGCCATTCGTCGCGGCGATTGCGGCGTTATGGTGCGCGGCGCAGGCGCGCCCAGCGTTACTGATGAGTTGCGCGCACGGCTGGACCTCAGCGCGGGCGACGGCGGCGCAGGATCTGATGACACGACTGCGAGCGACACCTTCCCCGCCGGCACGCTGCTTATCGATACGCCGCCCGATACGCGCCATCAGCTCATTCGCGAAAACGTACGCGCCATTGACCAGCTGCTTTTCACGCATTGCCACTCCGATCACGTGAGCGGCCTGTGCGAAATGGAGTACATGATGCAGCTGCGCACGCGCCACGCCATTCCCACGTTCGGCAGCGCGCTTACCCTGAACGAGATCAACACCGAGTTTCACTACATGAGCTACGCGCTTGATGAACACGTGGTTGAGCCGTTTTCCACCCACGAGTTCGATGGCGTGCGCTACACCGCTCTGCCGGTAACGCACGCAGCGGGAACGTATGGCTATCTGATTGAAACTAATGAGACGCGCCTGTTCTACGCAAGCGATACAGGGCGCCTACCTGCGGAAACAGCAGAGCGCGTGCGCGGCGTTGACGTGCTCGCGATGGATGCAACGTACTGGAAAGACTGCCCCGCGCCGCAAGC
>CAKUOV010000025.1 GCA_934670115.1 uncultured Eggerthellaceae bacterium
TTCGCGAACTCGAACGGATCATCCACCGGCAAACCCTCAATCAGCAACGACTGGTTGTACAGGATGTTCGCGTACAGGCTTACCTTGTCCGTTTGACCCAGATCCTGCGCCTCCTTCAGCGCTTCGAAAATCTCGTGCTTGGGGTTGATTTCCAAAACACGCGCGCTCTTCATACCGTCGTAGCCCTCGGAGGCCGAGAACACGCGCTCCATGCCCAGCGACACGCCGCCCGTGGACACCAGGCACGCCGGCGCATCGGTCAAGCGCGTAGAGGCAACAACCTTCTCCACCTTACCGTCCAACGCCTTCGTCATGGTACTGAACAAGTCCGCGTTGTCCTTCTCTACCGCTTCGGCGTCGGCTTTCTCATCATCGGAACCCAGGTTCAGTTCCTCGGTGGCAATGTTTTTCATCTCTTTGTCATCGAAGGTCTGCATGAGCTGCAAAACGAACTCATCAACGGGCTCGTTGCACAAAAGCACGTCGTAGCCCTTGTCCAGCACGGACTTCACCAGCGGCGTCTTCTCTAGGCGCTCAATGCTTTCGCCCACGCCAAAGTGGTACAGAATGCTGTCCTGGCCCTCGGTCATGCCCTCAACGTATTCGGCAAGCGTGACCATCTTGCCCTGCTTGGCGGAATAGAAAAGCAGCAGGTCAGACAACACATCGGACTTCTGACCGCAGCTGGCGTAAATGCCAAACTTCAAGCTGCGGCCGAAATTCTCGAAGAACTTCTCGTACGTTTCGCGATCGTCATCGCGCATGGCGTCTAACTCGGACTTGATCTTTTTCTCGACCTTGCGAGCAATAGCGCGCAGCTGGCTATTTTGCTGCAGCGTTTCGCGGGAAATGTTCAGCGTAAGGTCCTGACTGTCCACAATGCCGCGCACGAAGTTGAAGTAATCGGGAACCAGGTCCTCGCACTTCTCCATGATTAGCACGTTCGAACTGTACAGCGCCAGACCCTTCTCGTACTCGCGGCTGTACATGTCGTACGGCGCGCGACCGGGAATGAACAGCAGCGCATCGTAGTTGAGCGAGCCTTCCGCGTGGAAGCTCACCGTGCGTGCCGGGTCCTCGAAGTCGTGGAAGTTGGACTTGTAGAACTCGTTGTATTCCTCGGGCGTGACCTCGGACTTGTTGCGCTTCCAAATGGGCACCATGGAGTTGATAGTCTCGATGGTCTTGTATTCTTCCCATTCGGGCTTTGCGTCCTCGGGCGCGTCGGGCGGCAGCGGCTTCTGACGCTCTTTCGTTACCAGCATGCGAATGGGGTAGCGCACGTAGTTGCTGTAATGCAGAATCAGATGACGCAGACCCTCTTCGGTCAGGAATTCGTCGTAATCCTCTTCGGTCGTGCTTTCCTTGATGGTCAAAATGACGTCGGTGCCGTGCGTTTCGCGATCGGCCGGCTCAATGGTGTAGCCCTCCACGCCGTCGCTTTCCCAGGCATATGCCTCATCGCTGCCGAATGCGCGGGACACAACGCGCACGTGGTCGGCCACCATAAACGACGAGTAAAAACCAACGCCGAACTGGCCAATAATATCAATGTCGGAACCCTGCTGATCAGCGTTTTCGGTCTTGAACGACTGGCTGTCGGAGTGAGCGATGGTGCCCAGGTTCTTGTCCAGCTCGTCCTTGCTCATGCCAATGCCGTCATCGGAAACAATAATAGTGCGCGCGCCCTTGTCGAAGTTCACGCGAATGCACAGCTCGTCTTTGTCAACGGCGGCCGATTCGTCGGTCAGGCTCTTGAAGTACAGCTTGTCCACGGCATCGGACGCGTTCGAAATGAGCTCACGAAGGAAGATCTCTTTATTCGTGTAAATGGAGTTGATCATTAGATCAAGCAGCTTTTTGCTCTCTGTCTTGAATTTTTTCATCGATCCTTCTTTCTCTTCACAGTAAAAACAAATGCAATAGATATTGCTTGCCAAGACCGCTTTATGCGTTTTTTCGTACCGCCGGCGCGTTTTTATGCACTTACCTGCACGATTTCCGCACGCACGACGCACGCCCTGCGAACGACCCGCGAACGACGAAACGCAACGCATTAGCAGTCTCGGGTATCGAGTGCCAAAGGTGATTGTACTTCTGCGTGCAAGCGTGTCAAGTTTCCTCAAAAAGCGTCATCAGGTCGTAATATTTGCCCTATAATCGTGCCGACTTATTTATGCGAAGAAACAGGCAGAGTGCCTGGTCGCAAACAGCAAAGAGAAAAGGGGCCTTCTATGAAAATGCTCGACGAATTCAAGGAGTTCATCAATCGCGGCAACGTGATGGATATGGCTGTTGGCGTTATCGTGGGCGGCGCGTTCACAGCAATTGTTACCGCGCTGACCTCGAACATCATCAATCCCCTGATCACGCTTATCACGGGCGGCGGCATTGATACCGCAGGCGCGCTGGTTATTCCGGGAACGTCCATTGACTTCGGCGCATTCATTTCCGCCGTTATCAACTTCCTGATTGTTGCGTTCATCGTGTTCTTGCTGGTCAAAGCTGTGAGTAACATGCAGAATCTGGGCAAGAAGAAAGAAGAAGCGGAAGAGGACGAAACCGAGCCTCCCACCTGCCCCTTCTGCCTGGAAGAAGTCAAGGAAGGCGCTACGCGCTGCCCGCATTGCGCCGGTTCGTTTGATGCCCCCGCTGCACCTAAGGTGAAGGTCAAGGAGTATTAGCGCCAAGCGGGAAGAAGAAAGCGGCTGCTCAGAGCACAGTTGTTGTCAAATTACCCCACCTTTTGTCAACAATTGCGAAGGCAGAAACGCCGAACGCCGCAATCCTGCAAAGCTTGCCCGCCCAACGTGGCGCTACCACCAAAAAGCCCCGAATCCGTTCGGGGCTTTCCTTGTGCGGGTTGCAGCTAGATCAGGAAGCCGTTCAAGAATGCGAAACGGGCGAATGTCGTTTTTACCCTACACTTCTTGAAAATGCGCTAAATGTAGGGTAAAGGCAAAGGATCCATCACTTTTAACCCGAAATCGCACTAGGCTGCTTCATTCATTTTCTCAAGAAGGCCAGCCAACGCACTTGCCATGGGGTTGTAGCCGCATGGTTGCACGTTTGTCATGGCGGCTTCAAGAGCGCGCTTGTGCTCCAGATGCTCCCCCTTGATAAGCGCGACTAGAAGCTCGGCCGTATGCTCCGCATCCGCCAGCGCTCGATGCTCGCATTCGCTCGAAAGCTCGCGGTCAAACCATGCGAAGGCGTCGTGCAAGGACATGCACTTGCGACGACCCCTCATATCCATAGCGCGAGGAAACACTCTTTGGAGATCCATCCAGCGATGCATGTTCGCGGGCATGGCAATTTCCTTCATGGCACACTCGGAGACAATCTGTGCCTTGTCGTTCTCGCTCCAGGCAACCATACGGGTCCTTCCCTTGCCCACCCACTCGCTGAAAAGCAGCAATGCCTCGGCAAAATTGGGCGCATCTTCTAGCATGCGAGTGGTGATTCCCGTAAGTCGGCGCACCCTTCCGCTTACGGACGCAGCCATCTCGGGTCTTACCAAACACCTGAATTCATCCAACATACGTCCGCCTGGACTCACACGTACCGCGCCAATCTCAATTACCTCGTACACCTGGCGCACGCCTTGCTTTCGTGCGTTGCGTATAGAGGGCGTGAATTCCAAGTCAACCACGATGTTTTGATCATATGCGGGATGTGCCATTTTTCGCTCCTTGCATGCCGAATTCTCAACTCAAAGCCCAGTATAGCTTCTTCGCAAAAATCGCATGTCCGTTTCCACGGACACCCTTGGCATTTTATGAATTATCGCCTCTAAGCACGAATCAAACCGCGTCACTTCATGTTGTTGAAAAATGACCCCAAAACTCGAAGTTGTGGCGGGTTGGAAGTAGGTCGAAAGCACAAATTGGAGCATTTTACAGCAAGTTCACGGTTTGCGAAAAATAGCCTTAACAAAATACCAGTTCAAAGCTATTCTCCGTTGAAGCATATTCAAATTCCCGATCGATGCCAAATGCCAACCTACTTCCAACCCGCCACAACTTCGAATTTGGCACCACTTTTTCAACAACATACTTTTAAATCGACCGAAATGTTAAAAAGACCCCGTCACTTTTTAACATTAGGCAAGGCGGGAAGCGCGCACAGCTACAAGGTGACCGTCGGCGTCTTCGAAAAGACAGAGCTTGCCATCGCGACCTGCGCAAAGATGCTTGAACGTGGCGACCTCAGCAGGGGCGGGTCGTGCCGGCACGTCAAGCAGTTCGGGAATCTCGTTGCCGGCGGCACCCGTTGCGGAAGAACAAGCAATCTCCCCCGTAGCACAGGCGCCGGCGGCAGGAGCAAACGCTTTTCCACCAGCAGCAACGGAGTCATCCGCTGCCCTTAAATTCGAAGGTAGGACGACCTCCTCCAGTTCATCGCCATCAAACATTTCCGCATCATCAAGAGCCGCAGCAGAAAAGCCTACCGACGTTGCCGCGCAATCAGCACCCACGGCGCAGGTAGCACTTGCAGCCAAACTCGAGCCCCCGGATGCAGATGCAACGCCCTCTGTGGCCACGATCATGCCCGACGCCGTTTCGCACGACTCCATTTCCTGTTCGGAAAAACCAAGCTCATCGGCAAAAGAGAGCCTTTTATGAGCAAGCTCCTGCAGCTCTTTCACGGCGCGCACGGCCGCTGAATCGCCGCATTTACCCAGCTCATCGGTAATTTCTACCACACGCTCCCATGCGCGCAAGTTCTCTTCTTCCTCGCGGCTACGAAACGCGTCAAGCCCACGTGCCTGCCGTATTTGGGCGGCATCGCGAAAAGAATTCGTCAGCTTCATAGCGCCTCCTGAACCGCCGCTTTCGCGGCACCCGCCGAATCAACAACGGGAGCATAGGGACAGCGCTCGCCTTCGTAGTCAACCGACCAAAACACCAGGCCGCATGCGGGAGCCGTTTCGCCCGCCGCGCTGCGATCGCATGCCGCCAAAACGCGATTGATCCACTCCGGCTCACGATGCCCCGCACCCACTTTCACAAGCGTGCCCACCATCGTACGCACCATGGAATGCAAAAACGCATTGCCCCTCACGGTGATTATCAGCAGGTTCTCGCCCATCACCTGCGCGGGCTCTACCTGCACTTTTTCCACATATCGAAACGTCGTTTTGTCTTTTGCGGAAGCCGCCAGGCAAAACGATTTGAAGTCATGCTCGCCTTCCAAAAGACGTGCCGCTTGCTGCATGGCTGCAACATCCAGCGGCTTAGAAATGTGCCAGCTGTAGTCGCGCATGAAGAGCGGCGGCACGGGGTCAGTGCAAATGTGATAATGATACTCTCGCGACACGGCGTCAAAGCGCGCCGAGAAGCCTTCAGGGCGTTCCTCGATGTTTTTCGCAACGATACGCTCATGCGTTAAGGCGTTCAGCGAGCGCAGCAACGTGCGCTGCGACCTTCCCCTGATTGCCGCCACGGGAACTGAAAACGACACGACCTGCTCACGCGCATGAACACCAGCATCGGTTCTACCTGCGCAAACCGTCAAAACAGGTTGTTTGAGCAGCAACGAAAGCGCTTCCTCAACGTTCCCTTGCACCGTAAGCTGACCCGGCTGTCGTGCGAATCCCGCGAAGGGCGCACCGTTGTACCCGAGTGTCAAGGCATACGTGCGCAGCGGCTCATCCGCGGGCATCGCACCCGGCGCCTCCGCCGTGGCCGCACCAGCACCCGATACGCCCGGCACCGTGGCTACATCCGTGGTGCCCGCCGCGCCAGCGTCCGCCGCAGCACCAGGCGCGTCCACCGCACCTGGGACTTCCGCCGCAACCGCGGGCGCCGCCGCATCCTTTCCCGCGCAACTACCCATGAAGCACGTCTCTTCCGAACAAGCGCGAAAGCTCCAGCGCCAACACGCGCGACGTGGCATCCACGTGAACCGGCAGCTCCGCGCGGAATCGGCGCCCATCGCCCTGCGTATACAGAAGCGACACGCCATCGCTTCCCGGGAACTGCTTCAGAAGCGCCGTAAGCTTCATGGAAACATCCAGGTTGTACTCATTCGAATACACGCTAATCTGCATGTGCAGCGGTTTTGCCTGCTCATCGCCCAGTTCAATTGTCTCAACTTCGTACGCGATAATCTGGCTTCCGCGATCGCCGCACTCGAACTTGCCTTTTATCTTCACCACGGCGTCTTCCACAATGGCGTCGGCGAAATCGCTGTACTTGAAGCAGATGCACTCCATGGAGCCCGAAGTGTCCTCGAGCGTGAACGTTGCCATGCGGTTGCCGGTTTTCGTCAGCTTCGTGGTTACGCCGCTCACCATGCCCACGAAATCGCCATTGCGAATCTCCTTCGTACGCTCGGACAGCTCGCCCATGGTGAACTTCGACATGCGCGCCAGTATGCGTTCATACGGCTGCAGCGGGTGCTCCGAAACGTAGATTTTCATGATCTCTTTTTCGAAGGCAAGCTTCGTGCGCTTATCCCACTCAATGCCATCGGGAGGCGGAACTTCCTCTTCGAAACCGGATTCTTCGTCTTCGCCGAACATATCGAACATGGAAACCTGGCCCGCATCGCGGTCGCGTTGGCGTTTCGCAGCGTTTTCCAGCAGGTTCGTGTCGTCAACAAAGCTCATCAGCTGCTTGCGCGTGTAGCCCGTCGAGTCAAACGCACCGCCCTTGATCAGGGCTTCTAGCGTCTTACGGTTATAGCACTTCGAATCCAAACGATTCACAAAATCGTGCAGCGAGCTATACGGGCCGTTCGCCTTGCGTTCCGCAACAATCGCTTCCGCCACATTGCGACCCACGCCGCGCACGCCAACCAAGCCGAAGCGAATGCCCTCGTCAACAGGGGTAAATTCCTCATTCGACTGGTTCACGTCCGGCGGCAAAACCGGTGTACCGTTATGGTTGCAGCTGGCAATGTAGCGAATCAGACGGTCCGTGTTGCCCATGTAACTGGAAAGAACAGCCGCCATGAACTCGTTCGGATAGTGCGCTTTCAGATACGCCGTGCGCATAACCAAAATGGCGTACGCAGCCGAGTGCGACTTATTGAACGCGTACTTAGCGAACTTCTCGGCGTCGTTCCAAATCTGCTCGGCAATTTCCAGCTTGTAGCCGTTCGCAACAGCGCCCGTATTCCATTCTTCTTTCAGCTGACGCATGACGTCGAGCTTTTTCTTGCCCATTGCCTTACGCAAAACGTCGGAACGACCTGCGGAAAAGCCGCTCATGACCATGGAAACCTGCATGATCTGTTCTTGGTAGACCATGGTGCCGTACGTTTCTTCCAGAATGGGCTTCAAGCGCTCGTCGTAGTAATGGACCTCGGTTTTGCCGCTTGCAACCTTGATGTAGTCCTCGACCATGCCGGATTCCAAAGGACCCGGACGGTTCAACGCAATGGAAGCAACAATATCAGAGAAGCGGCGCGGAGGAAGGCGGCTGAACAGGCTCACGTACAGCGCGCCTTCAACCTGGAACAGGCCGTCCATGTTGCCGCTGCGCATAAGCGCATAGGATTCTTCGTCGCCCTCGGTCGGAATCTTTTCGGCAACCAGATTCAGGCCGTATCGCTCGTTCACATTGCGGCACGCGCGGGAAAGAACGCCCAGCGTACGCAAGCCCAGGAAGTCCATCTTCAAAAGGCCCAGCTCAGGCGTGTAGTGACCGTCGTACTGCGTGATAATGCCGCCGCCCTTGGTGTCGCGCTTTACCGGCACGTGGTCGGTCATGGGGTCGCGGCAGATGATAGTTGCGCAGGCATGCACGCCTTCGCCACGCACGTGTCCTTCAATGGCGCGCGCGTCATCAACAACCGCCTTCACCTCGGGGTCGTTTTCGTATTCCTTCTTGAAGTCGGGGTTTGTCTCCAGCGCTTTGTCGATGGTAATGCCCAGCTCATCGCCAATAAGCTTGGCAACCTTGTCGCCCACCGCATACGGATACCCCAGCACGCGCGCGGCATCGCGCACGGCGTTTTACGCCTGCAGCTTGCCAAACGTGATAACGCCGGCAACATGGTCTTCGCCGTAGACTTCCTTGATGTGGTCGATAACTTCCTGGCGACGTTCATCTTCGAAGTCAACGTCGATATCGGGCATTTCCACACGTTCCGGGGAAAGAAAGCGCTCGAACATCAGGCCGTTGGGAATGGGGTCAAGGTCGGTAATGCCCATGGCGTACGCAACAACGGCACCTGCTGCAGAGCCACGACCAGGGCCAACACCGATGCCCTGGCTACGCGCCCACGAGATGTACTCCTGAACAATCAGGAAGTACGCCGGGAATCCCTGCTGGATAATAATGCCCGCTTCGTATTCGTACTGCTTCCACACGTTTTCTGGCACCGGGTCGCCGTAACGCTCCTTCAGGCCCTTCTCGATTTGCTTGCGGAAGTAGCTGACCTCCGTTTCGCCTTCGGGCAAGGGAAACCGAGGAAGAATCTGCGTGCGGTCAAGGACAACGTCGATTTTTTCCGCGAGCTCAACGGTGTTATCGCAAGCCTCGGGGAAGTCCTTCAGCGCCTCGCGCATTTCCTCTTCGGTTTTCATGTAGAACTGGTCGTTCGAGAACTTCATGCGCTTGGGGTCATCGAACGTGGAGCCCGTGCCAATGCACAGCATGACGTCTTGGGAACGAGCGTCTTCCTTCAGAAGGTAATGGAAGTCGTTTGTTGCGATGGTTTTCAGGCCGCACAGCTTCGCAATTTCCGTAAGCTGCACGTTCAGGTCGTGCTGCGTGATGCCGCCGTCGGTGGTGAGGCCCTGATCCTGAAGCTCAATGTAGAAATCGCCCGGCTCGAAGGCGGATGCGAATTTCTTGGCCCACTCTACCGCTTCGTCGAAACGACGGTCATCCAAAAGCTTGGGGACAAGACCTGCGATACAAGCGCTCGAACCGATGATGCCCTTGCCGTATTTCTGCAGCATGGCAAACGTCGTGCGCGGCTTGTAATAGAAGTTGTCAACATGGGATTCGGAAACCAGCTTCATCAGGTTCACGTACCCCTCGTTATTTTTGGCGAGCAGCAGCAAGTGGTACAGCGCGGGCTTGCCATCGCGGCGAAGCTCATCGTCGGTGGTGAAGTACACTTCGCAACCGTAGATTGGTTTGACTTTTTTCCCCGTCTCTTTTTCAACAGCCGCGCAAGCGTCGCAAAGCTCGGGCACGCCCGACATTACGCCGTGATCGGATATTGCCACAGCGGGCATTCCCAGGTCAGCAGCGCGTCGAACCATGTCTTTGATATGCGTTGCACCGTCGAGCAGCGAATATTCAGTGTGATTGTGCAGGTGAACAAATGCCATGAAACCGTCCTTGAAATGAAAAAATCCGAAGCGTCCCATCGCTGTTTTCGCACGGCAACGGGCCTAGTTTGCAGACTTCTAATCATACCAGCATTGCCGCGCAAGCCCTATCGAACAAACGATGGATTTTAAGAAAAAAGGAGAAGGTTCATTTTCTTAGCTTATATTATTATGTTCATACAAGCGTCAAATATATAGTAAATATGCTATAATTTTGACATGGCAAAAATTGACGAAATATACGCCGCCGTTGATGACTTCGGACTAATCACCTCCGCCGAGGCGGCTGAACTCGGCATGTCCAATGCCGAAATGGTGCAACAGGCTGCAATGGGAAAGCTCGTACGCGTAGGTCGCGGCGTCTACCGAATGCCCATATGGCCCCACCAGAAAGCTGCCCCCTACGCGATTGCCGTCAAAACTGTCGGTGAGGGAGCATCCTTGTACGGAGAGTCCGTCGTAGCCCTTCTTGAACTGGCACCCATCGATCCAACAAAAATGTGGATTGCCGTGCCGAAAAGAACCCGTAAAAACCTGGGAGAAGGCACGAAGCTCGTCAAGGCGGGCAACATCGTATCTACCTGGATTGAGGGAATTCCCTGCCAGCCGGTCGCAGAAGCAATAGCGAGCGCCGCTGCAACAATTGGGCCGAAGCGAGCTAGGCAAGCCGCTGAAGAGGCTCTTCGCCAAGGTTATATCACCGAATCAGACTTACCAGAAATAGAAGAGAGGTGCAAAAACCTATGAAGAAACCAAACAGCATGCGACATCTTGACGACGCGATAAGAAGAATGAGTGGCAACACTCCAGAAAGCCATATCCGCACACGCACGATAATGGCCAACGCCATTGTGGCTCGCATGCTCCCTGATGGCGTTATCAAAGGCGGCAGCGCCCTAAAAATGCGCTTCGGCAACGAAAAGAGCAGGTTCACTACCGACCTAGACATAGCAACGGCAATCGACCCATAACTCTATGCCAACAAGCTTGGCCAAGCCCTCAAAGCTGGATGGGAAGGCTTCAGCGGAAGAGTCGTTCCGCGAGATCCCGCGTCCCCAGAAGGGGTTCCCGCGGAATACGTCATGAAACCCTACGACATCAAACTCGACTATCTTGGCAAACCATGGTGCACCGTACCGCTAGAAGTAGGCCACAACGAAATTGGCGACGCCGACAGCGCCGACTGGTCCGATCTCTCAGATGCTGCAATCTTGTTCGAAAAATTAGGCTTCCCCCTCCCCGGCAAGGCGCCTCTGATGCCTATAGAACACCAAATCGCACAGAAGCTTCATGCCGTCACAATCATTGGAGACAGAGCGCGCGATCTTGTTGACCTACAGCTTATCACGCAGAACTGCGAGATCGATTTCGCAAAGACCAAAACGACATGCGTGCGGTTGTTTTCATACAGAAAAGCCCAGACATGGCCGCCTATCGTTACAGAACAACACGGCTGGGCCGACCTCTATATGGAGCAATCCTCCGGGTTGCCAGTCCTGCAAGATCTGGATGAGGCAATCGCGTGGGCAAATGACTTTATCGCACAAATTGATCAGGCGGAACAATAGGGCCGATAGCATCCTCTGCAAGCTCGTAAGTTTCCAACACTTTGGTGATGGAACGATAGCTTATAAAGGTCGAAGGTATGCCCCCGTGACAATTTCGTGCCCGTTGGAGCTGGGCATATTCCGCGTAAAGACGTGTGCGACCCAATGCTCCAATTGTCTAGTTTAACGGAAGTGTATTAAGATTCGCTTCCGTTAACGTATATGAATCGGAAGTGAATTCGCAAGAGAGCCCCGGATTCGGATTTGCATGCGCGCAAACGACGAGATCCTGCCGACTGATGCGCGTTTTTCGCGATGCGTAATGCTGCCTGCCAAATCACACGGCAACAATGGGCACACTGGATGTTGCAGCGCTTCCCGCGCTCATATTTTTCTCATTGCCCCAATTCCCTCTTTTTAGATAAACTCAGAGGGCTTATCCTTGTCCCGTTCCATGGGCTCGCAGTATTCGATTTCTCCCTCGCAGGGCGTCCATGCCTGATAGATACTCACGTATTCCCCGTTCGGCTGCTTGCTCATGTGAACCATGCGAGCAAAAGGAAAACTCGTTGCGGTAAGGCCATGTCTTTTCATGAAATCAAAGGAGGGCTGGAACATGTCGATGCAAAGCTCTTTGTCCGAGCCCGAGAGGAAAAAAGTGTTCAGGCAGCGCTGTGAAGGGATGATTTCTACATCTTTGGTCTCGTTACCGCTTTCCTGAAGAATTTTTTCAAGCGAGCCTGCCTCTATGTTGCGGATATCGATGACCAGCCCGTATCTCAGGTTGCTTTTCCCCGGCTCCGCCAAGTCGAAAACGCCGCCCGATGCCGCATAGGGAACGCGATCGATCCAAGAGCGGTAGAGGTCGACTTTCTCGTCGAGGATCTCATAGCTTCTCTGCGTGTCTATGAACGCCATGGTGGGCGAATAGGCTAAACGGAATTTATTCACGTTCGTCGAGCAGTCTTGCAGCATGTGCTTGTCGCTTCTGAGCTGTTCCAAAATGTGATTCTGGTGGCGGATCGATTCCTCAAGCTCGACTTCTTTTTCCGATAGGCTTTTGACGACTTCGTTCATGTCTGGCTCTTGGAGGGCCTTGGTCGTATCGAGCAGGGAATAGCCGTATTTTCGGAACATTCTCGTCCGAATGAGGACGTGCAAGCCCCATGCGGTATATGCGCGGTACCCAGAACAGTTGTCCTTTTGCGGGGTGATGATTCCTTCGCGCTCGTAGTAACGGATTGCCTCAGACGATATTCCCATCAGGCTTGAAATCTTGCCAATACGGTAGTGCTTTCTCATGCTTCCCCTTCCCTTAAGCGCCCCCCAACGCTTTTTTTTCAGCGAAAAACTGCTATTTGCAAAATGCTACTGCTTGATTTTGAACCTAATCGACTCCCCTTCAATTTCGTGATCGACAAGGCCTCTTGACTCGAGGTCCGATAAATGGGATAGCGTCTCCCCCAAGGAAAAGTACTTCTGCTTGAGGGGCCAATCGTCCCAGTTCGGAATCGGGCTGCGCCACGTTACCGCTTTCGCGATGGTTACCAATTCTACTGGATTATCGCTCAATGCGTGAAGTATCTCGCTGCTCCTTTGTCGATGATGCTCGATTAGCTCGGCTGCGCGCTTCGGCACGTCCTCGATGAATTGCCGGTGGCCCGTCAACGCGATTGCGCAGTCCTTTTCGGCGAGGGCGCGCGTGGAGCCGATGTAGTCGGCAAGAACCGTCTCTCCCAAAGAAAACGAGACGATGACAGGCGTTATGCGCGCGAGCAGCTGGTCGCCGCAGATCAGCAGCTTATCGCTGGGGTCGTAGAGACACCGATGGCTCGGAGAGTGGCCCGTTGTGCCGATAACCTGAAATCTTCTTTTCCCTCGGACAAGGCAATCGCCATCGCGTAGGAGCTGAGGCGCTATGTCGGTATGGGGGATGGCGACCTCCCCCATGGAGCTGTAATCGATCGCGTGGTTGAGGATTTGCCGCCGTTCCTGCTCTGAGACGGGCGGAAAGATGCAGCCTTTCGGCAGGAGTTCGTATCCCCCACGCAGCCAAGCGAGGAACCCGCGATTGTGCACGTGGTATTCCTCGTGCACGTCGTAGAAGCTCCTAAAGCCTGCGTAAAAGGTGGTTTTCGGCCTTGCCACCCGGTTTATCATGCCGCAATGATCGGGGTGTCCGTGGGTAAAGAGCACGTCGACATCCTCCCAGGAGATATCGAGCGAATGCAGGCCACGCGTGAGCGCCTCATAGCATTCAGGCAGGTCGAACCCCAAATCGACGACGAGAGGGCGCTCTCCTTCGGCTATCACGTATGAGTTCAGCGTACGTAACGGATTGTCGGGAAGCGGAACGCAGATCCGGTATATGTCGCTCGCGACCTGCTCGGGAACACCGATTTGCGGCGTGGCCGCCTTTCCGTCGCCTGCTGCGCTCGCGCTCGAAGCGCTCGATTGCCCTGGACCTTGCATGCGATACCTCCTTTTCTCTTGCCTCCAAACGGGGAAAGGCGCCCGCTTTTGCGGGCACCTTTCCTGGAGATTCAAGCCTTGCGCTTGACGAGAAGCTTGATTCCGGATTAAAGGTTACAGCTTGGCGATGATATCGGGCAAAACCGCCTTAAGATCGCCGATCAGACCGTAGTCGGCTTGGTCGAAGATAGGGGCATTCGAATCTTTGTTGATTGCGATAACCGTCTTTGCCGTATTGACGCCCACCATGTGCTGCATTTGACCCGACACGCCGATGCCGACGTACACTTCGGGCGAGAGCATGAGCCCGGAAACTCCGATATAAGTTTCGCGCGGCATCCAGTTGACGGCTTCCGTCAGTGGACGGGTGCATCCAACTTCGCCCTTTATCTTCGCCGCGAGATCGCGCGCCAAGTGCAGATCCTCTTCGGCTGTGAATCCGCGGCCTGCAGCGACGATGTTCTTTGCTGCGGTCAGGTCGACGCCTGCCGGAGGCAGCGCCTCACGACTGCGTAATTCAACGGTATCATCGGTGACATAGGCGATCTCTTCTATCGCCTCGGTGCCCGTGGCGATTGCATCCGCGAATGCGGAGGGCGAAACGGTGAATATCGACACGGAGCCGGCGGTTTTCGCCTTGCGATTCGCGATGCCTCCGAAAAACAGGCTGGTAGCGACGCCCCCTTCGATCTTTTCCGCATCGGTGATGACCGAGACCCCTTGTTTGGCGGCGACTTTTCCGGCGATAACCTTCATGCGCCGCGTGGGCTCCACCAATATGGTTTCAGGCGCCTTTTCTGCAACCAGGTCGCACACCGTGGCTGCCGCAGATTCGACGAGCGCATCGGCTGGAACCGCTATGGAGTAAACGATGTCCGCGATGCCGGTGATCTTGGTTGCCTCGCTCAAGGAGACAAGCGCCACCTCGCTGCCCAGGCCGCGAGCCCCGGCGCACAGGCCGCGAGCGCCTTTTTCGGTCTCCGCGATAACAAAAATACTCATTCTGCGCCTCCTATCGGACAGCCTCGGCGATAGCCGCGACGAACTTATCCAGATCGCCATCGGTGCTGGCGTCGAATACAATCTTCTTGCGCGGCGCGGGCTCGGGTGCAAGCGTCTCGACGATCTCGACGCCGCGAGAGACGTCTGCCCCCTCCACCTTGTTCACAGGCTTTTTACCCGCCTGCATGATGTCTCGCATGCCGCAGATGCGCGGAAGCGCGATGTCGGGAACAACGGAGACGACGGCAGGCAGCGCAACCTCTACCACTTCTTTTTCCGTTTCGAGCATGCGTTCGGCAACAAGGGTGCCTCCTTCGAAGGAAAACTTGCTTACCGCCGTCACGACGGGCAGGCCCAAGGCCTGCGCAAGCTGGATATCGACCTGCTGCGCGTAGATGTCCGCGGAGCCGTCGCCGCAGACGATAAGGTCGGCGGGCGTGTCTTTGAGGGCGCCGGCCAGCGCTTCGGCCGTCGCTTTAGCATCGAGATCGGCGTAGCCCTCATTCATGACAAGCGTTAGGGAATCAACGCCGCGCGCGAGTATGTTCTTGTTGTTCTTTGTCTCGTCGATATAGGGAGTGCCCACCGATACCACGATGTGCGTCGCGCCTTGCTCTTTGGCCGCAAGGGATGAGGCCTCGATGGCGTTCAGATCGTAGGTGCTCACCGTGGGGCGCGCCTTGGAGTGATCGAGCGTTCGATCGGCGGCGACCATGATATCCTGGTCGTCATGGACGATCTTCGCGACAGTAACTATGTTCATATCCCGGCTCCTAAACGTTAGTTGCGAGCGTACTTCTTGATGATCTGACGGCCGGCGATGTGCACCATGATTTCGTCGGTGCCGCCGCCGAATTGCGAGCCGCGGGCGTCAATCCACAAGCGGCCAACGCAGGATTCTGTGGTGTAGCCGATGCCACCCATGATTTGGAGCGCTTCGGAGCAGACCCATGTCGACTGCATCGAGATGTAGCGCTTCGCAAGGGCGCTGTCCAGGCGGACGGAGATGCCCTGATCGAATTCCCAGGCGGTTTTCAGCAGCAGGTTTTCCATGTTCTGGACGGCGATCTCCATGTCGGTGAGCTTTTGCTGGATCAGCTGGAAGCTTCCGATGGTCTTTCCAAACGCCATGCGCTGGCCCGCGTAGACGGCGGCCTCCTCCATCGCGGCCTTCGCCAGGCCCAAAGAATGGGAAGCAAGCATGATACGTTCGAGCTCGAAGTTCTTCATGAGCTGCAAAAATCCCTTGCCGCGCTCGCCCAGAAGGGCGGTTTCGGGAACGACAACGTTATCCAGGTAGACTTCCGAGAAGTTCGTAATCTGCTGGCCGATCTTGTGCAGCGGAGCGAGCGTCACCCCTTCTTGCTTGGGGTCGATGATCCACATGGACATGTTCTTGTTCTCGCGGGAGGGGTCCTCGTCTTTTGCGATGACCAGCATGAACGGAGCCGTTTCGGCCAAAGATACCATGGTTTTCGTTCCGTTCAGGGTCACGGTGCCGTCGCCGTTCCAGTGGGCGGTCGTCGTCATTCCCTGGTTGTCGGAGCCGGCGCAGGGCTCGGAGAGGGCCAGTGAATAGGCCTGCTCGCCCGTTTCCTCGTAGTATTTCATCGCCTCTTCCATAAGCTCCGGGGAAGCGAATTCGGACATGTCGTACATGGCCAGGCCGTAGGACATGAAGGGCATCGTCGCCTTTGCGCTCTTGATGAGCTCGGTGACAACAAGCGCAAGCGTCACCGCGTCTGAGGAGACTCCGCCGTACTCTTCCGGGACAAACATATAGCCGAAGCCGGCTTCAAGGTAGGCCTTGCGGACGTCTTGGTCGATGTAGCGCTGCTCGTACCACTTCTTGATCTTCTCTTCGGGGCATTCGCGCGCGACGAATTCACGCAGGTTCTCAAGCATGAGCTCTTGTTCATCGGTGATACTGAAGTCAATCATTTCTTCCTCCTTTTGGTGCAAGTCCGTGATGTTTCGAGTAACCGATACATAAAGGTTGGGATGGACCTTACGAATACATGGTGACCCCTCAAACGCTTTGAGAGTCAAGGCAAAATCGGGCAATTTAGCTTTCTTTTTCCGAACCATTCTTGGCAATGCCTCCCGCCTGGCAAGCTGTGCTTTGAGTGCGCTTCGCCTCGCGCTCGCGCAGCAGGTTCCTGTCTTGCTTGCGGTTTTTCGTGGTGGGGATCGCATCTATGAATTCGATGTAGCGGGGTGCCTTGTAGGCGACCAACCGCTGCTTGCACCAGGCGCGCAGATCGTCTTCCGTCGCAAAGCAGTCCTTTTTCAAAACAACGAACGACTTGGGACGATTTCCCGAATGCGCATCGGGGACACCGATGGTGCAGGCATCTGCGACTGCCGGATGCTGCATTAGGCATTCGTCGATATCCTTGGGGAAAACGTTAAAGCCGCTTACGACAATCATGTCTTTCTTGCGGTCGACGATGTAGAAATAGCCGTCTTCGTCCATGTAGCCGATGTCGCCGGTGTACATCCAGCCGCCCTTGATGGCCTTTGCGGTTTCCTCGGGATTGTTCCAATAATTTTTTGCAATCTGCTCGCCGCGGAATACTATCTCGCCGCGCTCGCCGGGAGGGCATGGCTTCAGGCCATCTTGGGCATCCACGATAAGCATGTCTATGCCGCTTATGGGGATGCCTATGCTTCCAAGCTTTCCTCCGGTTAAGACGGGGTTGGCGCTCACGAAGCCGAAGCTCTCGGACATGCTGTAGCTTTCGGCAAAGCATGCATTGGTGTTCGTGCTTAGAGTCTTTAGCGTCTCATAGGAGATGAAGGACCCTCCGAAAATGACAAACTCAAGATCTTTGTACGGGCATGTTCCCAGGCGTTCATCCAGGCTGACGCAGTGCAGAAGCGTGGGAAGCGTGGCCCACATGGTGGGGCGGTATTTCTCGAAAGACTCGATGATCTCGTCACAATGCACGCCCTTGGCGAAAATGCAGCTGCCGCCGTTTATGACCTGCCAGTGGATGCCGTAGTTGATGCCCATGATGTGCGTGAGCGGCATGCAGATCAACACGCTGGGATCAGGCGTTTTGAGCGCGGGTGACGCCCAGTGATGCATTGTCTTTATCTCGCGGACCATGTGGCCGTGGGTCGCGCACACGCCTTTGCTTACCCCGGTTGTGCCGCCGGTGAAAAGAAGGATGGCGTTATCGGCGGGACAAACCTCCACCTCGGGCTCTTTCGGATCCGCTCCAGACACCAGCGCCTCGAAGCTGTATACCTTGGCGTTTCCCGCTCTTTCTATTTCATCGGTGGGTTTGTCGATGACGACCACGCTTTTCACCGACGCGCACCCGCCTTTTGCCAGGGCGTCGATTACCTTGCGCGCCTGATCCTGCTCGATTACGACGACGCTTGACCCCACCGTGTCAATCGAGCTGCATATCTCGTAGCTCGTGCAGCGCTGATTGTACGCGGCGGCAACGAGGCCTGTTTTGTAGCAGGCCATGAAGCCGTAGATGACCTCGGGGCGATTCGAGACGATCAAGCTCACCCGCTCCCCTTTTTTAGCATCAAGAGATAGCAGGGCGTTTCCGAACCTATTTGCCTGTTCGTCGGCAGTTTTGCGCGAGATGATATCGTCTTCTACGTAGATGAACGGGTCGTCTGGACAGCGCCCAAGGATGTCAAGCATCGTTTGCTTGATCGTTGATGCCGGCGGATCGAAATGCCGGTCTACCGATGGGTCGTAATCCTTTTGCCAAAGCGGTTCGTAGTCTTTGACCGCTTGCTCGATTAGGGAAAAATCAGTAGTCAACGTATTCATCTTGAATGCTCTCTCGTAAATTCGACGCTTATCGCAGGAGGGGTTCGCTCATCGGCTCATCTTGCCTATTGGCTGATGCGCGTCTATTCGTATTTCACCTTTTTGCCGAAGAAGAATGCCAGAAAGCCGATGGCGAAGGTGACAAACATCATTACGATGCCGATGGAAAGGGTCAGGGTATAGCTTCCCGTCGCGTTGATGAGCGCCCCCCATATGGCGGAGGTGAAAGCCGAGCTCAAGGTGGCCACGGTAGATACCACGCTGAAAACGCGGCTGTAGTCCCTTGACCCGAAAATACCACGGGTCATCAGGGATGTTGTCACCGTCGCCCCCGCGAAGAAGATGCCGTAGAAGAACCCGCCGACGTATAGGAAGTAGATTCCGGAGCCGCCCAAAAAAGTCATGACCGACACGCCGATGATGCCGCAGGAAACCGCGGTTACCACGCCCAGCTTCACATTGATGTCGTTGATGTAGCCCAAAAGAAGCTTGCCGACCATCTGCCCGACCATGATGGCGGATGCCACGGTAGACGCCGCGAACACCCCGTACGCCAGAGACGACACATATGACGGGATGTAGTAATTAAGCGTGATGCCGACATCCATCATGCCGGCGTACAGTGCTACGAGCCACAACGCGGGGGTGCGCAATGCGTCTTTGAACATGACGCCGCGAATCGCCTCTGCAGCCTTGGCGGGGTCCTTTTTCGAGCTCTTGGCGCTCACCCAGGGCGTCAGATTCATGTCTTCAGGCTTGTTTCTGATGAGAAAAATTGCGCTTGGCAGACCGAGGCACGCGGTGATCAGCCCGAACACCAGATAACCTGCGCGCCATCCGAAGTTCTCGATGACCCAGCCGCCCAGGGGGTTGAAGACAACGGCGCCCACGCCGGTGAAGCACAAACACATTCCCACGAAGAAGCCGACGCGATCTTTGAACCAGCGGTCGATCATCGTCGGGACCATGAGGTACAAAAGGATGGAATTAGCGCATCCGATGAGCGCGCCCGAGCAATAGAACTGCCAGATGTAGTCGTAGGTGGACATGAGAAGGATGCCCGCGGAGACCATCGAGCAGCACCCGGCCAAAACCCAGCGGGCATTGAATCGGGACAGTATCTTGCCGCCGAACACCATTGAGACGGCCATGGCCAGATACTGGACCGACATGTAGGTGCCAAACGTCCCTGTCTCGATGCCTAGGTCCTGGCCGGCGGGAGTATAGAAGATGCCCATCGTGTTGAATGAGAGGGTCACCGATGAGAAGCAGATGATGCAACAAGCGATAAAAACGAGAAATCCCTGATGAATGCCGCGATGTTGGTGTTCCATGGTTCCCTTCCCTTTCAGTACTCAAGAATCATCGAAAACGTTTCTGTCCGAGTAAAGGATGGACCGCTTCAGGGCTTTCGCGATTCGTTAAGCTTTGCCTGTTGCCGTTTGCCGGCGCCAAGCTTCTTGTCGGGGCGGATGGGGCTGTCTTCGCTCTGGGGAGAATAGAATGGATTGATTCCTATCCGCTCTGGCAAAAAGCCTGTTTAAGAGCGGGCGGCTCCCGGCGTTAAAGAGGAGAGCCGCCCGCGCAGGGAGCTGATTAACGCTCTTCCTTCTCACGAGGAAGCTTCTTGGAAACGGCGAGGCCGCCGAACGCGAAGAGGAACGCGATGGCCATGATTGCCATGTCCGCCAAATAGGCGCCGGTGAAAGATCCGGTAACGTCTTTGATGACGCCCCAGATGGTGGAGCCGAATGCTGCGAACAGGGCGCACACGCCGGTGATGTAGGCGTAGATCTTGGAGTAGTCCAGGTTGCCGAAGGCCAGACGTGCGATGGCGGGCGTTGTGGTGGTTGCGGATGCGAAGAACACGCCAAACAAAGCGCCGCCGATGTAGGCCAAGAAGAAGTTGACCTGAACGCCCCACAGAACCAAGGCCAAGCCGATGATGCCGGAGAGCAAGCCGAAGATAACTGAGCCCTGAACGGATTTGTCGTTTGTCCAGCCAAGCACGAGCTTGCCGATCAGCGAGCCGAACATAACGACGGAGGACAGGGTTGCGCCAACCATGAGCGGGTCTGCGCCAACGAGGGAGGCATCGAGCGACTTGACGTAGCTGGGCAGGTAGAAGTTCATGGTCAAGCCGAAGTTGACGCACGCCGCGTAGACCGCGATCAGAATCAGGGCAACGGGCTGCTTGAGGGCGGTGCTGACGGTAACGCCCTCGACGACGGAGGTCTTGGCCGCGGCTTCCGCTTCTGCCGCTGCGTCGTAGCCGACGGGCATGAGGTTTTTGTCAGAGGGCCTGCTGGCGATGAGCAGCGCGCAGGGGATGCCGACGACCAGCGTTACCGCGGCGTAGATCATGTAGGCGGTATGGTAGCTGTAGGCGGTGATGATGGAAGTGGCGATGGGGCTGAACACCATGCCGCCGATGCCGGTCATGGCCATGCCGACGCCAACCAGGGTGGAGACGTTTCGCTTGAACCAGCGGCCGAACATTACCGGAACGAGCAGGTAGAGGATGATGGAGTTGCCGATGCCGAGAAGCGCGCCTGCGACGTAGAACAGGTAAATCGTCGCCGCCTGGGCCATGATGATAAACGCAATGCCTATGCATGCGACGCAAATGGTAAGGACCCAGCGAGCGGGGAATTTGTCAAATAGGCGGCCGACCTGCAAAAGGCACAGGCAAACGAACATGGACAGATAGACGATGGTCATGTACAGGCCCACCGCAGCGGAGCTGCCGCCCGTCAATTCTGCCGCGACGGAAGTGTAGAAAACGGATGCCGCGTTGAAGGTGAAGCAGCATGGGAACAGCATGATAAGACAGGACGCGATGAATACGACCCAACCGTAGTGGAATCCACCCTTCTTTTGCTCAGTCATTTTCTTTCCTTTTCTTGTTTTTTTCGAGCCTGCTTTTGCAGCAGGGCCCCTCCTATACGTAAAGCCCATCCCTAAGCTGTTTACGTATCTGCAACGAGTCTGGGGCCTGAATCATTTTTTTTTGAACCGATTTCAAACCCCAGGCCGAGTTACCTAAAATGAAGCGATTAAAAGATGGCTTTCGTTTAACGGGAAAGCGACAAATCCCAGTCTTTGTTGATGACGCCTTTGTCGTAGAAGCTCTTGATCTGGTCGTCGTCGTATCCGAGCTCGTGGAGAATCTCCTCGTTGTTTTCGCCGAAGCTCGGAGCAGGCCGCCACACGCGACCGGGGTTGTTTTTGAATTTGGGCAACGGCCCTACTGCGCGAAGCTTCGTACCCTTTACCGTTTCCCACTCTTCGATGACGTTGCGGGCCTGGATATGGGGGTTGTTCTCGACATCCTCCCAGCTGTTTACCTTAGAAACGGGCGCTCCGCCGGCAAGCATCTCGGCTTCGGCCTCGTCGCAAGTGCGCTCGGAGAGCCATTCGACCAAGGCGGCCTCAAATGCCTTGCCGGATTCAGTTTCGATATTGTACAGGCCGATCTTTGCCGGGAACAACTCGGAGCCGTAATCAAGGCCGATGATCTTGCAGACCTTCTCAAGCGTCGATGCGCCCGAGAAGCAGCAGTACAAAATCTTGCCGTCCTTGCACGGGAAGCCGCCCCAGCCGGCGATCATGGATTTCTCGCCGGTCTTGGGGAATTCCTTGTGGAACGTGAAGTAGTCGGTTGCGAAAATGGAGCAGCGCATCATAAGCTCGTACTGCGCCACGTCGATCGACTCGCCCTGCCCGGTGATGCGCGCGTGATGAACGCCTGCAAGGCATGCCATCGCCGTCCAGATCGCGGTGATGTAGTCCGCGACATAGGGGCCGACGGCGTAAGGGGGCGTTGCTCCGCCGTTTTGGTTTTCCCACATGTACCCGGAGAACGCCTGGGCCGTCGCGTCGAAGCCACCTCGGTTCACGTATTCGGGAAGCCCTGTTTGCCCGTATCCGGAGATATGGGCGATGACCAGCTTGGGATTTACCTCCCAAAGGGTTTCATCGGACAGGTTCAAGCGGTCGAATTGGCCGCCCTTGGAGGATTCGATGAAGATGTCGGCGTCCTTGATCAGGTCCAAGACGATTTGGCGACCTTCCTCGGAGCGAAGCCGAATGCCGATGGCCCGCTGGTTGCGCCGCTCGGATTCGGGCTGGATGTTGTGGAGGGTGCGCGTGTAGTCAGGCGCGTCGGCGTTTTCGATCCAGGCGACGTCGGCCCCGTATTCGCTGAAGAACGTCGGGCCCAGCGGGCCGGCAAGGGACGAGGATGCATGCACAACTTTCAGATCGTTGAGCAAACCGAATTCCGGTTTAGCTTGATTTTTCCACATAGGAACTTCCTTTCGTTCTAAAACCAACCTCTCCGTTCACGGGTGCAAGAAAGCCGCTTGCGATGCGTAAAAGCCGTTTGCAACGGTCTTCCAACCGCTTACCGCGACTCTAGAACCTCAAGCTGGTTGAGAGTCAAGCCACTTGCCGAGAAATTTTCCCCAATAAATTATTTTGAAAAAACAAGTCTTGACTATTGACTCTCAAACGCTTTGAGGTTTCACAATGCCAGCCAAGATGCAGGAAATAGCGAAGAAGAGGCATCTTGCAGATTTATCTTTTCGGAAGTAGAGAGAGGGGATGGCATGGAAGAACGCGATTTCGACGTCATCGTCGTGGGCGCAGGCTGCGCCGGCGCGACCGCGGCGTACGTTGCCGCCAAGCAAGGCAAATCCACGCTGCTTATCGATCGCGGCGAATATGCCGGCGCGAAGAACATGACGGGTGGGCGCATGTACGCCCATGCGCTGAAGGGCGTCATCGCCAAATACGAGGGCGAGGACTTCGATTGGGAGGCCGACAATCCCTTCGAGCGAAAGATCACCCATGAGCGCCTGTGCATGCTCGATCCCGCTTCCGCCGTGACGTTCGACCACAGCTCGGATAACCTGCGAAAGCCCACAAGCGATTCCTATTCCGTTCTCGCAACCACGCTCGACCAGTGGCTTTGCGACAAGGCGGAGGCCGCCGGAGCGGAACTTATCTTCGGCATCCCGGTAGAGGAGCTGGTAAAAGATGGTTCGGGTGCGGTTATCGGCATCAGAGCAGGCGAAGACACCTTTACCTGCCATGTTGTAATCCTGGCCGAAGGCCAGAACGCGCTTTTGGCGGAGCGCTTCTTGGGCGTTTCCCGAACGAAAGACAACCAGATGGCCGTCGGCATCAAAGAAGTGTTCGAGCTTGACCCCAAAACCATCGAGGATAGGTTCCTTTGCCCCGAGGGCGAGGGCGCCGCCATGCTTTTCGTGGGAGACTGCACGCACGGCAACGTCGGCGGCGGTTTCCTTTACACCAACAAGGAGTCGATTTCCCTAGGTTTGGTTGCGACCATCAAGGAACTCTCAGGGTCTGACACCACCATCTACCAGGCCTTCGATGATTTCAAGAAGCATCCTGCGGTCGCGCCGATTATTCGAGGCGCGAAGATGGTCGAGCATTCGGGCCATATGGTCGCCGAAGGCGGATACAGCTCGATTCCCGAGACGGTTTATCCTGGTTGCCTGATCGTCGGCGATGCGGCAAACCTCTGCATGAACCTTGGCTATCAGGTCCGCGGGCTCGATTTCGCAACCGCAACGGGCCAGTTTGCTGCCGAAGCGGCTTGCGCCGCCATTGATGCTGAGGATGTGAGCGCCGTTGGCCTTTCTTCCTACAAGCAAGCGATGGATCGCTCCTTTGTCACTCAGGACATGCGCACGTTCAAAGACTGGCCTGAGACCATGGAGCATTGGGAGAGCATGTTTACCGATTACCCCAAGATGATAGGTGAGGTTTTTGACTGCTTGTTCGTGGTTGACGGCAAGCCCCAGCAGCATCTGATGAAAAGGCTGATGCCCATAATCAAGAAACGCGGATTGTTGAAGACCGCTAAAGAGATCAAGAAGGCGGTGAAGGCGCTATGATGAAGAAGCTAAGACCCATCACTTGTCGCGTCGATGAGCTGATTTCCGTTGACAAGTTTTCCGTCGATGAGGAAAACGCACATATTGAGTTGGCCTGCGAGAGTCTGTCCGAACTCGATTCCGTTGAATTCGGAAAGCTTGTACGCGTTTGTCCCGCGGGCCTTTACCGCGAAGACGAGAACGGCGAGCGCACCTTCGATTACGCCGGCTGCCTTGAGTGCGGCACCTGCCGCATCGCTTGCGGCGACACGATTGTGAAGAAATGGAATCAGCCGGCTGCCTTCTGCGGCGTTTCCTACCGCTTCGGTTGATTTATTTGATTGCGATTGGTTCTTTAGGCGGTGAATGGAAATGCCGAAATGCGCGGCGGCTTCTCGAAATGGTCTAGATGCCGAGATTCGGGACCACAATCTTGTTATGAGCTTGCGTGATGCGCATGGCAAGCTGTGCTACCGCTGTACCGGCTGTAATCGCTGCACGTTCGGCGTCGATTTCAACAAGCGTCGTGCCGCTGTTGCGGCGCGCAAAGATAAGCATTGACTTATTCGTTTTCAAAAAACTTTTCAGTGCTTCGATGACTTCCCCTTCCCCTTCTTCTCATCGAAGCTCCCCTTTTAGAGGCGAGCCTGCTGCATCAAGATCGTGCAGGCTCGCTTTATGTTTGCGCGCCTTCCCCGAAAGCTTGCGAGCTCTTCCCGATGCCAGGGCAGTGCTGCAAAAAGACAAGGGTTGTCTTCTATAAGCGCTGCCGATATTTTAAGCGTTGAGCATTCGCGCATCGCAAGGTTAACCAGACATAGGCCATGCCGTAAAGGATTGGGGTATTCGACTGAAGATGCCGCCTGAAACGCTGGTTTTGCCATTGCTTCAAGCGAGTTTTCTGCGGCGCCGGGAAAAAGGGATGCCGCATAGGGGGCTTGATCGTTCTTAGCACTTTGGATAGGTGGCTCTAGATGGCTGCTTGCAAGCTTTTTCATCTTCCAGGTGGCGAGGGGCATATTGCCTGATAAGTTGCAGGTGGATGCGTGACATGCCTCGAAAACCTTAAAGCCTATGGAGACTCTGTTGCCCGGCGGCTTGCCCACATGGGTGTTTTTGCCGAGAAACATCCGGCATCGGAAACAAACAACGGTATTTGTCGCAATGGAGCCATTGGTTTATTGCCGACAAAGGAGGCTGGGCTGATATTATCCCTCCTTTGCGCCGTGATTGCCGCGCTCCCCTATCGCTCTAAGGAAAGTGATATAGGCATCGTTCTGTTTCATTTGATTTTCTTCTTTCTAACACTCTAGGATCATGCGGGTCCCGATGGCGGTTCCACTGTGGCGCTCTCAAGCCCCCTCTGATATGATTGCCCTGCCAATCATAGATTTGTCCAGGTGTCAGGAGACCTACAAGGCCGATTTGGCCGACCCCGTCCACCTCGACGCCATGGAGATGGCCAACAACCTGAGCTCATGGCTCAAGCGTTACCTGTGGCGCTTCACCGGCATGGGCCCCGCGAACCTGCAGTCGTATCTGAACTGGTTCGTCTACCTGTTCCGCGTGCGCCAGGCGGAGGACAGATGGCCGAAAACCACAAGGGCGGTCCGCAATTTGCGCCAACCCACGTTTAACCTGCTCGTATCCAACAATCTTGTCGAATGCACTCATCTTCTTACCTCCTTGATTACTTGCAATGGAAGGCTTAGAAGGCTACCAGAGTCGCGGCGGAGCATCCAACGGACGTCCGTCCTTATTTCAGCGCCAACAACGGCCTTGCAAAATGGAAGCTGGCAGGTCGCGATCGCGTCAGCGCACCTCAAGCATGAGATCGACTTCGTCGAATGCGCCAACCTGTTGAGTTTCCTTAGAGTTGACCAAGAGACGCAAGGGCTGCGCGAGTTCCACGACGGGTTCTACTCGAAAGAATACTATCCCAATGGGATTTGGAGCAAACCTCAGCGCGAAGGGAATCGTTTGAATCGGGCTATCTGGCGACATAGGTTTGTCGTCCATGTACGAAACATACCCCAGACGACAAGAAGCTTGAAGCGTACCATTCGCGATATGTAATAGTTTATGGCTAAGACTGGAAAAGAGAAGATTATGTTCACAATCGAGGGAACGCATGGCACGGCGGCGTGCTACGCGACGAACATAGAGGAAGAATGCGTCGAGCAGATCCACACGATGCTCGGCATGCCCTTCGCGGAGGGCGCCAATACCGCCATCATGCCCGATGCACATTACGGCATTGGCTGCACCATCGGCACGACGATGCGGGTCGCGGATGCGGTGGTGCCCAACCTCGTTGGCGTGGACATCGGCTGCGGCATGCTCACGGCCGATTTGGGCATGAAGCCCATCGACCTGCCCGCCTTCGATCAGGCGTGCCACGAGATTCCCTCGGGCACCCGCGTCTGGGACGGTCACAAAGAGCAATTTGATTTTGAGGAGCTGCACTGCTATCGCGAGCTTAAGGACGTCAGGCGCCTCAAGCGCTCGCTGGGAACGCTTGGCGATGGCAACCATTTCATCGAGATCGATGTGGCATCGAACGGCATGAAGCGCCTGGTCATCCATTCCGGGTCGCGCAACCTGGGGCTGCAGGTGGCGACCTACTACCAGAAGCTCGCCGTCGATTTGCACAGCGGCAAGGGGGAATTCTTCGAGCGCAAGCAAGAGCTCATCGATTCGTACAAAGCGGCCGGGCGCCGCGACGAGATCCAGGCGGCGCTGAAGGAGCTCGCAGCGCAATACAGGTGCGCCGAGCCTGATGCGCCCGCCGACCTGTGCTGGCTTTACGGCCAATACATGGACGACTACCTGCACGACGTGGACGTTTGCCAGCGCTTTGCCGTCCGCAACCGCGAGCGCATGATGATTGAGATACTGGCGAGAACGGGCCTTGACGCATCGTCGGAGTTCCACACCGTCCACAACTACATCGACGTGGGCGAGATGGTGCTGCGCAAGGGCGCCATCGCCGCGCACACGGGAGAAACCGTGCTTATCCCGCTGAACATGCGCGACGGCTCCATCATCGCGAAGGGCCGCGGCAACGAGGTGTGGAACAACTCGGCGCCCCATGGGGCCGGTCGCGTCATGTCGCGCAGCGATGCAAGGGAGACGCTCAGGATGAAGGACTACAAAGCTGCCATGGAGGGCATCTACTCGACCTCGGTGGACGAGCGCACCATCGACGAGGCGCCGAGCGCCTACAAGCCCATCGAGGATATCATCGGCCCCATCGCCGAGTCGGTGGACATCATCGACGTCATGAAGCCGATTTACAACTTCAAGGCGTCATAAATATAAACTTCGAGCATTGGAAAATGAAGAAACTTGCCGATATCGGCAATAAACAACGTCATTTGCTATAATGATTCCGTCAGTTTTTGCCGATACGGGGGTGCAGTCCTATGGAGCTTCTTTCCGTAGCCGAGATAGCCGAAATCTGGGGCGTCTCCGAGAGGAGCGTGCGGAACTACTGCGCCCAGGGCCGTGTGCCCGGCGCCTTCCTCACGGGGAAGACCTGGAACATACCCGCGAACGCGGCAAAGCCCGCCCGCTCGAACGCAAGGGGGCAAGCGGACAGCCCCCTGCTCTCGCGCCTTCGTGAGGAGAAGGCGTCCAGGACAAAGGGCGGCATCTACCACAAAATCCAGATCGAGCTCACCTACAACTCAAACCGCATCGAGGGAAGCAGGCTGTCGCTCGACCAGACCAGGCTCATCTTCGAGACTGCAACCATCGGAGTTGGCAACGAGCCTGTACGAATTGACGACATCCTGGAGACCCAGAACCACTTCCGCGCCATCGACTACGTCATCGACCATGCGCAACAACCCTTATCCGAGGGGATGATAAAGGAACTGCATCGCATCTTGAAGGCGGGCACAACCGACTCAGCCAAGGACTGGTTCGCCGTTGGCGACTACAAGCGCCTTCCCAACGAGGTGGCAGGACGCAAGACAACGCTGCCCGAAGACGTCGGGCGGGAGCTAAGCGCCCTCCTGGAGGCGTACGATTCCTGCAAAAAACACTCCTTTGTCGACATCCTCGGCTTTCACGTGGCCTTCGAGCGCATCCATCCCTTCCAGGACGGGAACGGCCGCGTGGGCAGGCTCGTCATGTTCAAGGAATGCCTCGCCAGCTGCGTAGTGCCATTCGTCATCGCCGACGACATGAAGGTCTTCTACTACCGCGGGCTCTCAGAATGGGATTACGAGCGGGGGTTCCTCACGGACACCTGCCTGGCTGCGCAGGATCGGTTCAAGGCGATGCTCGACTACTTTCGGATTCCGTACGACCTAGAGTAATCTGTAGCCAGGCTGCAAAATTCGCTCATTAAATCCTTTCAAGATGCATCGGAAGGATCACTGCCCCTCGTCTCCGCCGCCACCCCAAACATAGAAATCAAGTTCAAGGGACGACAGAGTTTCAGAGGTGCCTAAAGCACTGAGAACAACCTCGTCCTTACAAAGAATTCTTATGGCATCCTGAAAGAGCTGATACTCCTCAGATATATCACCATGTTCCCGCTGAAGCACCAAGCCCAATGCGCCCTAGATTCGAATCAGGTGGCCTAGAAACCGAGTAGGCAGAACCCTCCAGCCCGTCCGGATGAGTCCGAAATCCAACCCGGACGGACCAGCGGAGCCATGCCCCAAATTCAGCCGAACGAGGCAATCGATTGAGATCTACCTGGGAAAAACGCAGGACGGGCGCGCAAGCGCCCGTCCTGCTAACAACGAAAACCAGCCTCAACAAGAAAAACGATTCTTTGGTTGGTAATAAACAAACATCGTTGCTACTCTGTGCCAACCGTTTCTCTTACAATCTTACTCTGACCAGTTGATCTGCAGATGGAGCATCCCTCTCATGAAGCGCGCACTGCTCCTGTATGAGTCGCTCTTACAGCCAGTAACAACATCTATGGAGCGGTACAAGAACCCTATGCTCTCAAAATAAAAGTCCTTACCGTGCTTTAACTGCATAGAAGCATCACAAAGCTCAGGTTCATCCAACATTTCACTCGCTGTCATATCTCCAACCATCAAAAATGGTTCCTTCCTGGTCTAATATTGAGAGTGATGAGTTCTTCTTTAGCGCAGCAGCAAGCAAAGTTATTTCAGACCAAGTAGATTCCAGTTCGCATTTTTACGGAAAACGCCGTTTTCCCACGAACCAACAACAACGCTGTCGTTCGCATTTTCTACATCGCCGGTAAATGGGTATCCCTCGCCAAGGCACTCATACATTCCGTCACCAAGGAATCTGAAAAGATGCGGCTTTTCCTCAAATTCAATCCCTTTGTTGACACGATTGTAGCAGTAGTCCGAGGGAATAATACTACTGCTGTTAGTTTTGAACCGAGCACTAAGCAACTCATAAAGCTCTTTCAAACTAATCTCGTAATGAGCACCATACTCGGAAATAATCTCCGCTACAACCATTCGCATTTGCTCATCAATCGTCATTTTCCCAAAACCTCGCTTTCTTTCAAAAACAATATACTTCTCTTCAAGGTTTACCTCTACCACAGAGTAATTGACGCTGAGCCAACTGAGCGCGATGGAATGGCTTGTCGTATTCGCCCAAAAAGCACGATGCGTAACAGCAGACTCGGGTAGCTTGAACTTTAATATATCTTCGATTTCGGTAAAAAGAAGTTTGATTCGTGGCAAATTGCTTTGATAGAGATAATCAGAGAGGAAGCGATATTTTTTGCTTCCAGTTGGCAACTCTGTATCATTGGCTTGTGCGTTATTGCTGAGCCATTCTACTTTTTCTTCCAATTTTACAATTCGGTTTAACATATCGAGTATGATTTTATCGTAATCCATGTTTGTTCCTCCTCTTTACCGTTGTTTATAAAATACTGTTTTATCCTTTTAGTGTCAATATGTTTTGTAATATTTTGAAACTTTTCATGACCTACAAAAAATATACTCTTATTAACCTTTTCGTATTAGAGAACTAAAAAATAACTTCTCGATCAATTGGGGGAGGTAGGATGATTTCTGCAATATCCAGCAGCCTCTGCATCGAAATACCTATCTATTGGCTTTATTGCTTTGTGGGGTATTTTGCACGACCGCAAATATACGCACTTCCCAGCAAACCGTATACACTATGCAGCGATTCACTGTTTCACAAAGAAATACATGAGAGCAATAACCATTTCACCCTTTTCGTTATCCCTGCTTTACAAAACAGAAAATAAGCTATTTTCAACCCTTCGCCGCACAATAAACAAGAGGTACCCAACCAACGTTGAGCACCTCCTGTTTTGTCATCAAATCCCGCTTAGCAAATGCCGACTTTGTAGCTTTCTCTAATTACTGCCTTATCGGCACACGGCTAAGCGCCTTCTTTTTATCGCAGTCAAACCCCTTGGAAACTCCCTAAACGAAACCTCAATCAAGCCTGGAATCGACGGAGGTCAATGCCCATCGCCTCGGCCTTTCGGCAGGAGTTCGTATCCACTCATTCGATCCACATCCCACACATCAACAATAGCAGCAGGCGAACCATTGAATGCAGCGGTACCGTATTCGTCTTTCAAGTAATCACGAAGCCTATCAGCGTCTACTCGAATCTCCATGTTGCATCCTTTCTCAAAGTTTTATGCATAGATCGATAATACCCAAAACAAGTCCAACGCGTGTGTCTTGTATTGGACACCCAGCAGCTAGAAACAACACGGAAGGACGCATGCACCACTAAACAAAGACGCAAGACGTCACCCATAAGTTTACCCGCATCAATCCGAAAGCACTATGCCCCAAACCAGCCCATGAGCTCATCGCCGTTTTCTCTCATATATTCCCTCATGCGAGGTATGGAAAACGTAACATAGCCACGCGCGGTAGGCTCAATGACCTGCTTGGAAATAAGAGTTCGACGCGTAGAGCTTAGCGATGACGACTTCACGCCAAGATTCCGAGAGATTGCCGCAGTGGAGATAGCCCCATCAACCTTCGCCATCTCTATAAGGTACTCAATGCCCCTTCTTGACACGCCCGACAACGCGGGAAGAATCACCATGTCGCAAAACTCGCGGTCGGCTTCCACCACGCCCTTCCTGACATCATCCATCGTCACGATTGCGGACTCGTCAACATGTCTTCTGCACTTACGCCACACCTGGTACCCAATAAGCTGCACAAGAAACGCGTAGCCAGATGTCGCCTGCGCGGCCTCTTTTAGCACATCGCCCGAAATAGACATGCCAGTCGCAGCGAAAGATTTGGCATATGCCCCACAAACTTCATCCAGGGGAATGGGCGCCAACTCTTCGGCCTTTGCGCGTCGCAGAAAAGTAAGCGAAGCATCATTCAGGAAATCAAGCACGCCCGTTGTAATACCGGCAAAAACAAAGGCTATGTCCCTTCCTTCCCTGATGAGATGCTGAACAGCTGTTGCAAGCTGCACCATCTCATCACGGTCGGCATCTTGCACCTCATCAACAGTAATAAGCACGCCTGTTCGACCGGCAGCGGAGCTGGTTGCCTTAGTAAGCGCCCCCCTAATCGACTTCGCTCCGTCCTTTTGCCCCGTTGATGCATGAGCTTTGACAATACCCAAGTCTATATCCGCGGAAAGCTCAATTTCGTCCTTATCGGAAAGCGCCAAAATGATTTCATCAAGCATCCCCGCGCGAGCGGTGACATCCACCACAAGCCAACCTCGCTTTCGGGCAACATCGCCGAGTTCGGTAAGCAATACCGTTTTGCCCGATCCGCGGGGCCCGGTGATGCGCATAAGGCGGCCAGGAGCGCCAACGCCTTCATCCAACCCATCAATGAAGTCGTCAATCACATGGTCACGACCGACAAGCACGGGCGGTTCGGCGCCCGCTGTTGGCTTGAACGGGTTAGTTTTGCTTTTGCTCCTTGAGGTCATGTTTACACCTTGGCTTTCGCATCTTTCGTTTTTATCGTTATTATCGCCATTATAGCAACTACCGTCAAAATATCGAAAATCGTTTTTATCGCGAAAAGAATCTGTCCTGATTCAAGGAGAAGTCGTTCGATTATCGGCCACCTACAATCGTTGCGGTCTACCGATCCATACATCCCGAAAAGGCAAGAGGAAACCCTCCAAGGCACTACTGAAAACAGTGCTACGATACTCAAAAATCGAACGCGCAAAAAACCGACGTAAAAATTTGCGTCGGTTTTACGTCGGATACATCAGACGAAAAGGAGCGATTCGTCGCTATTCCCTACGATGCCTTGAAGTTGTAGATGGGCTTCATGATATCGATGATGTCCACCGATTCGGCGATGGGACCGATGATGTCCTCGATGGGCTTGTAGGCGCCCGGCGCCTCATCGATGGTGCGCTCGTTCACCGAGGTCGAGTAGATACCCTCCATGGCGGCCTTATAGTCGTCGCGAAAAAGCATTATTCAGCGTACTTATCAATATTCCAGCAAAGATAAAGCGGCAGGCTCGTTGTCTCGGTCTCCTTGCATTTGTTCCTTCCGATGTTTTTCTCGGACATCTTGAACCCATACACCGGCTCGTACAATCCGCAGAATTGCCGATAACTTTTGGCCTGCGTGTTGTCAGCAGACTTCACTTCCACCGGTACAAGCACGCTATTATTCTCGTAGATAAAATCGATTTCAGCTGTGTTGCCCGATCGCCAAAAGTAAGCTTCCTTACCCTGTGCAAGCATCTCATTAAGCACGTAGTTCTCAGCAAACGCACCCTTGAAACGCCGGTAAAGCTCAGTGCTTTCCATGATAGTTTCCGCCGAAACCCCCGATCTGGCACGCAAGAGCCCAATATCAGATAGATACACCTTAAAATACGTTCTATCAGCAAAGCCCGAAAGTGGCAATTCGGGCTTTTCCACCAAGCATACCTGGGTCACAAGCCCCACATCGACAAGCCACCGAAGTGCATCCTCCAAATCAGCCGATCTCTTACCCGCCCTCACATGAGAAAACACGAATTTATTGTTCTCCTTAGCAAGCTGTACTGGAATTGAATCCCATATCCAACGAATCTTGGGAACCTCAGAAAGGGGCGCATGCTTGGCAAAATCATCTGCATAATCCGACAGAATATCGCGTTGCACTTGTTCAGCAGAGCCAAAATCTTGGGTTTCCAACCAGGTAAGCACTGCTTCAGGCATACCTCCAACTATGAAATACTCTTTAAGCAGCATGGACATAGGACGGGCATACAAATCAGGTATTGCCCTATCAACAGGCCATCCTGAAAGGATGTCAATAAAATCACCATGTCCGCTTGCAATGGCAAATTCCTTAAAACTCATAGGATAAAGCCGCATTCGGTTCACTTTACCCACAGGAAAGGAAACATGATTACGCGCAAGAGCAACGCCCAGAAGCGAACCGGCACAAACAACATGCAACTCCGGCATGTTTTCACAAAAGTATTTAAGCGCCGTCACAGCACGAGGACATTCTTGAATTTCATCGAAGAAGAGAAGAGTTTTTCCTGATGTGATTTTCTGCTTCGTCAAAAATTCAATCTCTGAAATAATACGATACACATCGAAGTCGTAGTCAAAGATTGCCGATGCAGCAGCAGTTTCTTCAAAGTTGAGCACTACGTAGCTGTCGAAGTTCTCACGAGCAAAGGCACCCACTACATAAGTTTTACCACATTGACGCACCCCCGTAAGAACCAATGGTTTTCTTCGCGGATGATTTTTCCACTCCGTAAGATCAACAAGAATATCTCGATACATCACAACCTCTTTTGCAAAACTCCTATGATTTTTGCAGTCATTATTGCATAACTCCTATGACTTTTGCAATGACAACTGCAAAAGTCATAGGAGTTTCGGAGAAATCGAAAAAGATACCATTTACCAAGTCTCAATCAATATTGATTTACAGGCAAAAAAAGCAGCCCACCTGGCTGCCTAAATTCAAAGGAAAATTCGTTTGAGGAACGGCTGCAGAGAAAGGGCGGGCAGCGATGTTGGGCCGCGCAGGGTTGCAATGAAAATCGTTCACGGTTATCTGTTTTTAAGGGTTCAGCGGCCATTATCGCCCGATTTCGAAGAACCGTGGACGATTTTCACGACGGCGGCAGCGAAGGCGAATCGCATCGCCAACGCCCCGGATCGGAAGACGGAGGCGGATGACAATATGAATCTGATTCGATAAAGACGATATGAGCAGGACACAATAAATTGAGAGCCCCTGCTGCATGACTTTCCGCGGATTAGGCCGACAATGGAAGGTGTCTAATCAACCGCGGCGGCCACGCCGCACTCATGGAAGGGGCTCTCATGATGAATGTTACCACTTTTGTAGGCCTGGACGTGCACGCGCGCTCGATCAAGGCGGTCGCGCTCGATGCCATGACCGGAGAGGTCAGATCCGCGACCTTCGGCTACGACGCGGCCGCCGCGGCCGAATGGATCCGGTCCATCGACCCCGCGGCCAGATGCGTCTACGAGTCCGGCGTCACCGGCTTCGACCTGCAGAAGAAGCTCGCCGCCCTGGGCGTCGACTGCGTCATCGGCGCGGTGTCCAAGATGATGAAGCCCGCCGCCGACAGGCGCAGGAAGAACGACCGCAACGACGCCGAGTTCCTGGCCAGGATGCTGTCGGTGGGCAACGTCGTGGAGGTGTGGGTGCCCGATGACGAGTGCGAGGCCGCGCGCGACCTGGCGCGCGCCCTGGAGGACGCCCGCGAGGAAGTCGCCCGATCCAAGCAGCTGCTGTCGAAGTTCCTGCTCAGGCACGGGCTCGTCTTCGACGAGAGGACGCCGTCCGGCCAGCGCAAGGGCAACTGGACCGGCGCCTACTGGGCCTGGATCAAGGGGATATCCTTCAAGGCTCCCGACCCGGCTGCCAGGCGGCACGCGTCGAAGGGGGTGCGCCGGCTCGTCGGCAGGCGCGCCGCCCTGCTG